>CANCCF010000162.1 GCA_947374485.1 Comamonadaceae bacterium | reverse complement strand
ACGGCCCCAGTCTTCAACACGGTGCACCTTGCCACCGCCAGCGGTGATCATGCCCTTGTAACGCTCCAGCATGGCGGGAACTTGTTCGCTCTGATCCGGGTGGATCATGAGGATGATTTCATAATGACGCATTGATACTCCTTGAGGATATCCCCGGGCCTGTTGACCAAACCCCGGGTGAAGAAAAAGCTGCCCCCGGCGTCTAAACAGGGTGCAGCAAGGCGAAGCCCATGATTATAGACTATGCCCGGACTGCGGCTTCATATGCCGACGGTGTGGGCTCTGGCGTCGACACCAGGCTGAGCAGCACGGTGGCCAGCAGACCGGCGGCCACGCCAAACAGGCCCGCCGACACCGGCTGAATGCCCAACCAAAGACCGTCCCCCATGAGGCCCAGATAACTCCGCACACCAGCATGGTTGATCACCATGTACCAGGCAGTAACCAGCAGCCCGGTCAACATGCCGCCCACCGCACCCAGTCGGGTGGCGCGGCGCCAGAAAATACCCAGCACCATGGCCGGTACAAAGGCTGCACCAGCGAGGGAGAACGAAGCCGCCACCAGGTACAGAATACCGGCCGGGCGTTGCGCGGCCACATAGGCGGCAATCAGGGCCACGACCAGCAGTGCAAACTTGGACCACATAACGCGGCGCATGGATTGGGCTTTGCTGCTATCGCCCTCAAAATACACATCGTGGGCCAGCGCGTTGCCAATCGTCAGCAGCAAGCCGTCCGCCGTGGACAGTGCTGCCGCCAGGCCACCAGCCGCCACCAGCACCGACACCACATACGGCAGCCCACTGATTTCCGGCGAGGCCAGCATCACAAGGTCCGGGCCAATTCTGAGTTCGGCAAATTGCAGAATGCCGTCGCCGTTCACGTCCGAAAAACTCAACAGTGAGGCGTCGCGCGACCACTGCGCCATCCAGGTGGGCAGCGCATCAAAAGGCTGACCCACCAGATGCGCCATCACCTCGTACTTGACCAGCACCGCCAGCGCCGGAGCCGACACATACAAAAGCGCAATGAAGACCAGCGACCAGGCCACAGAGCGGCGCGTTTCGGCCACGGTGGGCGTGGTGTAGTAGCGGGTGAGCAGGTGCGGCAGACCAGCCGTGCCCACCATCAGGCAAAAAACCAGGGCCAAAAAATTCAGGCGCGAGGTCTGGAACAGGTCTTGCTCATCTGCGTTGCCGTTCGGGTCGCCTTCAAAGGGCCGGGCATGTGGAGCCAGGCCTCCCAGCGGCCGGGCGCGTTCGCGGTAGTCCTGGGCCAGACGCGTCCAGCGCTCGCGCGCAACGGCTACATCGCGCGGCAAAGCCGCCAGCTCGCGCCGCAACTGGTTGGCCACTTCGTCGTCGGCCTTGCTGCCCATGGCGTTCAGCCGGGCTCTGAGTTCTTGGCGTTCGGTCTGCAGCGCATGCTCCACGTCGTGCAGCTTGGACTCCAGCCGTTCGGCGCGCAGGGCGTATTCGGCGATCACTTGCTTTTCCAGCGGCGAGTCCATCAGGCGCTGTTCCATGGCCGCAATCTTTTGCAGCTGCTGGCTGTAGGCCACAGGCGCCAACGGATCGCCCACCTGCTTGTAGGCCAGCCAGGACACCGGAATCAAAAAGGCCAGGATCATCACCCAGTACTGCACTGCCTGCGTCCAGGTGACGGCCCGCATGCCACCCAGAAATGAGCACACCAGCACGCCGCCCAGGCCGAGCAAAATGCCGATTTCAAAGTGCACACCCGTCAGGCGCGAGGTGATCAAACCCACGCCATAAATTTGCGCCACCACGTAGGTAAACGACACCACCACCGTGGCCAGCGCAGCAATCAGGCGCGGCCAGCGGCCACCAAAACGCATGGCAAAAAAGTCCGGCACGGTGTAGAGATTGAGGCGCCGCAAATAAGGTGCCACCAGCAGCGCCACCAGGCAAAAGCCACCGGTCCAGCCCATGATGTAGGCCAGTCCCCCTGGCTGCCCCCCCGAGCCTGAGAAACCCTGCAAATACAGTCCGCCGGCCAGGCTGATGAAAGAGGCCGCACTCATCCAGTCGGCAGCGGTGGCCATGCCGTTGTAGAAGCCGGGAATGCGCCGGCCAGCCACGTAGTACTCGGTGGCCTCGGAGGTGCGCCCGTAAACCCCGATGATGGAATACACCACCAGCGTGGCCGACAGAAAAATGCCCGCTATCCAGGCCTTGTGCAGGCCCCAGCGTTCGGCTGCAGCCAAGGCCAGCAAAACAGCAACCAGGCCCAGCAGCAGTGCGCCAAAGCGCCAGTGGTAGCGGCGCGTCTGGCGGCCAAAGGCCTGCAGGTCAAAGTCCGGGTCGGGCTCCTCGCGCCGGTTCGCAGCGCGCGCAAACACCACCACGATGGCGATAAACACCAGCAAGGCACCTTGCGCGGCGTACCAGAAGGCCAGTGGCCAACCCGGCAACAGGTTCTGCAAATCGCGGGCAAAAAACACCACCCCGAAGGAGGCCACAAACCACGTCAGCAACAGCCCCGCATGCAGGGGCCATTGCCGACGCGTTGCCTCCATGTGCTTTAAGCAGCGAGTTGCTGCCAGGTGGCGATGACCGAGTCCGGGTTCAGGGAGATGGACGAAATGCCCTGGTCCTTGAGCCACTGGGCAAAGTCCGGGTGGTCACTGGGCCCCTGGCCGCAAATGCCCACGTACTTGCCCTGGCGCTTGCAGGCCGAAATAGCCATGCTGATCAGCGCCTTGACGGCCGCATCGCGTTCGTCAAAGTCGGCGGCCAGCACTTCCAGGCCAGAGTCGCGGTCCAGGCCCAGGGTGAGCTGGGTCAGGTCATTGGAGCCGATGGAGAAGCCATCGAAGAACTCCAGGAACTGGTCAGCCAGAATCGCGTTGCTGGGGATCTCGCACATCATCACCAGCTTGAGCTCGTTCTCGCCACGGCGCAGGCCGTGCTTGGCCATCAGCTCGGTGACCTTGCGGGCTTGGCCCAGGGTGCGCACAAAAGGCACCATGACCTGCACGTTGGTCAGGCCCATGTCGTTACGCACGCGCTTGATGGCCTCGCACTCCATGGCAAAGGCCTCGCCGAACTCGGCCGACACATAGCGCGCAGCACCGCGGAAGCCCAGCATGGGGTTCTCTTCTTCGGGCTCGTAGCGGCTGCCGCCAATCAGCTTGCGGTATTCGTTGCTCTTGAAGTCGGACAAACGCACGATGACCGGCTTGGGCCAGAAGGCCGCGCCGATGGTGGCAACCCCTTCGGCCACGCGGTCCACATAGAAGGCGCGGGGTGAGGCGTGGCCGCGGGCCACCGACTCCACCGCTTTTTTCAGGTCGGCATCCACATTCGGGTAGTCCAGAATCGCCTTGGGATGCACGCCGATGTTGTTGTTGATGATGAACTCCAGCCGCGCCAGGCCCACGCCCTGGTTGGGAAGTTGGCAGAAGTCAAAGGCCAGTTGGGGGTTGCCCACGTTCATCATGATCTTGACGGGTATCTCGGGCATCACGCCGCGCTGGACTTCGGACACTTCGGTTTCCAGCAAGCCGTCGTAGACAAAACCGGTATCGCCCTCGGCGCAGCTGACGGTCACCAGCATGCCGTCCTTGAGCTTTTCCGTCGCATCGCCGCAACCGACGACGGCCGGAATGCCCAGTTCGCGCGCGATGATGGCGGCGTGGCAGGTGCGGCCACCCCGGTTGGTGACAATGGCCGAGGCACGCTTCATCACCGGTTCCCAGTTCGGGTCAGTCATGTCGGTCACCAGAATGTCACCGGCTTGTACCTGGTCCATGTCGGCAATGTTGTGCACGATGCGTACCGGGCCGGTACCAATCTTCTGGCCAATGGCGCGGCCGTCCACCAGCACGGCTCCCTTGCCCTTGAGCTTGTAGCGGTATTCCACCTTGTCGGCGCCCTGGCTCTTCACTGTCTCGGGGCGCGCCTGCAAAATGTAAAGCTGGCCGTCGGTGCCGTCCTTGCCCCACTCGATGTCCATGGGGCGGCCGTAATGCTCTTCAATCACCAGCGCGTAGCGGGCGAGTTGCTCCACATCGGCATCCGTCAAGGAATAGCGGTTGCGCATTTCGGTGGGCACATCGGTCGTCTTGACCAACTTGCCGCCAGCGGCTTTCTCTTCTGCCGTGGTGAATTCCATTTGCAGCAGCTTGGAGCCCAGGCTGCGGCGGATCAGCGCGCGTTTGCCCGCCTTGAGCATGGGCTTGTGCACATAGAACTCGTCAGGGTTCACAGCGCCCTGCACCACCGTTTCGCCCAGGCCGTAGCTGGAGGTGATGAAGACCACGTCGGAGAAACCGGATTCGGTGTCGATGGTGAACATCACACCGGCCGCCCCCAGGTCCGAGCGCACCATGCGCTGGATACCAGCGCTCAGTGCCACCACATCATGGGCAAAGCCCTTGTGCACGCGGTAGCTGATGGCGCGGTCGTTGTAGAGCGAGGCAAAGACTTCACGGATTTTGTGCAGCACGTCCTCGATGCCGACCACGTTCAAAAAGGTTTCCTGCTGGCCGGCAAAAGAGGCGTCGGGCAGGTCTTCGGCGGTGGCCGACGAACGCACCGCAAACGAGGCCTGGTCGTTGCCCGCGCACAGGGTGGCAAAAGATTCGCGAATGCCCTGCTCCAGCTCCGGCGGAAAGGGTTGCGCTTCGAGCATGGCGCGGATTTCGGCACCGGCCGCGGCCAGGGCGCGCACGTCTTCGGTGTCCAGCATGGCCAGGCGCTTGCTGATGCGCTCGGCCAGGTTGTCAAATTTCAGGAATTCACGGAAGGCGTGGGCCGTGGTGGCAAAGCCGGTGGGCACTTTCACGCCGGTGGGCAGCTGGGAGATCATCTCCCCCAGGCTGGCGTTCTTGCCGCCGACCGACTCGACGTCGGTCATGCGCAGATGCTCAAAAGGTACAACCAGATCGGTTGGACGGTACAGGGTCGACATGGCAAAGCTCCAGAAGTTAAAACCGGACAGCGTCAGCTTTTGCAACCCTACCCTTGTTGTTGGTGTTATGGGGGCTCGAGGCTTGGGCAAAATGCGCTAAATTGCGAGCATTGTAGGGCGCCGCCCTGACGCTTCCCAGAAGATTCCCCCCATGCCCCAACGCACCGTATTTTTTATTTCTGATGGCACCGGCATCACAGCCGAAACCTTTGGCAATGCCATCCTGGCGCAGTTTGAGACCAAGGCACGCCACGTGCGCCTGCCGTTTGTGGATACGGTGGACAAGGCCCACCAGGCCATTCGCCAGATCAACCATGCGGGGGAGATGGACGGCAACCGCCCCATCGTCTTCACCACGCTGGTGAACATGGACATCTTGAAGGTCATCAACGAGCAATGCAGCGGCATGCTGCTCGACATGTTTGGTACCTTTGTGCACCCGCTGGAAAACGAGCTGGGGCTCAAGTCCAACCACCGGGTGGGGCGCTTTAGCGATGCCAGCAAGAGCAAGGAGTACAACAGCCGCATCGAGGCCATCAACTTCTCGCTGGCCCATGACGACGGGCAGATGAACCGCGACCTGGAGCTGTCGGACGTGATTCTGGTGGGCGTGAGCCGCAGTGGCAAGACGCCCACCTCGCTCTACCTGGCCATGCAGTACGGCCTCAAAGCCTCCAACTACCCGCTGATTCCGGAAGACTTTGACCGCCGCCAGTTGCCGCCTGCCTTGGTACCGCACAAGGCCAAGCTGTTTGGCCTGACCATTCAGCCCGAGCGCCTGAGCGAAATCCGCCAGGAGCGCAGACCCAACTCACGTTATGCCTCACTGGAGAATTGCCGTATGGAAGTGAGCGAAGCCGAAGCCATGATGCGGCGTGCGGGTATCCGCTCGCTGTCCACCACCACCAAGTCGATCGAAGAGATCGCCACCACCATCCTGCAGGAAATCCATCCCGACCGCTTGGCGTATTGAACTTTAGAGCCCGATGGCGGCAATGCCCGCCTTGGCAATCTGCGCATCTTCATTGGACTTGACGCCGCTCACACCCACGGCGCCCAGGCATTGACCATCTTTGATGATGGGCACGCCGCCTTCGAGCAGGGCTTCCAGGCCAGGTGCGCTGAGGAAGGAGACGCGGCCACCATTGATCATGTCCTCATAAACTTTGCTTTCACGCCGCCCCATGGCGGCAGTGACGGCCTTGCCGGGGGCAATGTGGGCGGACACGGGCGCGGCACCATCCAGGCGCTGGAAGGACAACATATGCCCGCCATCATCGACGATGCAGATGCTCACTGCCCAGTTGTTTTTCAGTGCCTCGGCCTCGGCGGCGGCGGCGATGGACTTGACTTCAGAGGCTTCGAGAACGTGTTTGGTTTTCATGGCAGGATCAATCAGGAGCAAAAGACAGGAGCATACGGCACGGGCCGGGGCGCATTACCGTACTGGCGCGCACAGCAGCCCCACAATAAATCGGTGCAATGCAGGCCTGCCGGGTGGTGCTGGTCTTGATAAAGCCTAAAATTGCCCAACCTGCACGACAGGTTCACAAGGAGATTGACTATGACTGATCGCTTCACAACGCTTGGCACCAGCTTCGGCTATGCCGTATCTGCCGAGCAGCGCAACCAGGTGCTGCGCAACACCTACTGGCTGCTGTCCCTGAGCCTGGTGCCCACGGTGCTGGGTGCCTGGGTGGGTGTGGCGTCTGGTATCGGCCAACTGTTTACCGGTGGCCTGGGCATGATCCTGTTTCTGGCTGGCGCCTTCGGCTTCATTTACGCCATTGAAAAGACCAAGAACTCGGCCGCTGGCGTGCCGGTTCTGCTGGGCTTTACTTTTTTCATGGGCCTGATGCTCTCGCGCATGATCAGCCTGACACTGGGTTTCAGCAACGGGCCTGAGTTGATCATGACGGCCTTCGGCGGCACTGCGGGCGTTTTTCTGGTGATGGCCAGCCTGGCCACGGTCATCAAGCGCGACCTCTCCGGCATGGGCAAGTGGTTGGCAGTCGGCGTGGTGGTGTTGCTGGTGGCCAGCGTCATCAATATCTTTGTCGGCTCCAGCGCGGGCATGCTGGCCCTGTCGGTGGCGTCCATCGGCATCTTCAGTGCCTACATGCTGTATGACGTCAAGCGCATCATCGACGGTGGCGAGACCAACTACATCACCGCCACCCTGGCGCTGTACCTGGACATGATCAATGTGTTCCAGAGCCTGCTGGCCTTGCTGGGCATTTTTGGCGGTGAACGCGACTGAGGGCTTGCTGCCTCTATCCCAAAAGGGGCCCGTCAAGGGCCCTTTTTTGTTGCCTGGCCGCTGCGCGTTATGCTCAACAAAGCGGCCAATGTGCCGATACCAGCTTATGTCTAACCGGGTTTTTCCATGATTGCACGCGTCCTTCTTTTTGCCCTGACCCTGTTGCTGGCCGGTTGCGACCTGGAGACGCTGCTGGCGGACCCCAAGGTGGCGCAGCGTGAGGCCGATTCCAAGGCGATTGGCAGCGCCTGCCGCTACGGCTTGCGCGGCATTGAAGACTGCTACAGCATGAACGAGAAGGCCTCCAAATCCGCGGTATTCGCGGGCTGGAAGGAAATGGACCAGTACATGCGCGACAACAAGATCGACGGTGTGCCGGCCAAAGAAGTGAAGGCCGAATCGCCCATGGCGGTTGCCGCCGGTGAAGAGGTGGTGTCAGACGCACCCAAGGCTGGCAAGGACGCCGTCAAAGCCGTGAAGAAAGCTGCGGAAGGCAAAGCCGCAGCGAAGGCGACAACGGCCGGCAAACCTGAGAAAACCGAAAAGACCGAGGCAGCGGCCAAGTAAGCTGCCCGGCCAGCCCGCTGGCAGCTACTGCTTACGTGCCTGCAAAGTCGAAAACAGCCATGCTCTCCACATGGGCCGTGTGCGGGAACATGTTCACCACACCGGCCATGGTGCAACGGTAACCCGCCTCCGTTACCAGCACGCCCGCATCACGCGCCAGTGTGGCCGGGTTGCAGCTGACATAGACAATGCGCTGCGGGGGTGACCAAGGGGGGCTCTCGCTTGACACAGCCGTTTCCGCACCTTCCTGGCCTGCCTGGTGCAATGCCGCCAGCGCCTGTACCAGCGCATAAGCGCCTTCACGCGGTGGATCGACCAGCCATTTGTCGGCAGCGCCATCGGCACGCAGCATGGCGGGCGTCATTTCAAACAGATTGCGGGCCACGAATTGTGTGGGAGCCAGCGGCCGCTGCACGCCAGGCCCGGATGCGTTAAGCCGGTAGTTGTCCCGCGAGCGCGCCACCAGCGACTCGGCCCCCTCCACGCCCAGCACCTCGCGCGCCTGGCGTGCCAGGGCCAGGGTGAAATTGCCCAGGCCGCAGAACCAGTCAATCACCCGCTCATGCTTTGCCACGGCCAACAGACCGAGGGCGCGCGCCACCAGCACGCGGTTGATGAAGGGGTTGACCTGGGTGAAGTCGGTGGGTTTGAAGGGCATGGTGATGCCAAATTCGGGCAGCTGGTAGGCCAGGTCGGCGGTTTCATGGCCGGGCGTTTCATCCAGCCGCACAATCGTCTCCGGCCCTTTGGACTGCAGCCACCATTGCAGACCCGGCCGGGTCACGGCAAAGGCGCGCAGGCGCTCCAGATCGGCCGCGCTGAGCGGCTCCATGTGGCGCAGCACCATGGCAATCACCTGCGGCGGCCCGTTGGCAACGGGCACATCACCCATGGCCAGTTCAATCTGCGGCAGGGTTTGCACCGCATCCATGGAGGCGATGAGTGCGCGCAGGGGCAGCAGCATGTCGCTCATCACGGCCGGCAGCACATGGCACTCCTGCATGTCGGCCACAAAGTGGCTTTTGCGCTCGTGAAAGCCAATCAATACCGCGCCCTTCTTACGCACATAGCGCACCGAGAGTCGCGCACGGTAGCGGTAGGCCCAGGCCGGGCCCTCGATGGGGCGCAGCATGTTGTCTGCTTTGACTTTGCCAATGTGCCAGAGGTTGTCCTCCAGCACCCTTTGCTTGACGGCGACTTGCGCGCCCACATGCAGGTGCTGCATCTTGCAGCCGCCGCAGGCGCCCTCGTGCAGACCAAAGTGCGGGCAGGCCGGGCGCACGCGCTGCGACGACTCACGGTGGATTTCGCTCAGGGTGCCTTTTTCAAAGCTGTTCTTTGTGCGGTGGATGCGGGCGCTGACGACCTCGAAGGGCAAAGCGCCTTCGATAAA
>CANCCF010000161.1 GCA_947374485.1 Comamonadaceae bacterium | reverse complement strand
CCCGGCTGGAGGACGAACGCGACCGGCTGCGCTGCCTGCAAACACGCCACCGCGTGGAAGTGGCGCTGCAGGGCGATGCCGGGCCACGCATCAGCTATGCGCCGCTGTTCGAGAGGTCGCGCACCGATGATGACGGCGTGCTCGAAATCCACTCACCCCAGGGCCTGAGTGAGGCCGAGCTGGAGACCGTCAACACCTTGCTGCATGTGTTTCGCAACATGTACCACCTGCTGGCCTACAGTGAACGCGACGGCCTGACCGGCTTGCTCAACCGCAAGTCGCTGGACGACACCTTTTACAGCGCCGTGCTGGAAGAGCTGGATGAAGGTGCCGCTGCCAACCATCCCGCGCCGGACAAGGTCGTAGCGGGCAGTGGCCAGGAGAGGCGCCACCGGGTGCCACCCAACTACTGGCTGGGTACGGTCAGCGTGGACCACTTCGGTGCCATGGTCGAAAAAAGCGGCCACCTGATTGCCGAGGAGGTGCTGTTGCTGGTGGCGCGCATTCTGAACAACACGTTTCGCACCTATGACCGCATCTACCGCCTGGGCGGCGAGCAGTTCGCGGTGCTGATGCATTGCCCGGATGAGGCGCTGGTGCTGGCCGCCTTTGAGCGCTTTCGCGCCAACATGCAGAAGTTCAACTTTCCGCAGGTGGGTCACATCACGGCCTGTGGCGGCTTTACCCGTGTCACTGCCGACGACTCGCCCAGCACCACGCTGGAGCGGGCCGAGCGCGCGGTGGACTACTGCCAGCACGCAGGCGGCAACCAGGTGGCCAGTTTTGGCGAGCTGGTGCGCAAGGGCTTGCTGGGTGAGCTGGTCAACGTGGGTGACGTGGACCTGTTTTAGGCCGCATCAGCACAGCGCGGCAAAAGCCTGCAGCGCCGCGGGCAGGCCCAGGCTCCAGCGCAGGGCGCCGGTCGCAAAATCGTAGTCGGCCAGGGTCTGCAAAGGACCGCCAATTTCAGGTGCCGCATAGGCCACGAGACTGATGCCGCGGACGTCCACCACCAGGTCTGCACCATCATCAAAGCGGCTGAACTGCGCCTCCAGCACCGGCAGCGGCCAGACACCGGCATACAGCCCCACTGTCACATGTGGCGTGTAGTGGCCCGGCGCTGAATTCATGGCCGCGCGGGCCAGGCACTGGCGCAAAAGGTCCAGATGGCCGGTGTCTGCCTGTACGCGCAGGTAAGGCGCCGAGGTGAAACTTGCCAGACCGCCCACTGCAATGGCAAAGGGCCGCGGGCGCGCCTGGCGCAGGGCGGCCAGCTGTGCCTGCAGGGCCTGCGGGGCAAAGTCATCAGCATGCTGCACAGTGGCTGTGGGAAATCCACACAGGCCCACGGTGACGTGGGGCTGGCGCACGTAGCCGTCCAGCAGGTGCTGCGCCAGGTGGGCCTGTGCGGCCCGGATGCGCCGGTCAAGCGCAGCGGTGTCCACCTGCAGCGCCCACAGCGCGAAATGCGGACGCCCCAGGTGCCACTCCGGGAAATCGCGTTGCTCATTGCAGAGGGTGAAGCTGTCGCAGGGCGGGACGGGTTTGTGCATCGCGTCGATTGTCGCCCGCCGCTCAGTGCGCCTGGCCTCGCGGTGTGCTGCACAAGGACAAAAAAAGGGCACCCGCAGGTGCCCTTCTGGTTTGCAGCGCAAACGCTTACGGCTGGCTGCCTTCTTCAAACGGCAGCGTCATGTTGCGCAGGTCGCGCTTGGTTTCCACCAGCACCAGCGGACCAGCTTCCACGTTCACCGCAGCGGGGCGCTCGCGGGGCACGTGCACGGTTTGCGCTTCGGCGGCAATGGCGGCTTGCACCTTGGCCACGCTGTCGGCGTTGGTGTTGACCCACTGCAGGCCCGAACCCTGGGCCACTTGCACCAGGTCTTCCTGGGGCAGGGCATAGGTGCTGACCTTGGGCATGCTGCCTGCGGCGGCGGTTGCCACTGCGGCTGCAACAGGGGCTGCAACAGGGGCTGCAACAGGGGCTGCAGGTGCGGCCACCGGTGCCGGTGCAGCCACGGGTGCTGCAGCCGGTGCAGGTGCCAGTGCGGGTGCCGGAGCAGCGGACGCTGCAAGCACCGGTTCTTCAGCCACCGCCACAGGTGCGGCAACTGCCGCTTCCTGAACCGGCATGGGGGCTTCGGCACGCATGGGCGCGGAGCCAAGGGGCGGCATTTCAACCACACCGTTTTCGGTGAAGTCGTGGCGCTGCGGGCGGTCGGCGCGCGGGCCGCGGTCACGGCCGTAGCGGTCACGCGAGCGCTTTTCACGCGGCTCGCCGTTGTTGCCATTGCGTGCCTCCTGGCCTTCACGGGCTTCGTTGCCTTCAGCGTTTTGCACCGACTCGGCTTGTGCGTCTTCTGGCACAAACATGGGCTGTTGCGACTGGCCTTCGCCTTGGGGTTGCTGCCCTTCCGGACGCGGACCGCGCTCACCGCCACGGCCACGGCCACCACGGCCACGGCCGCCTCGGCCTTCGCTGCGTTGGCCTTCCATGCCTTCGGCACCGGCTTCGGGACGGTTGCCGTCACGGCTTGCTTCGCGGCCTTCTTGTTCAACGGGACGGCTCTCGCCTTCCGCGCCTTCCACGCGCTCGGCACGGGGAGGGCGGTTGCCGCGCTCGCCACGCTCACCGCGCTCTGTGCGTTCACCGCCGCGCTCGGTTCGTTCACCACCACGCTCGGCGCGGGGTGCGCGCTCGGGGCGGGGGGCGCGTTCGCCATTTTCGGGGTTGCCGTTCTGGTTGCCGCCGTCGATTCCTACGGCCTCAGGGGCCATGGGCTTGCCCTCGGCGTCAAAACGTTCGCGCTGCTGGCCTTCGGGACGCGGGCCACGCTCACTGCGCTCACCGCCACGGCCACCGCGTCCACCACGGCCGCCGCGCTCACCGCGTTCGGGGCGATCGCCTTCGGGGCGCTGGCCTTCTGCACGCTGGCCTTCAGGACGCTCGCCACGGCCTTCACCGCGCGGACCGCGGCCGCCATCACGGCCTTCGCCACGGCTGCCATCACGGCCACCGTCACGCCCGCCACGGCCACCACGGCCGCCGTCACGTCCACCTTCGCGGGGGGGACGGGCATCGCGTTTTTCCTCAAGCTTGGCAGCGGGTGCGGCCACTACCGGCTTGGCAACCACGGGGGCCGGTGCCTCGCCACCCAAGAGGTTCTTGATCCAGCCAAAGAAACCGGTGCTGGCCGGTGCCACGGTCGCAGGCGCCACCACGGGCTTGGGCGCAGCCACTGCAACCGGCGCCACCTTGGCCACTTCGGGCTTTGGAATGGCCACGGGTGCGGGTGCATCCGGCAGCACGCCCTTGATGATGGGGGTCTGCTTGTTGGTGGGCTCTTGCGAGCGGCGGGTCACGCTGGTGGCCTCTTCCATGTCATCGGCCATCTTGTAGCTGGCTTCGATGTTGTCCAGGCGCGGGTCGTCGTGCTTCAGGCGCTCGAGCTTGTAGTTGGGCGTTTCCAGGTTCTTGTTGGGAACCATGAGCACGTTGATGCGCTGCTTGAGTTCGATCTTGGCGATCTCGGTGCGCTTTTCGTTCAGCAGGAAGGAAGCTACATCCACCGGGACCTGGCACAGCACGGAAGCCGTGTTGTCCTTGAGCGATTCTTCCTGGATGATGCGCAGAATTTGCAGGGCGCTGGACTCGGTGTCGCGGATGTGGCCGGAACCACCGCAACGCGGGCAGGGAATGGAGGCTCCCTCGGAGAGTGCCGGGCGCAGGCGCTGGCGGCTCATTTCCATCAGGCCGAATTTGCTGATGGTGCCGAACTGCACACGGGCACGGTCCTGGCGCAGGGCGTCGCGCAAGCGGTTTTCCACTTCGCGGCGGTTGCGGGACTCTTCCATGTCGATAAAGTCGATCACGATCAGGCCACCCAAGTCGCGCAGGCGCATCTGGCGTGCCACTTCGTCGGCGGCTTCCAGGTTGGTGCGGGTGGCAGTTTCTTCGATGTCGCCGCCCTTGATGGCGCGGGCCGAGTTCACGTCCACGCTCACCAATGCTTCGGTGTGGTCGATGACGATGGCGCCGCCCGAGGGCAGTTGCACGGTGCGGGCGTAGGCCGATTCGATCTGGTGCTCGATTTGGAAGCGCGAGAACAGCGGTGCGTCATCGCGGTAGCGCTTCACGCGGGCGGCATGCTCGGGCATGACGTGGGCCATGAACTGCTGCGCCTGCTCGTACACGTCGTCGGTGTCGATCAGGATGTCGCCAATGTCGTGGTTGAAGTAGTCGCGGATGGCGCGAATCACCAGGCTGCTTTCCTGGTAAATCAGGTAAGCGCCCTTGCCACCCTTGGCAGCACCGTCGATGGCGCTCCAGAGTTTCAACAGGTAGTTCAGGTCCCACTGCAGCTCGGGCGCACTGCGGCCGATACCGGCGGTGCGGGCAATGATGCTCATGCCGTTGGGGTATTCGAGCTGGTCCAGTGCTTCCTTCAGGTCGGCACGGTCTTCGCCTTCGATGCGGCGGCTCACGCCACCGCCGCGCGGGTTGTTGGGCATCAGCACCACATAGCGGCCCGCCAGCGAGACGAAGGTGGTGAGGGCTGCGCCCTTGTTGCCACGCTCTTCTTTTTCCACTTGCACCAGCAGTTCCTGGCCTTCGCGGATGGCGTCCTGGATGCGGGCGTTGCCGGCGGAGACGCCTTGCTGGAAGAACTGTTTGGAGATTTCCTTGAAGGGCAAAAAGCCGTGGCGGTCTTCACCGTAGTCGACAAAGCAGGCTTCCAGGGAAGGCTCAACGCGGGTGACGACGGCCTTGTAGATGTTGCCCTTGCGCTGTTCGCGCCCTTCGATTTCGATTTCGTAGTCGAGGAGTTTTTGTCCGTCGACAATGGCCAGGCGGCGTTCTTCAGCCTGCGTGGCGTTGATCAGCATCCGTTTCATGGAGTGCGTCCTTCTTCAGTATGTACATGCCCAAGATGGGCTAACGGTGCCGGACTGACGAACTGAAGTGAGGAGGAATTGCCGGAGAACTGCGACTACACGAGGTGTCGAAGCGTAGGCACGTGGATGGGAACGAGGGGGGAAGTTTGTGCATATGCGCTCGGGTTGGAGGCAGATGGCACCGAATCAAGGCGGGCTGTGGGCACACGCACAGCCATGTGCAGGGCGTTAACGCTCTGCAGGCACATGCTAAAAAGTCTCCACAACACAAACATCTCGTTTTTATCCGTTTGCCAACCGTGGGTGGGCAAACTTGGGGTATTCCGTATCAGGGTTTCAATTCGTCGGCTTGGCCGCTTGGCAGTCTGCCATCACACGCAGGTGGCGGGTGATTTACAGGCTGATCGGGGCGGCGGCATCGACCTTCCAGCGCTGCGGCAAATGGGGTGTGGACTAAACTCCAGCCAAATCAACCACTTACAGCGCGTCGCTAGTGAAACACATTATAGGGGCCAATCTGACTTCCACCGTTCCCCAATCACAAACACTTACCGTCGACGAGGATTCGGCTGGCCAGCGCCTGGACAACTTTCTGATGCGCCAGCTCAAGGGTGTACCCAAGACCCATGTCTACCGCATCATCCGCAGCGGCGAGGTGCGCATCAACAAGGGGCGCGTATCGGCCGAAACCCGCATTGCCGCAGGTGACCTGGTGCGCCTGCCGCCGGTTCGTGTGTCCGAGCGCGCCGATGAAAAGGCCGAGGCCATGGCGGCGCTGGCCGCCAAGGCGGCAAGCAGCGGGCAGGGCGGCAGCGCCGCTACCTCGCTCGGTGGCTTCGCGCCTGCCAAGGATTTCCCCATTCTGTTTGAGGACGATTATTTTTTGGCCATCCACAAGCCCCCGGGTGTGGCCGTGCATGGCGGCTCGGGCGTGAGCTTTGGCGTGATCGAGCAGCTGCGCATGGCGCGGCCACGCGCGCCGTATCTGGAACTGGTGCACCGTTTGGACCGCGAGACCTCCGGCATTCTGCTGGTGGCGAAAAAACGCAGCGCGCTAAAGAAGTTGCAAGACCAGTTCCGCGACCGCGAAACCGGCAAGATCTATCTGGCCATGGTGCTGGGCGCTTGGCCGGAGAACCTCAAGGTGCTGAACAAGCCGCTGCACAAATATGTGTTGCCCGGCAAAGACGGGCAGGCCGAGGGCGGCGAGCGGCGCGTCAAGGTGGTGTCCAGGGACGACCCGGACGGCATGCCCTGCCTGACCATGGTCAAGCTGCGCGGCACCACGGCGCCCGACGCGGCCCAGGCGTATTCGCTGCTGGAGGTGACGCTCAAAACCGGGCGCACGCACCAGATCCGCGTGCACCTGGCGTCCGAAGGCATGCCGATTGTGGGCGATGACAAGTACGGCAATTTCGATGTCAACAAGGAGCTGGCCCGGGTGGCGGGCACGGGCGGTCTCAAGCGCATGTTTTTGCATGCCTGGCGCTTCCAGTGCAATCACCCCGGCACCGGCAAACGGGTGGAATTGCAGGCAGAATTGCCAGCCGACCTTGCCGCCTTCCTGCGGCATGCCATGCCCCCCACCGCAAAATAGCCAAGCCCCATGCCCCGCTCCGCCGCGCCCGTGCGCCAATTCGACCTGATCGCCTTCGACTGGGACGGCACGCTGTTCGACTCCACCGCCATCATCACGCGTTGCATCCAGGAAGCGGTGCGCGATGTGGGTGGCACCGTGCCCAGCGACACCGATGCGGCCTATGTGATTGGCATGGGCCTGATGGCGGCACTCGCCCATGCAGCGCCCGACGTGCCCAAGGACAAATACCCGCTGCTGGGTGAGCGCTACAAGCACCACTACACCCTGCACCAGCACGACATCAGCCTGTTTGAGGGCGTGCTGCCCATGCTGCATGCACTCAAAAGCAGGCAACATTTTCTGGCTGTGGCCACGGGAAAGAGCCGGCGTGGACTGGATGAAACCCTGGCGCGCGTGGAGTTGCAGGGCCTCTTCCATGCCTCGCGCACATCGGACGAGACCGCAGGCAAGCCGCACCCCTTGATGCTGCAGGAATTGATGGCCGAGCTCGGCGTGGCGCCCGAGCGCGTGTTGATGATCGGCGACACCACCCATGATTTGCAGATGGCATTGAACGCTGGTTGCCCCAGCGTGGGCGTGAGCTATGGCGCGCATGACCACGCCGCGTTCGAGGCGCTGTCGCCGCGCTTCGTGGCACACTCGGTGGCGGAACTGCAGCAGTGGCTGCTGGCCCATGGCTGAAGGTGTGCTGCGGATGGCGGACGGGTTTGAGCCGCAGGTGATTGCACTATGCAACTCGGATGTGCTGGTCAACAGCGGCGAGGCCGTACCCTTTGACGTGGTGTATTGCGGCCAGACCTGTCTGGCCTTTGCCATTCGCTACGACGGCCATGTGTACGCCTACCTGAACCGCTGCTCCCATGTGCCCATGGAAATGGATTACCAGCCCAACCAGTTCTTTGACCTGACCGGGCATTGGCTGATCTGTGCCACCCATGGAGCCACCTACAGCCCCAAGACTGGCGCCTGCCGGGGCGGGCCATGCCGGGGTGGCCTAATCAAAATTGAGACTTCCGAATGCGATGGCGTGGTGCACTGGCATACTGCCCAACAACTGCAACCCGTGAACTTCTGACATGACCGACCCCCAATTTCCCTCTGGCCCGACCCAGGACATGGACGCCACGCCCACCAATGCAGCGACCTGGGAGCGTGCCACGCTGGAAAGGCTGGCCATGGCCACCTTGGTGGAGCAGCGCCAGGCACGGCGTTGGCGCAACGCCATTCGCATCGCCTGGCTGGTGTTCATCGTGGCCTTGGTCTGGTTTGGCTGGGAGCGCGGTGGCGCACCGGCCGATGTGTCAAAGCCGCATACCGCGGTGATCGAAATCAAGGGTGAGATCGCGTCCGGTGGCGAGGCCAGCGCCGAGTTGGTGCTCTCATCCATGCGCAGCGCCTTTGAAGACGAGGGCACCAAGGGCCTGGTGCTGCTGATCAATTCACCTGGCGGTAGCCCGGTGCAGGCGGGCATGATCAACGACGAGATTCACCGCCTGAAGGCCAAATACAACAAGCCGGTGTATGCCGTGGTGGAAGAAACTTGTGCCTCGGCGGCTTACTACATTGCCGTGGCCACCGACAAAATATACGTGGACAAGGCCAGCATCGTGGGCAGCATTGGCGTGCTGATGGATGGCTTTGGTTTTACTGGGCTGATGGACAAGCTGGGCGTGGAGCGCCGCCTGATGACGGCCGGTGAAAACAAGGGTTTTCTGGACCCTTTCAGCCCGCAGACCGACAAGCAGCGCGCCTTTGCGCAAACCATGCTGGACCAGATCCACCAGCAGTTCATTGCTGCCGTGAAGACCGGGCGCGGCGCGCGCCTGAAAGAAACGCCTGAAACCTTTAGCGGCCTGTTCTGGACCGGCCAGCAGGCCGTTGAGATGGGCTTGGCTGACCAACTGGCAAGCTTGGACTATGTGGCGCGCGAGGTGATCAAGGCCGAGGAGCTGGTCGACTACACCCGGCGTGACAACGTGGCCGAACGCCTGGTCAAGCGCTTTGGCGCCGCCATGGGCGAAGCTTCGGTGCGGGCCTTGAAGACCGCACCTGGGCTGCGCTGAGCGCCTGGTGACAAAAGGCGCCTGACGGCGCCTTAGCGGCCAATGGAAAAAACCGTGGGCGTGCTGTTGTCCAGTGCCCAGGGTTTGTGCTTCCAGTTTTTCACCACATCGCTGTGGCATTGCGCGCGGCTGAGGGTCAGACCGCTGGCCGTGGCCAGGCGCGTGTTGTGCTGCAGGCTTTGCAGCAGTGTCTGTAGCAGGGCCGTGTTGCGGTAGGGTGTTTCAATAAAGATCTGGGTCTGCCCGGTCTTGAGCGCCAGCGATTCCAGCTCCCGAATCTTTTGCGCCCGCTCAGCCGGGGCGGCCGGCACATAGCCCACAAAGGCAAAGCTCTGCCCGTTCAGGCCACTGGCCGCCAGCGCCAACAGCAACGAGACGGGGCCAATCAGCGGCATCACGTCCACCCCCAGTTCATGCGCGGCGCGCACCACCGATGAGCCGGGGTCGGCCACAGCGGGCATACCGGCTTCACTCAGCAGGCCCACGTCATGCCCGGCCAAGGCCGGGGCGAGCAGCGGGCGAGCATCGAAGCTGCCCGAGTGGTCCCCTTTTTTGTGGACTTCGCGCGGTAGCTCTTGGATTTTTTGAGCTTGAATGGCGCAGGCCAAAGGTTGGATTTCCCCCACGCGTTTGAGGTAGGCGCG
>CANCCF010000160.1 GCA_947374485.1 Comamonadaceae bacterium | reverse complement strand
TACACCTCTTATCCGACGGCAGACCGGTTTGTCGAGGCTTTTGGAGCCGACGACTATGCCCAGGCGCTGACGCTGCGCCGTAGCGGTGCCGCAGCATTGGCCTTGCCGCTGTCGCTCTATATCCATATTCCGTTTTGCGAATCGCTGTGCTACTACTGCGCTTGCAACAAGATCATCACCAAGCACCACGAGAAGGCGGCTGAGTACCTGCGCTACCTCACGCGTGAGGTGGAGTTGCACACGGCCCTGATTGGCACTGGCCAGTCGGTGAGCCAACTGCACTTTGGTGGCGGCAGCCCCACGTTTTTGAGTGACGACGAACTGCGCAGCCTGATGGCCATGCTCAAGCGCAATTTCCAGTTCGCCCCCGGTGGTGAATACTCCATCGAGATCGACCCGCGCACCATCGATGAAAAGCGCCTGGACACACTGGCCGAGTTGGGCTTCAACCGGCTGAGCTTCGGCGTGCAGGATTTTGATCTGGCGGTGCAAAAAGCGGTTCACCGCGTGCAACCGGCCGAGCAGGTTTTCTCGCTGGTAGCGGCCGCCCGCGCGCGCGGGTTCGAGTCCATCAACATCGACCTGATTTATGGCTTGCCCATGCAAAGCCCCGAGTCATTTGACCGCACACTGGCCCAGGTGGTGGAGCTCAGGCCGGACCGCATTGCGCTGTATGCCTACGCCCATTTGCCCGAGCGCTTCAAACCGCAACGGCGCATCAACACCATAGAGCTGCCGTCCGGGGGTGCCAAGATTTCCATGCTGTCACATTCGCTGGCGGCCTTCATGGGGGCGGGTTACGTGTATGTGGGTATGGACCACTTTGCCTTGCCGGATGACGCGCTGGCTGTGGCCAAGCGCCAGGGCCGCTTGCACCGCAACTTCCAGGGCTACAGCACGCAGCCCGATTGCGACCTGATTGCGCTGGGCGTCTCCAGTATTGGCCGCATTGGCGCCACCTACAGCCAGAACGCCAAGACGCTGGAGGAGTATTACGACGCGCTGGACCATGGGAGCTTCCCGGTGGTGCGCGGCCTGGCGCTCTCCCGGGACGATCTGGTGCGCCGCGCGGTGATCATGGCGTTGATGTGCCAGGGCCATGTGCAGTTCGAGTCCATCGACCTCGCTTATCTGATTGAATTCCGCGGCTACTTTGCCAAGGAGCTGGAGGCACTGGAAGCACTGGTCGAGCAAGGTCTGGTAACGTTGGATGACAGCGCCATCCAGGTCACCGACAAAGGCTGGTTCTTTGTGCGTGCAGTGGCCATGGTGTTTGACCGCAATTTGCAAAGCGACCGTAGCCGGGCCCGGTTCTCCAAGATCATTTAGCATCCGCGGATGCAATTTTCCTTGGGCGCAACTGCGCTGCTGATGGGCCTGGTGGGTGGGCCCCACTGCGTGGCCATGTGCGGCGCGGCCTGCGCCGGTATCGGCCAAGCCGCCGGTGCCCGCAAAAACACCGCGATTCTGGGTTTTCAATTCGGCCGCATCCTGGGCTATTCGGCTTTGGGCGCCGTGGCTGCCGCGTCCATGCAGGGCCTCGGTTGGTTGACCATCCAATCCGCCGCCTTGCGCCCGGTCTGGAGCATGTTCCATGTGGCAGCTTTTCTTTTGGGGCTGGTGCTGCTGGCGCGTGCCCAGCAGCCCATTTGGCTGGAGCGGGCGGGGCGCGGCATCTGGGCCCGCGCCAAAGCGCTGGGCGCGGGTGCCGGTGGCGCGCCGGTACTGCTGGGCAGCCTGTGGGCCTTGCTGCCCTGCGGCCTGCTGTATTCGGCGGTGCTGGTGGCCGCCCTGGCTGGTGGGCCGCTGGACGGTGCGCTGGTGATGGCACTGTTTGCATTGGGCACCAGCGTCACCATGACCGCCGCACCCTGGCTTTGGCTCAAGCTGCGTGGCAATAGCGTTGCTTCCGGTGGCACGGGCAACTGGGGCGTGCGCCTGGCGGGGCTGGCCCTGGCGGGCAGTTCGGGCTGGGCCCTGTGGATGGGGCTGGTGCACGACACTGCGCCTTGGTGCGTGACGCCCTGAGGCCACCAGGGCGACGTGGCTTTAGCCGGGCCATGGTGTAATTTGCCCCGCGCCGACTTTATCCACGCCCCGATTTGACTCCCACGCATTCCCCCCACCGCCTGTCTGTCGCCCCCATGCTCGACTGGACAGATAAACACTGTCGTTACTTCCACCGGCTGCTGAGCCGCCACGCCCTGCTGTACACCGAGATGGTGACCACCGGAGCCTTGCTGCATGGCGATGTGCCGCGCCATCTGCGCTTCAACGCCGAAGAACATGCCGTTGCCCTGCAACTGGGTGGCAGCGACACCGCTGATCTGGCAGTCTGCGCCAGGTTGGGTCAGGACTGGGGCTATGACGAGATCAACCTGAACTGCGGCTGCCCTTCCGAGCGCGTGCAGCGCGGGGCCTTTGGCGCCTGCCTGATGAACGAGGCCTTGCTGGTGGCCGATTGTGTGAAGGCCATGTTGGACGCGGTGGACATTCCGGTGACGGTGAAACACCGCATCGGCATAGACCGTGTGGAGAGCTATGACTTTGTACGCGACTTTGTTGGCACCTTGGCTGAGGCGGGCTGTCAGGTGTTCATCGTGCACGCGCGCAATGCCTGGCTCAAGGGCCTGTCACCGAAGGAAAACCGTGAAGTCCCTCCCTTGCGCTACGACCTGGTGCATCAACTCAAGGCCGACTTTCCGCAGCTCACTATTTGCCTCAATGGCGGCGTCACCACCAGCGCGCAGGTGGCCAAGCAATTGGCGTTGGTGGATGGCGTCATGCTAGGCCGTGAGGCCTATCACAACCCCTGGTGGCTCTCTGAATGGGACGCAACCTTTTATGGCGAGCAGCCCACCCAGTTGACGCGCGAGAGGGTGGAAGAGCAGATGGTGGCGTACATGGAGCGGCAGGCGGCCGGGCATGGTACCTCCTGGTACAGCATTGCCCGCCATATGCTGGGTCTGCGCCATGGACTACCCGGTGCGCGCACGTGGCGGCAGGTCTGGAGCGACCACCGGCTCAAAGGCTTGCCAGCCCGTGACGTGTGGGCCATCGCACAGCAAGGCACGCGGGGCGGCCTGGCGGCTTGATGAGGCCTTTGTAGCAGGCCGGTTCTTAAGCCGCAGCCTCCAGCCCATTCGCAAAGTGCTCGCGCATGCGCGCCACAGTAGCCTCTGCATCACGCGCCGTCAGCGCCGCCATGATGGCCCGGTGCTCTTGCAGCGATTCCTGGATGCGCCCGGTCTTGAGCAGGGAGTTATGGCGGTTGAGCTTCATCACCTTGCGCAGGTCGGCCACCATCTGGTCGCGCCAGCGGTTGTTGGCAATTTCCAAGAGGCGCATGTGGAAGCGCTCGTTCACGGCAAAAAACGCGTCGGTGTTGGCGGTGCCGGACTGCGCGGCTTTTTCCAGCTCGGCGTGCAGGTTCATCAACTCGGTCAACTCGGCGTCTGTCCCCATGGTGGCCACCACACCGGCCGCGTCACTCTCCAACAGGCTGAGCAGGTGGTACACATCACTCAGGTCCTGCGTGGAGACTTCGGTGACGTAGGCGCCCCGCCGCACCTTCATGGTCACCAGGCCCTCGGCTGCCAGCACCTTTAGCGCCTCGCGCAGTGGCGTGCGGCTGATGCCGTATTCCTCGGCAATCTTCAGCTCGTCAATCCAGCTGCCGGGCTCCAACTCGCGTTGAAAAATGCGCTGGCGCAAGAGCTCCGCCACCTCCACATACAGGGCGCGAGGTGAGAGGGAGGGGCTTGTGCGGCCTTCAGACATCAGTGCGGACATGGAACGGAATTGTAAGCTCGGCGTCGATTTTTGAATGAATAATTATAAATAATGTAAAATCTTTGCCAACTGGTTGCACGCCAATCCCTTCTGACGGATGGGTCGGGCCTGCATTCCGGGCTCCCAACCCTGTGCGATGGACCTGCCATGACCGACAAGACACCCGAATTTCAATCCGCCACGCTGGATGCCTGGAACAAGGCTGCTGCCAAGTCGGCCCCCGGCGGCAATGTGGAAGCGTTGAGCTGGATTACGCCGGACGGCATCGCGGTCAAACCCCTGTATACAGCAGCCGATACTGCCAACCTGCAGCACGCCGACACCTTGCCCGGCTTCGAGCCCTACCTGCGCGGCCCGCAGGCCACCATGTACGCGGTGCGCCCCTGGACCATCCGCCAGTACGCCGGTTTCTCCACGGCCGAGGAGTCGAATGCGTTTTATCGCAAGGCGCTGGCCGCCGGTGGGCAGGGCGTGTCTGTCGCTTTTGACCTGGCCACGCACCGCGGCTACGACTCCGACCACCCGCGTGTGACCGGCGACGTCGGCAAGGCCGGTGTGGCGATCGACTCGGTGGAAGACATGAAGATCCTGTTTGACCAGATTCCGCTAGACAAGGTGTCTGTGTCCATGACCATGAACGGCGCCGTGCTGCCGGTACTGGCAGGCTACGTGGTGGCGGCCGAAGAGCAGGGCGTCTCGCAAGACCAACTCAGCGGCACGATTCAGAACGACATTCTCAAAGAGTTCATGGTGCGCAACACCTACATCTACCCGCCCGCACCCAGCATGCGCATCATTGGCGACATCATTGGCTACACCGCCAAAAACATGCCGAAGTTCAACTCGATCTCCATCTCGGGTTACCACATGCAGGAAGCCGGTGCCAACCAGGCGCTGGAGTTGGCCTTCACCCTGGCCGACGGCAAGGAATATGTGAAGACCGCCATCGCCTCCGGCCTGGATGTGGACGAATTCGCCGGGCGCCTGTCCTTCTTCTGGGCCATCGGCATGAATTTTTATCTGGAAGTGGCCAAGATGCGCGCGGCGCGCCTGCTGTGGTGCCGCATCATGAAAGGCTTCGACGCCAAGAACCCGAAGAGCCTGATGCTGCGTACCCACTGCCAGACCAGCGGCTGGAGCCTCACCGAGCAAGACCCCTACAACAATGTCGTGCGCACCACCATCGAGGCCATGGCGGCCGTGTTTGGCGGCACGCAAAGCCTGCACACCAACAGCTTTGACGAAGCCATCGCGCTGCCCACCGAATTCAGTTCGCGCATCGCCCGCAACACCCAGCTCATCATCCAGGAAGAAACCCACATCACCAACGTGATCGACCCTTGGGCTGGTTCGTACATGATGGAAAAACTGACCCAGGACATGGCCGATGCCGCCTGGAAAATCATCGAGGAAGTTGAAGGTATGGGCGGCATGGTCAAGGCCGTGGATTCCGGTTGGGCCAAGTTGAAGATTGAAGCGGCAGCGGCGCAAAAGCAGGCGCGTATCGACTCCGGCCGCGATGTGATCGTGGGTGTGAACAAATACAAGCTCAAGACCGAGGACGCCATCGAGGCGCGTGACATCGACAACGTGGCGGTGCGCGACGGCCAGATCGCACGCCTGCAAACCATTCGCGCCAGCCGCGACAGCGTGAAAGTACAAGCCGCGCTGGCGGCCTTGAGCGAGTCAGCCGAAAGCGGCAACGGCAACCTGCTGGACCTGTCCATCCAGGCCATGCGCCTGCGTGCCACCGTGGGCGAGGTGAGTGACGCGCTGGAAAAATCCTTTGGCCGTCACCGCGCCGACACGCAAAAGGTGACTGGCGTGTACGCCGCCGCCTATGACAGTGCCCAAGGAGACACCATGGAATATTGGGAACAACTGAAGAAAGACATTGCCGCCTTCGCCGAAAAAGAAGGCCGCCGCCCCCGCGTGATGATCAGCAAGCTGGGCCAGGACGGACACGACCGCGGCGCCAAGGTGGTGGCCACTGCCTTTGCCGACCTGGGTTATGACGTGGACATGGGCCCGCTGTTTCAGACCCCCGAAGAATGCGCCCGCCAGGCGATTGAAAACGACGTGCACGCCGTGGGTGTCTCGACACTTGCCGCAGGCCACAAAACCCTGGTGCCCGCCATCATTGCCGAGCTCAAAAAGCAGGGCGCTGACGACATCATCGTGTTCGTGGGCGGCGTGATTCCGCGCCAGGACTATGACTATTTGTACGCGGCAGGCGTGAAGGGCATTTACGGCCCCGGTACCCCCATTCCGGCCAGCGCACGCGATGTGCTGAGCCAGATCGAGAAGGCATTGGCGTGAAGTGAATACTGTAATACAGTATTCACTTTTTAACCAAAGGAGAACGCCATGGCTGTTTCTGTTCGACTCGACCCTCTGCTCGAAAAGGAGTTGGAGCTCATAGCGAAGCGGTTGGGCGTCACCAAATCGCAGTTCATAGTTTCGGCACTGGAGAAGGCCCTCGGGCGAAAGAACCCGTATGAGTTGATGCTCAAGGTCAAGGCAGAGGCTGCGCTGGCCCAGGAAGGTGGCGTCGCCCCTTCAGCAAGCGGGTTCACTGGCGACCTGTCGGATGGCGAAGCAGTGCGCACTTTTATTCGCGATAAATTGCGTAAAAAGCATGGCATCGGTACTCATTGATGCATCTGCGATGGTTGCCCTTTTTGGCGATCACGAGCCCCACTCTGGGCATTACCAGAACTTGCTGTTTCAGGCCGCGCAGGAACATTGGCATGTCTCTACCACATGGCCTTGCGTGGTGGAAGCCAGCCATTTGCTGGGGGCTGCACATCGTTATCAACTCCTGCGCTGGGTTGCAGCTGGCGCGGTGTCGGTATTCCCTTTCGTTCAAGACGACTTGTTAGGCATGGTGTCCTGGATGGAGCGCTACACCGACGAACCACGCACCGAGATGGACTTGGCAGATGCGACTCTGGTTTGGTTGGGCAGTGAAACTGGTGTTACCACCATTTTGACTTTGGATGTCCGCGACTTTTCCCGCTACCGCCTGGCCGATGGTCGTGCTTTTGACATCCTGTGATTTGCCCATGACTGCAACCCCACCGTTGTCTGCCAACACCCCCCTGCTGGACGCCATTCTGGATGCTCCCGGCATGGGGCAGCGCCGCGCCATTGCCAAGGCCATTACCCTCCTGGAATCCACCCGCGCCGACCACCGTGCGCAGGCCGACGCGCTGCTCACCGCCTTGCTGCCGCACAGTGGCAAGTCGCTGCGCTTAGGGATTAGCGGCGTGCCCGGCGTGGGCAAGAGCACTTTCATTGAAGCCCTGGGCCTGTACCTCATCGAAAAAGGCCACCGCGTGGCCGTGCTGGCGGTGGACCCCAGCAGTTCGGTGTCCGGCGGCTCCATCCTGGGTGACAAGACGCGCATGGAAAGGCTGTCCGTGCGGGAAGAGGCCTACATTCGCCCCAGCCCCAGCAGCGGCACGCTGGGCGGCGTGGCTGAGAAAACGCGCGAGGCGATGCTGGTCTGCGAGGCGGCGGGCTACGACATCGTGATTGTGGAAACCGTGGGCGTGGGCCAGTCTGAGACGGCGGTGCAAGGCATGACGGATATGTTTGTGCTGATGCAGCTGCCCAATGCCGGTGACGACCTGCAGGCCATCAAAAAAGGCGTGATGGAACTCGCCGACCTGGTGCTGATCAACAAGGCCGATATCGACGCCAATGCGGCACTGCGGGCTGAGGCGCAAATCACATCGAGCCTGCGTTTGCTGGGTATCAGCGGCAACCCGCATGATCCGCACAGCGAAGACTATTGGCACCCCAAGGTTTTGAAAATCAGCGCTTTGCAAGGCCAAGGCTTGGACGCGTTTTGGGAAGCTGTCACCACCTTCCAACGCCTGCAAACCGCCAATGGACTTTTGCAAAGCCGCCGCCAGCACCAGGCCCTGGCCTGGATGTGGGAGCGCATCGATGCGGGCCTGAAGCAGTCCTTTAAAAACAGCCCGTTGGTGCGCGCGCAGTTGCCCGCCATCACCACGGCCGTGCAGTCCGGCCAGTTGGCTGCCAGCACGGCCGCCCGGCAACTGTTGGCCGTGCTGGCTGCAAGTCCATCGGCTGCGCCTCCGTAAGCAAGAAATTTAGACAGCGAATAGAAAGAAGGAACCCATGCACGACATCCTGGAACAACTCGAAGCCAAGCGCGAACTCGCGCGCCTGGGCGGTGGACAAAAGCGCATCGATGCCCAACACAAAAAGGGCAAGCTCACGGCGCGCGAGCGTCTGGAAATCCTGCTGGACGAAGGTACGTTTGAAGAGTGGGACATGTTTGTGGAGCACCGCTGCGTGGACTTTGGCATGGCCGACACCAAGATCCCCGGCGACGGCGTGGTCACAGGCTACGGCATGATCAACGGCCGCCTGGTGTTTGTGTACAGCCAGGACTTCACGGTGTTCGGTGGCGCCTTGAGCGAGTCGCATGCGGAAAAAATCTGCAAGGTGATGGACCAGGCCATGAAGGTGGGCGCACCCGTCATCGGCCTCAACGATTCGGGCGGCGCGCGCATTCAGGAAGGCGTGGCCTCTCTGGGCGGCTATGCCGAAGTGTTCCAGCGCAACGCCATGGCCAGCGGCGTGATTCCGCAGATCAGCATGATCATGGGCCCCTCCGCCGGTGGCGCGGTGTACTCGCCCGCCATGACCGATTTCATCTTTATGGTCAAAGACAGCTCGTACATGTTTGTCACCGGCCCCGAGGTGGTGAAGACGGTGACGCACGAAGAAGTGACGGCCGAAGAACTGGGCGGCGCCATCACCCACACCACCAAGAGCGGTGTGGCGGATCTGGCGTTTGAGAACGATGTGGAAGCGCTACTGATGCTGCGCCGTCTCTACAACTACCTGCCTCTCTCCAACCGCGAAAAGGCGCCCGTGCGCAAGAGCGGCGACCCGGCCGACCGCCTGGAAAAAAGCCTGGACACGCTGGTGCCCGACAACGCCAACAAGGCCTACGACATGAAAGAGCTGATCGTCAAGACCGTGGACGATGGCGACTTCTTCGAGATCCAGCCCGAGTACGCCAAGAACATCCTGATCGGCTTTGCCCGTATGGACGGCCAGACGGTGGGCATTGTGGCGAATCAGCCGCTGGTGCTGGCCGGTTGCCTGGACATCAAGAGCAGCATCAAGGCGGCGCGCTTTGTGCGTTTCTGCGATGCCTTCAACATTCCGGTGATCACGTTTGTGGACGTGCCCGGCTTCATGCCCGGCACCAGTCAGGAGTATGGCGGCATCATCAAGCACGGCGCCAAGTTGCTGTATGCGTACGCCGAGTGCACGGTGCCCAAGATCACCGTCATCACGCGCAAGGCCTATGGCGGCGCCTATGACGTGATGGCCTCCAAGCATTTGCGTGGCGACGTGAACCTGGCATGGCCGAATGCCGAGA
>CANCCF010000159.1 GCA_947374485.1 Comamonadaceae bacterium | reverse complement strand
GGGCTTTGCCGCCAGCACCACACCCGGTGCCATAGCGGCCCATCAACCCCTCAGGAACACCCATGCAAACCACCGCAAGCGGACTTCAGTATTTGGACACAGCAATAGGCGAAGGCGCCGAGGCCATCGCAGGCCAGCAAGTCAAGGTGCACTACACCGGTTGGCTCTACAACGACGGCACCCAGGGCAGCAAATTCGACTCCAGCAAGGACCGTGGCGACCCCTTCGTGTTCGGCCTGGGTGCAGGCATGGTGATCAAGGGTTGGGACGAAGGCGTGGCCGGTATGAAGGTGGGCGGTGCGCGCACCCTGATCATCCCCGCGGCCCTGGGCTATGGCGCCCGTGGCGCGGGTGGCGTGATCCCGCCCAATGCCACGCTCAAGTTCGACGTGGAATTGCTGGGTGTGGCTGGTTAAACCGCACACCTGGGAGCCTGGCCCTGCGGCATGCAGGGCCAGGCTCTTGAAGGCGACTGGATTGCCCCCACCTGCGGGGCACCGTTTTATCTGTAGGACGAACCACAAGCATGTCTGAACAAGCCTCCACCCCCACTCCCTCCCAGCCCAGCCAGCCCAGTGCCGAAGAACTGGTGGCTTCCCTGAACGCCAGCGAGGCCGATGCCATGGCCGTGTTGCAGGCCGACCTGGCCACCTTGCAGGCCAAGAGCTCGGAAATGGCCGACCTGTATTTGCGTGCCAAGGCCGATGCCGAAAACGCCCGCCGCCGCGCTGAAGAAGAGATCAGCAAGGCGCGCAAGTTTGCGGTCGAAAGCTTTGCCGAAAGCCTGCTGCCCGTGGCCGACAGCCTGGAGGCCGGTCTGGTCATCAAGGACGCCACGCCTGAGCAAATCCGCGAAGGCGCCCAAGCCACCCTGCGCCAGCTCGTTGCCGCCCTGGAGCGCAACAAGGTGATTGCCATCAACCCGGCCCCCGGTGCCAAGTTTGATCCGCACCAGCACCAGGCCATCAGCGTGGTGCCGTCCGAGCACGAAGCCAACACCGTGGTCACGGTGCTGCAAAAAGGCTATTCCATTGTGGAGCGCGTGTTGCGCCCGGCCCTGGTGACGGTTGCCGCCCCCAAATAGGGCGGGACGCAACCCAAGGGCTTGAAAGCCGAATAACCGTCCACATCTGATGGATATCCGAATTTTTTTGAATCAGCAGGAGTAAATCATGGGAAGAATCATTGGCATTGACTTGGGAACCACCAACAGCTGCGTGGCCATCATGGAGGGCAACACGCCCAAGGTGATCGAGAACGCAGAAGGCGCACGCACCACGCCGTCCATCATCGCCTACCAGGAAGATGGTGAAGTGCTGGTCGGTGCTTCCGCCAAGCGCCAGTCGGTCACCAACCCCAAGAACACCCTGTACGCGGTGAAGCGCCTGATCGGCCGCAAGTTCACTGAAAAAGAAGTGCAGAAGGACATCGACCTGATGCCCTACAAGATTGCCGCTGCCGACAACGGTGACGCCTGGGTGGAAGTGCGCGGCAACCGCATGGCCCCGCAACAGGTCAGCGCCGACATCCTGCGCAAGATGAAGAAGACCGCCGAAGACTACCTCGGCGAAGAAGTGACCGACGCCGTCATCACCGTGCCCGCTTACTTCAACGACGCACAGCGCCAGGCCACCAAGGACGCTGGCCGCATTGCCGGTCTGGACGTCAAGCGCATCATCAACGAACCCACGGCTGCGGCCCTGGCCTTCGGCTTGGACAAGAACGAAAAGGGCGACCGCAAGATTGCCGTGTATGACCTGGGCGGCGGTACCTTTGACGTCTCCATCATCGAAATCGCCGATGTCGATGGCGAAAAGCAATTCGAAGTGCTGTCCACCAACGGCGACACCTTCCTGGGTGGCGAAGACTTTGACCAGCGCATCATCGACTTCATCATTGCCGAGTTCAAGAAGGACCAGGGCGTGGACCTGGGCAAAGACGTGCTGGCCCTGCAGCGCCTGAAGGAAGCCGCTGAAAAGGCCAAGATCGAGCTCTCCAGCAGCGCCCAGACCGACATCAACCTGCCCTACATCACCGCTGACGCCTCCGGCCCCAAGCACCTGAGCATCAAGCTCACCCGTGCCAAGTTGGAGAGCCTGGTCGAAGAGCTGATCGAGCGCACCATTGCGCCTTGCCGCACCGCCATCAAGGACGCCGGCGTAAACGTGGCCGATATCCATGACGTGATTCTGGTCGGCGGCATGACCCGCATGCCCAAGGTGCAAGAGAAGGTGAAAGAGCTGTTCGGCCGCGAGCCGCGCAAGGACGTCAACCCCGATGAAGCCGTGGCCGTGGGTGCTGCCATCCAGGGCCAGGTGCTCTCCGGTGACCGCAAGGACGTGCTGCTGCTGGACGTCACCCCTCTGTCCCTGGGCATTGAAACCCTGGGCGGTGTGATGACCAAGATGATCACCAAGAACACCACCATCCCGACCAAGTTCGCCCAGACTTTTTCGACTGCCGACGACAACCAGCCGGCCGTGACCATCAAGGTGTTCCAGGGTGAGCGCGAGATTGCGGCTGTGAACAAGCTGCTCGGTGAGTTCAACCTCGAAGGCATCCCGCCCGCAGCCCGTGGCACGCCGCAGATTGAAGTGTCGTTTGACATTGACGCCAACGGCATCCTGCACGTGGGCGCCAAGGACAAGGGCACCGGCAAGGAAAACAAGATCACCATCAAGGCCAACTCCGGACTCTCCGAAGAAGAAATCCAGAAGATGGTGAAGGACGCCGAGATCAACGCCGCCGACGACAAGAAAAAGCTGGAACTGGTGCAGGCCCGTAACGAAGCCGAAGCCAATGCCCACAGCGTCAAGAAGAGCCTGACCGAGTACGGCGACAAGCTGGACGCCGGTGAGAAGGAAAAGATCGAAGCCGCCATCAAGGAAGTCGAAGACGCCCTGAAGTCGGACGACAAGGACAGCATCAAGGCCAAGAGCGAAGCGCTGATGACCGTGAGCCAGAAGCTGGGCGAGAAGATGTACGCCGACATGCAGGCCAAGCAGGCGGCTGAAGCCGGTGGTGCAGGTGCCGAAGCTGCGCCCGAGCAGGCTTCCCAGGGCGCCTCCAAGCCCGCCGATGACAATGTGGTGGACGCCGAAGTCAAGGAAGTCAAAAAGGGCTAATCTCCCTGGGTGATGACCCGCCCCATGCGCGCCGCGTTGGACACCTTGTGTGCGCCAACGCGGCTTCTTTGTTGTAAAAGACCCCCCGATTGAACATGGCCAAAAGAGACTATTACGAAACGCTGGGTGTACCCAAGAACGCCAGCGAAGAAGACATCAAGAAGGCCTATCGCAAGCTGGCGATGAAGCACCACCCGGACCGTAACCAGGGTGACACAACCAAAGCCGCCGAAGAAAAATTCAAGGAGGCCAAAGAGGCCTACGAGATGCTGTCGGACGCGCAAAAGCGCGCCGCCTACGACCAGTACGGCCATGCGGGCGTGGACCCCAACCGCGGTGGCGGCGGTGCCGGTGGTGAGGGCTACGGCGGCTTTGCCGAAGCCTTTGGCGATATTTTTGGCGACATGTTCGGCCAGCAGCGCGGCGGTGGCCGTCCCGGCGCCGGTGGCGGCCGCCAGGTGTTTCGTGGCGGCGACCTCAGCTACGCCATGGAAATCACCCTGGAAGAAGCCGCCCACGGCAAGGACGCGCAAATCCGCATCCCCAGTTGGGACAACTGCGACACCTGCAAGGGCACGGGCGCCAAGCCCGGTACCCAGGTCAAGACCTGCGGCACCTGCAGCGGTGCCGGCACGGTGCAGATGCGCCAGGGTTTTTTCAGCGTGCAGCAAACCTGCCCCACCTGCCGCGGCAATGGCAAGGTGATTCCTGAGCCCTGCACGGCCTGCCACGGCCAGGGCAAGATCAAGCGCCAGAAAACCCTGGACGTCAAAATCCCGGCCGGTATCGACGGCGGCATGCGCATCCGCAGCGCTGGCAATGGCGAACCTGGCACCAACGGCGGCCCACCGGGCGACCTGTACATCGAAATCCGCCTCAAGAAGCACGACATTTTCGAGCGCGATGGCGATGACATCCACTGCTCGGTGCCCATCAGCATGGTCACCGCCGCACTGGGTGGCGAAATCGACGTGCCCACGCTGGCGGGCAAGGCAGCCATCGACATCCCTGAGGGCACGCAAACCGGCAAGCAGTTCCGCCTGCGTGGCAAGGGCATCAAGGGCGTGCGCGCCAGCTACCCCGGCGACCTGTACTGCCACATTGCAGTCGAGACGCCGGTCAAGCTCAGCGAGCACCAGCGCAAGCTGCTGCGCGAGTTGGACGAGTCTTTCAAGAAGGGTGGCAGCAAGCATTCGCCGACCGGTGACAGCTGGTCCGACCGCTTGAAGAGCTTCTTCAGCTGAGACGGGGCATGTCAGCCCCGTACCTGACCGCCGCCTTTTACAAGTTTGTTGCGCTGCCCGACTTGGAGGCACGCAAGCCAGTGCTGCTGGCCTTGTGCCAGGCGCGCGGTGTCAAGGGGCTGATTTTGCTGGCCAGCGAGGGCATCAACAGCACCCTTGCGGGGGCCGAGGCCGATGTGCGGGCGGTGCTCGACTTCTTGCGCGCCGACCCGTTGTTGGCCGATTTGCAGCACAAGGAATCGTGGTCGCACAAGGCGCCGTTTCACCGCATGAAGGTGCGGCTGAAAAAAGAAATCGTGACCATGAACGTGCCCGGCATCAGCCCCACACAGATGGCCGGTACCTATGTCAAACCGGCCGACTGGAACGCCCTGATTGCCGACCCCGATGTGGTGGTGGTGGACACGCGCAACGACTACGAGGTGGAACTGGGCAGCTTTGCCCGTGCCATCAACCCGCAACTCAAAAGCTTTGCCGAATTGCCGGCCTGGCTGGACAAGCAGCCGCAACTGGCGGGCGCTGGCACAAGCGGCAAAAGGCCCAAAGTTGCCATGTTCTGCACTGGCGGCATACGCTGTGAAAAGTCCACCGCCTATCTGCGCGCACAAGGGTTTGAGGACGTCTATCACCTGGAAGGCGGCATCCTCAAATACCTGGAGACGGTGGAGCCTGAACGCAGCCTGTGGGAGGGTGCATGCTTTGTGTTTGACGAGCGCGTGTCGGTGGGCCACGGCCTGCAACCCGGGCCGCATGCCCTGTGCCGCGCCTGCCGCCAGCCCCTGGAGGCGGGTGCCACGGCCTCTGCCTTGTATGAGGCCGGGGTCAGCTGCCCGCGCTGCCACGGCACGACTTCATACGCCCAAAAGAACGGCGCGCGCGAACGCCAGCGCCAGTGGGAAAGAGCAAAAGCACGCCAGCAATCGCATATCGGTGACGCGACCCTATAGGTTCGCTGTATGCCCATGCTCGCGCCCGTTCTGTACACCTTTCGCCGCTGCCCCTATGCCATGCGTGCGCGCCTGGCCTTGCACACTAGCGGCGTGCCTGTAGAGCCGCGCGAAATCCTGTTGAAAGACAAACCGGCGGCCTTGCTGCAGGCCTCGCCCAAGGGCACGGTGCCGGTGCTCGTGCTGGCCGATGGCCTTGTGCTGGAGCAGAGCGTGGACATCATGCTGTGGGCCTTGCAACAAAGCGACCCCCTGCATTGGCTGCCCGCAGACCACGCCGCCTTGCAGGACACCTTGGCCTGCATTGCCACCAACGACGGCCCTTTCAAGCAGGCGCTGGACCGCTACAAGTACCCTGCCCGTTTCGGTCTGGATTCAGTGACCACTGCCCGCGAGGCGGCCACTGACCTGCTGATGGCGTGGGAGCAGCGCTTGCAAAAACAGCCCTTTTTGAACGGTGCCCACTGGGGCATGCTGGATGCCGCCACAGCCCCGTTTGTGCGGCAGTTTGCCCACACCGATGCGACCTGGTTTGCACAACAGGCTTGGCCGCGCCTGGCACAGTGGCTGACAGCGTTTGAAGATTCAGCAGCCTTTGCGGCCGTGATGCAGAAACAGCCGCTGTGGCAGGCCCCTGCTCAGTAGGCGCTGCCCTTCACCACGATACCCACCAGCACCGCGCCCAGCATGGCGAGGACAGGAAATATGCTCAGGCCAAAACCCACGGCGCGGCTGGCCGGGTCCTTGGTATAGGAGCGCCAGTACACCAGGCGGCCCAGCAGGTACACCGCACCACCAATGGCCACCAGGCTGGGCGACCAGTAGCGCGCGGCAAGGTACATGGCTGGCAGCAACAGCACCAGCAGTTCCACCGTGTTCATGTGCACGCGGTACATGCGCTCAAACTGCGGGTGGCCACTCATGGCGGGCGCATGGACACCGTATTTGGTGCGCGCACTGCCCACCAGCATGCTGAAAAATATGACTTGCAACAGGGCCAGCACGGCCACCAGGTCTATCCACATCATGGGTCTGTCTCGCTTGTTAAAAGGTGGGCGTGCCGACTACAGAAGGCGCTCGCGTGCCGCAGCATACTCGCGCTTGAGCTGCGCAATGTAGGCGCCAGCCGGTTGCACCTGGCTCACCGCCCCTATGCCCTGGCCGCAGCCCCAGATTTCCTTCCAGGCTTTGGCCTTGTCGCCGCCAAAATTCATGGCGCTGGGGTCGCTCACCGGCAGGTTGTCGGGGTCCATGCCAGCCGCCCGTATGCTGGGTGCAAGATAGTTGCCATGCACGCCGGTAAACAGGTTGCTATAGACAATGTCGTCCGAGTCACTGGCCACAATGCACTGCTTGTAGGCGTCCACCGCGCGCGCTTCCTCGGTGGCAATAAAGGCCGAGCCGATGTAGGCAAAGTCCGCCCCCATGGCTTGCGCGGCCAGCACTGCACCCCCCGTGGCAATGGCACCGCTCAGGGCCAGCGGGCAGTCAAACCACTGGCGGATTTCCTGCACCAGCGCAAACGGGCTTTTCACACCCGCATGACCACCTGCCCCTGCCGCCACCGCGATCAGGCCGTCGGCACCTTTTTCAATCGCCTTGTGTGCGTGCTTATTGTTGATGATGTCGTGCAGCACCACGCCGCCATAGGAGTGCGCCGCCGCGTTGATGTCCTCGCGCGCGCCCAGCGAGGTGATGATGATGGGCACCTTGTATTTCACGCACAGGGCCATGTCGTGTTCCAGCCGCTCGTTGCTCTTGTGCACGATCTGGTTGATGGCAAAGGGTGCGGCCGGGCTGTCCGGATGCGCCCGGTCATGTGCTGCCAGCGCCTCGGTGATTTCCATCAGCCACGCTTCAAGCTGCTCGGCCGGGCGGGCATTGAGAGCCGGCATGGAACCCACCACGCCGCTCGTGCACTGGGCAATCACCAGTTTGGGGTTGCTGATGATAAAGAGGGGCGAGCCGATCACCGGAAAGGGCAAACGGGCCAGTGGCGCAGGTAGTTTAGGCATGAAATCCTTGTTTTAAAACGCGTCCAGAGCCATGGCGGTGACGCTGTCGGCACCCATCACAATGCTGTCGCGCACGCCCGGTGCCTGGCTCAATATATGGTCGGCATAGAAGCGCGCGGTGGTGACCTTGGCCTGCATAAAGGCTGCATCAGTGCCTGCGGCCAGTGCCTTCTCGGCCACCAAGAGAGCGCGCGCCATCTGCCAGCCCGCCATCACATTGCCGGCGAGCATGAGATAAGGCACGCTGCCGGCAAACACGGCGTTCGGGCTGGCCTTTGTGTTGGCCGCCACAAAGTCCACCACCTCCACAAAAGCCAGGCGCGCCGCCTTGAGACGCTGCGCCAGGGCCAGCGCGTGGGCGGTGCCGCTGGCCGTCAATTCGGCTTCGGTGGTCTCGATCTGCGCGGCAATTGCCTTGGCCGTCTGGCCGCCATCGCGCGCCGTCTTGCGCCCCACCAGGTCGTTGGCCTGGATGGCGGTGGTGCCTTCGTAGATGGTCAGGATTTTGGCGTCCCGGTAGTACTGCGCGGCACCCGTTTCTTCAATGAAGCCCATGCCGCCGTGCACCTGCACGCCCAGCGAGGTGACGGTGAGGCTCATCTCGGTGCTATAGCCTTTTACCAGCGGCACCATGAATTCATAAAAGGCCTGATTCACCTTGCGAGTGTCGGCATCCGGGTGGTGGTGGGCGGCGTCATAGGCCGCTGCTGCGGTGGTGGCCATGGCGCGGCAGCCCTCCGTATAGGCTCGCATGGTCATCAGCATGCGGCGCACATCGGGGTGGTGGATGATCGGGCCGGCGCCCGGCAGTGAGCCATCCACCGGGCGGCTTTGCACCCGGTCGCGCGCGAACTGCACGGCCTTTTGGTAGGCACGCTCGGCAATCGCAATGCCCTGCACGCCCACCGCATAACGGGCGGCGTTCATCATGATGAACATGTACTCCAGGCCGCGGTTCTCCTGGCCCACCAGATAGCCCACCGCGCCCCCATGGTCGCCGTATTGCAGAACCGCGGTGGGGCTGGCCTTGATGCCCATCTTGTGCTCGATGCTCACGCAATGCACGTCGTTGCGCGCACCCAGGGAACCATCCGCATTCACCATGAATTTCGGCACGACGAAGAGCGAAATACCCTTCACGCCCTCGGGCGCACCGGCCACCCGCGCCAGCACCAGATGCACGATGTTCTCAGCCATGTCGTGCTCACCCCAGGTAATAAAAATCTTGGTGCCAAACACCTTGTAGCTGCCGGCCGCTTGCGGCTCGGCGCGGGTGCGCACGGCGGCCAGGTCGCTGCCGGCCTGCGGCTCGGTCAGGTTCATGGTGCCGGTCCACTGGCCACTGATGAGCTTTTCGAGGTAGACCGCGTTGAGCGCGTCGGAGCCCGCCGTGAGCAGCGCTTCAATGGCACCGTCGCTCAGCAGAGGGCACAGGGCAAAGCTCAGGTTGGCGCTGTTGGTCATTTCGATGCAGGCTGCGCCAATCGTCTTGGGCAAGCCCTGTCCACCAAAATCGGCCGGGTGCTGCAGGCCCTGCCAGCCGCCCTCGGCGAATTGTTGAAACGCCTGCTTGAAGCCGGGCGTGGCAGTCACCACACCGTCCTTGAAACTGCTGGGGTTCTTGTCGCCTTCCCAGTTCAGGGGAGCCAGCACGCCCTCGGTGAATTTGGCGGCTTCTTCCAGCACGGCCTGCGCGGTGTCCAGACCGGCATCGGCAAAGGCCGGGATTTGGGCGATCTGGTCTATGTGGGCCAGGTGTTCGATGTTGAACAACATGTCCTTGACGGGGGCGGTATAGCTCATGGTGACTCCACGGAAATGAATACAAAAAAAGGGCACCCTACTGGATGCCCTGGTTTCATGACTGGCTTACAGCGCCTTGACCAGCTCCGGCACGGCCTCAAACAGGTCGGCCACCAGGCCGTAGTCGGCCACGCTGAAGATGGGCGCTTCGGCATCCTTGTTGATGGCCACGATCACCTTGCTGTCCTTCATGCCCGCCAGGTGCTGGATGGCACCCGATATGCCGCAGGCCACA
>CANCCF010000158.1 GCA_947374485.1 Comamonadaceae bacterium | reverse complement strand
TGGCCTGCATCACCAGGCACTGACCGGCTTCGGTGATGTAGCCCGTCTTCTGGATGCCAATGTCCCAAGCCGGGTTCTTCACCAAACGGTTGGTGTTGTTGTACTGCAATGTTCGGCGGCCCACTTCAACTTGGTAGCCGGTGGAAGTTGAGAGTTCGCGCAGCTGCGGGTCGCCATAGGCGAAATTCACCAGGGTTGCCAGGTCACGCGCGCTGGACTGGTTTTTGCTGGAGAGGCCGGTGGGCTCGACGTAATTGGTGTCCTGCATACCCAGGGTTTTGGCCCGCACGTTCATCAATTGCACGAAATGGGCAAGGCCACCGGGGTAGGTGCGACCCAAGGCATGGGCAGCGCGGTTTTCGCTGGACATCAGTGCCAGGTGCAGCAGCTCACCGCGGCTGAGTTCGGTGCCCACAGCCAGGCGTGAGGAGCTGCCTTTTTCGGTGTCCACATCGTCCTGGCTGATGGTGATCAGCTCATCTGCTGGCAGATGGGCCTCACTCACCAGCAAGCCGGTCATCAGTTTGGTAATGGAGGCGATGGGCAACACCGCCTGCTCATTCTTGCTGAACAAAACCTCTTTGGTATCTTGATCAACCACCAGCGCCACACTGGACTTCAACTGCAGCGAGTCGTGCTCGCCATGCAAACCCGCAAGTTGGCCAAAGGATGGTTTGGCCGGAACCACTGCCGCGGCTTTTCGCACGGTGGAACGAATGGCTTTCTTTTTGACTGCCTGGTTGGCGCTCTCCGCACGCTTGATGGCGTGTGCGCTCAGGGGCAGCACTGCCATGAGCCCCAACAAGGCCCATAAGGCCAAGCGCAATTTATGTTGATTCACAGTGTTTCCAATCATTCAGCAGGGCAAGTTGTAGCGATAAACCCGGCAGTACACAGGCTGATGGTGTTGAGTGTAATAAGGAAACTCCCGCAAGATCAAGTACTTGCGCAAGAAACTTAAAGAAAACCCCCGCCCCGACTCGCCTATCAACCTTGGGCTGCCACCCGGTCGGCCTTGCTTTGCAATTTATTGAGTGCGCTCAGGTAGGCTTTCGCCGACGCCACCACGATGTCCGGGTCTGCCCCCACGCCATTGACCACCCGGCCACTGTTTTGCAAACGCACAGTCACTTCGCCCTGGCTCTCGGTGGAGCCACTGATCGCATTGACCGAATACAGCACCATCTCAGCCCCGCTTTTCACGTGCGCTTCAATGGCCTTGAGGGAGGCATCGACCGGGCCATTGCCTTCGGACGCGCCTTTGACTTCTCGTCCATCGACCGTGAAGACAATGCTGGCCTGCGGCCGCTCACCGGTTTCACTGTGCTGGGACAGCGACACAAAGGCGTATTGCTCCTTGTCGTGCAGCACATTTTCTTCACTGACCAAGGCCAGGATGTCTTCGTCGAAGATCTCGCTTTTGCGGTCGGCCAGTTCCTTGAAGCGGGCAAAGGCGGCATTGATTTCGGCTTCGCTCTCCATTTGCACGCCCAGTTCCTGCAGGCGCTGCTTGAAGGCGTTGCGCCCACTGAGCTTGCCCAGTACGATTTTGTTGGCGCTCCAGCCCACATCTTCAGCACGCATGATCTCGTAGGTGTCGCGCGCCTTCAGGACGCCATCCTGGTGAATGCCCGAAGCGTGGGCAAAGGCGTTGGCGCCCACCACCGCCTTGTTGGGCTGCACCACAAAGCCGGTGGTCTGGCTGACCATGCGACTGGCGGCCAGAATGTGGCGCGCATCAATGCCCAACTCCAGGCCGAAATAATCCCTGCGGGTTTTGACCGCCATCACAATTTCTTCCAGACTGCAATTGCCCGCACGCTCGCCCAGGCCGTTGATGGTGCACTCCACCTGGCGTGCGCCGCCAATCTTCACACCGGCCAGCGAGTTGGCCACGGCCATGCCGAGGTCGTTGTGGCAGTGCACCGACCAGATCGCCTTGTCGGAATTGGGAATGCGGGTGCGCAGATCCAGCAAAAAACTGCCGTACAGCTCGGGGATGGCATAGCCCACGGTGTCGGGCACGTTGATGGTGGTGGCACCCTCCTTGATCACAGCTTCGAGCACGCGGCACAAAAAGTCCGGGTCGCTGCGGTAACCGTCTTCGGGGCTGAACTCCACGTCTTCCACCAGGTTGCGGGCAAAACGCACCGCCTGCTTGGCCTGCTCGAACACCTGGTCTGGCGTCATGCGCAGCTTCTTCTCCATGTGCAACGCCGAGGTGGCAATGAAGGTGTGGATGCGGGCGCGGTTGGCGCCTTTGAGGGCTTCGGCGGCGCGCGAAATATCGCGGTCATTGGCGCGCGAGAGCGAGCAAATGGTGGAGTCCTTGATGGTGTTGGCGATCAGCTGCACGGCTTCAAAGTCGCCGTTCGAGCTGGCGGCAAAACCGGCCTCGATGACGTCCACCTTGAGGCGCTCGAGCTGGCGCGCAATGCGCAGCTTCTCGTCGCGCGTCATGGAGGCACCGGGCGACTGCTCGCCGTCACGCAAGGTGGTGTCAAAAATAATGAGTTTGTCGGTCACGTTTGTGTCTCCTCTGTCAATGCAAGCCGCGCTCGTCGGGCTCGTCGGTGGATGTGCTGATCACGCTGGTCTGCAGGCCGCGCCATTTGCGCCAGCCATACACGCCGTAGCCGCTCAGGCCGTACAGCACAAACAGACCAAAAATCACCTTGGGCGGATCAATGTTGACAACGGCTATCACCAGCGCAATGGCCACGATCACCACAAAGGGCACGCTGCGCTTCATGCTCACGTCCTTGAAGCTGTAGAACGGCACATTGGTGACCATGGTCAGGCCCGCATACAGCGCCACCACAAAGGTGGCCCAGGTCAGTTCGGAGCCCTTGTAGCCCAGGTCGGTAGCCAGCCAGATGAAACCGGCCACCAGCGCTGCGGCAGCGGGTGATGGCAGGCCCTGAAAATAGCGCTTGTCCACCACCCCGGTGTTCACATTGAAGCGCGCCAGGCGCAGCGCCGCGCAGGAGCAATACACAAAGGCGGCAAACCAGCCCCAACGGCCTAAGCTGTGTAGCGACCAGACATAGGAAATGAGTGCGGGTGCCGCGCCAAAGGACACCATGTCGGAGAGCGAGTCCATTTGCTCGCCAAAGGCACTTTGGGTGTTGGTCATGCGGGCGACGCGGCCGTCCAAGCTGTCGAGCACCATGGCGCAAAACACGCCGACTGCGGCCAGGTCAAAGCGACCGTCAATGGCCATGACTACGGCATAAAAGCCACCGAACAGCGCGGCCAGGGTGAACAGATTGGGAAGAATGTAGATGCCCTTGCGCGGTTTGCGCACGGCCACCGCTTCGCCGTCAATGGCTGCGGGATCGTTTCCATCTTGCATATTGATTCCTGACCTTTGTCCAACATCCAAAAGATAAAGCCTGTAGCACGGCTACCCACAAACCCGGCACCGAGTGTATGCCAGCCGTCGATTGTCGCAGGCCTGCAACCACCCCTCTCCCGCGCCATGAGAAAAGGCCACCGAAGTGGCCTTTTCTTGCTAAGCGCAGTGCTTAGTTGCGGGTCTGGTCAACCAGCTTGTTCTTGGCAATCCAGGGCATCATGGCGCGCAGCTTGGCGCCCACGACTTCGATCTGGTGCTCGGCGGTCAGGCGGCGGCGGGCGGTCATGCTGGGGTAGCCGGTGCGGCCTTCCAGAATGAACATCTTGGCGTACTCACCGGTCTGGATGCGCTTCAGTGCGTTGCGCATGGCTTCGCGGCTCTGGGCGTTGATGACTTCGGGGCCGGTGACGTACTCGCCGTACTCGGCGTTGTTGGAGATGGAGTAGTTCATGTTGGCGATGCCGCCTTCATAGATCAGGTCCACGATCAATTTGAGTTCGTGCAGGCATTCGAAGTAGGCCATTTCGGGCGCGTAACCGGCTTCTACCAGGGTCTCGTAGCCCATCTTCACCAGTTCCACCGCACCGCCGCACAGAACGGCTTGCTCGCCGAACAGATCGGTCTCGGTCTCTTCCTTGAAGTTGGTCTCGATGATGCCGGCCTTGCCGCCACCGTTGGCCATGGCGTAGCTCAGGGCCAGGTCACGGGCTTTGCCGGACTTGTCCTGGTGCACGGCCACCAGGTGGGGCACGCCGCCGCCCTGGGTGTAGGTGTTGCGCACGGTGTGGCCAGGGGCCTTGGGGGCGACCATCCACACGTCCAGATCGGCGCGGGGCACAACCTGGTTGTAGTGCACGTTGAAGCCGTGGGCGAAGGCCAGGGAGGCGCCCTGCTTCAGGGACGATTCGATCTCTTTGTAGACGCCGGCGATGTTTTCGTCGGGCAACAAAATCATGACCACATCGGCCGAGGCAACTGCTTCGTTGACTTCAGCGACGTTCAAACCGGCCTTGGCAACCTTGTCCCAGGAAGCACCGCCCTTGCGCAGACCGACCACCACCTTCACGCCGCTGTCGTTCAGGTTCTGGGCGTGGGCATGGCCCTGGCTGCCGTAACCAATGATGGCAACCGTCTTGCCCTTGATGAGGCTCAGATCGCAGTCCTTGTCGTAAAAAACCTTCATGTCATCTCTCCGTTGTAAAAAGTTAAACGCGCAAAATGCGCTCGCCGCGACCGACTCCGCTGGAGCCAGTGCGCACGGTTTCCAGAATGGCTGAACGCTCTATGGCGTCCAGAAACGCATCGTTCTTGGACTGGTCGCCCGTGAGTTCGATGGTGTAGCTCTTCTCCGTGACGTCAATGATGCGTCCACGGAAAATGTCGGCCATGCGTTTCATTTCTTCACGCTCTTTGCCCACGGCGCGAACCTTGACCATCATAAGCTCGCGCTCGATGTAGGCGCCTTCGGTGAGGTCCACCACCTTGACCACTTCGATCAGGCGGTTCAAGTGCTTGGTGATTTGCTCAATCACGTCTTCCGAACCAGCGGTCTGGATGGTCATGCGCGACAGGCTGGGGTCTTCGGTGGGCGCCACGGTGAGCGACTCGATGTTGTAGCCGCGCGCCGAGAACAGACCGACCACGCGGGAGAGAGCACCGGGCTCGTTCTCCAGCAATACTGCAATGATGTGTTTCATAAGAATGAACTCCTCTTTTCAACCGCCCTCATCCGCGCCGGTAAGCAACGGACCTGGTGGCCAATAGATTCGTCAATAAAGTAGGTTGAAAAAAGCGCTTACAGATCTTCCGAACCGAGCAGCATTTCAGTGATGCCCATACCGGCCTTGACCATCGGGAACACGTTCTCGGTGGGGTCGGTGCGGAAGTCCATGAACACGGTGCGGTCCTTCAGGCGGCGGGCTTCGCGCAGGGCGGGCTCCACGTCTTCGGGGCGCTCGATCAGCATGCCCACATGGCCATAAGCCTCGGCCAGCTTCACGAAGTCTGGCAGCGCGTCCATGTAGCTGTGGCTGTAGCGGCCTTCGTATTCCAACTGCTGCCACTGCCGCACCATGCCCAGGTAGCGGTTGTTGAGCGAACAGATTTTGATCGGCGTGTTGTACTGCAGACAGGTGGAGAGCTCCTGGATGCACATTTGCACCGAGCCTTCGCCAGTGATGCAGAACACCTCGCTGTCGGGCTTGGCCAGCTTGATGCCCATGGCGTAGGGAATGCCCACGCCCATGGTGCCCAGACCGCCCGAGTTGATCCAGCGGCGTGGCTCGTCGAAGCGGTAGTACTGCGCGGCCCACATCTGGTGCTGGCCCACATCGGAGGTGATGTAGGTGTCAGCATCCTTGGTCATGTTCCACAGCGTTTCCACGACAAACTGGGGCTTGATGACATCACCCTTGCCGTGGTCGTACTTCAGGCAGTCTTTCTTGCGCCAGCCTTCGATGGTGTCCCACCAGGAACCCAGTGCGTCAGCATCGGGGCGGGTCGTGCTTTCCTTGATCATGGCGATCATTTCGCTCAGCACGTCTTTCACGTCGCCGACGATCGGGATGTCGACCTTCACGCGCTTGGAGATGCTCGAAGGATCAATGTCAATGTGGATGATCTTGCGTTCGTTTTGCGCAAAGTGCTTGGGGTTGCCAATCACGCGGTCATCAAAGCGCGCGCCCACGGCCAGCAGCACGTCGCAGTTCTGCATGGCGTTGTTGGCTTCCACCGTGCCGTGCATGCCCAGCATGCCCAAAAATTTGCGGTCACTGGCCGGGTAAGCACCCAGGCCCATCAGGGTATTGGTGCAGGGGTAACCCAGCATGTCCACCAGGGTGCGCAGTTCGGCCGAGGCATTGCTCAAGAGCACGCCGCCACCGGTGTAGATGTAGGGGCGCTTGGCCGTCAGCAGCAGTTGCAATGCCTTGCGGATTTGCCCGCCGTGGCCTTTGCGCACCGGGTTGTACGAGCGCATTTCCACGCTGCTGGGGTAACCGGCGTAGGGCACTTTCTTGTAGGACACGTCCTTGGGGATGTCCACCAGCACAGGGCCCGGGCGGCCGCTGCGGGCGATATGAAAGGCTTTCTTCAGCGTGTCAGCCAGGTCCTTGGCGTCTTTCACCAGAAAGTTGTGTTTGACGATGGGGCGGGTGATGCCGACGGCGTCGCATTCCTGGAACGCGTCCATGCCAATCGCATGGGTGGGTACCTGGCCGCTGATGATGACCATCGGAATGCTGTCCATGTAGGCCGTAGCAATGCCGGTGACCGCATTGGTGACGCCGGGGCCCGAGGTGACCAGGGCCACACCCACATCACCAGTGGCGCGGGCATAGCCATCGGCCGCATGCACGGCGGCCTGTTCGTGGCGCACCAGCACGTGCTGAATGGTGTCTTGTTTGAAGAAGGCGTCGTAAATATGCAGGACGGCGCCGCCAGGGTAACCCCAGACGTATTGGACGTTCTCGGCCTGCAAGGCCTTGACCAGAATCTCCGCTCCGCGAAGTTCCACTGCCTGAACGGATTTTTGTGCGGCAGTAGCCGCTGAAGCGATTTCAGCTTTGGATATTTCCATGATGAACCTTTGTGAATTTCTCTAACGAAAAACCTTGGGTGCCCCTTCGCAAACACTTGTGGCGTCGCGTCAGGACTTAAGGACCAGGACATGGGCGCAGTGAATAACGCGCCGGACCGGGACCCGTTTGCCTTTTGATGAGCAGCGAGGATTATGGCACCGTCCGGGTGAATTTCACGGCGACTGGCAAATTTTCCGCACCACGAATGAGATAATCGCCCTTTTTCCAGCGGGCGTCTCTGTCTTGGCTTCTGAATCCGAACTCACAGAATTTCTGAAAAGCGTAGAGAAGCGCGCTTTCAAACGTTCGGTTTACCACGTCCGTAACGAAGAGTCGGCGCTGGACATCGTGCAGGACAGCATGATGAAATTGTCCGAGCACTATGGCCACAAACCCATAGAAGAATTGCCTATGCTGTTCCAGCGAATTCTGTCGAATTGCACGCTGGACTGGTTCCGACGCCAAAAGGTGCAGAACGCCCTGTTTTCGAACATGAGTGATTTTGAGTCGGCCAACGAAGACGACGACTTCAATCTGCTGGAAGCGCTGGATGCGTCCTCCGGCTCTGACCTGGGTGAAAGTGCCGAGATCATCACCGACCGGGCACAGACATTGCGTGGCATCGAGGCCGAGATTCAGCAACTGCCGGGCCGTCAACGGGAAGCCTTTCTCATGCGTTACTGGGAAGAGATGGACGTGGCAGAAACTGCTGCGGCAATGGGCTGCTCACAAGGCAGCGTTAAAACACACTGCTCCAGGGCAGTCGCCGCGCTCAGCAAGGCATTGAGGGCAAAGGGAATCCGATTATGAACACGCCAGAAAGCAACCTATATGGGTCCCGCGCCGATGCCTTGGGTCGGGCGGTAGCACGGCGCCTTTCCGAAGGCTCCGATGACCTGTCGCATGACATCAGCGAACGGCTCAAGGTTGCCCGCACCCAAGCTGTTGCCAAACGCAAAATCGCCAGTGTGAAAATCGCCCATGCGGTCAGCGTGTCAGGCGGTGAGGCGGCGCTCCAATTCGGCGCACAGGATGGTGGCTGGTGGAATCGAATTGCATCCTTGCTGCCTTTATTGGCTTTGGTGGCCGGGTTGGTTTCGATTGCTGTGTTGCAAGACGACGGACGTGCGCGGGAACTGGCCGAGGTGGACGCAGAATTGCTCACCGACGACTTGCCGCCTGCCGCGTTTACCGACCCAGGCTTTGCGCAGTATCTGCGCGTCACCCAGAACCAATAAGCAGTGCTGATGGTCTCATTTTTAGCAAGCGGCACTTCATGCGTTTTCGGGATAGTTTGAATACATTGGCTCGCGCTGGTACGGGTGCCGCGCTGGTATGCGCCTGCGGCGTGCTGGCACTGTCGTTTTCCATTGGTGCTGTGGCCCAAACACTGGCAACGGTCGCCACGCCTGCTGGTGCAGCGGCCCACCCCTTGGTCGACAACTGGCAGACCTTGACCGGCAGGCAAAAGGTCTCTTTGGCGCCCCTGGAAAAATCATGGAACAGCCTGAGTGAGGGGCAAAGGCGCAAATGGCTGGCCTTGGCAGAAACCTACCCGAGCCTGGGCCAAGCGGAGCAGGGAAAGTTGCACAGCCGCATGGTGGAATGGGCCGCGCTGCCTCCCAAGGACCGCGAGGCTGCACGCTTGAACTTCGCACAGTCCAAAGCAATTGGCAAATCCGAGCGTGCTGCCAACTGGGAGGCCTACCAAGCTCTCAGTCCGGAGGAACGCGACAAACTGGCCCAAGGTGCCAAGACCAAGCCCGTGGGGGCTGCCATCGCTGTCAAACCGGTTGCGCCTGACAAACTGACGGCTGTACCGGTAACCCGCCACACGCCTGAGCAAGAGCGCGCGCTGGCCGCCTCACAACGGCCCATCAACCGCAATACCCTGCTGCCTCAGTTGTCCCCTGGCACGCCTGTGCCACCGGTCGTTACAACGCCTGCAAAGCCCTGATGACGCCGGGTTTGTGGCGCCGCATGGCGTGTTGGGTATACGAAGGCCTGCTTTTGTTTGGTGTGGTGTTCATCTCGGGCTATCTTTTTGGCACTCTGAGCCAGACGCGAAATGCCATGGACAACCGCAATGCACTGCAGGCCTTTCTGTTTGTCATCTTTGGCATTTACTTTGTCTGGTTTTGGGCCAGGGGCCAAACCCTGGCGATGAAGACCTGGAACATCCGGGTGGTAGACCGCAACGGCAAAGCCATCAGCCAGCGCCGCGCACTTGCGCGCTATGTGCTGAGCTGGGTCTGGTTTTTGCCGCCACTGCTGGCCGTTGCGCCCTTTGGGCTCAGTGGTGCGGAGGTGGCCGTGATTGTGCTGGGTTGGATTGCAGTGTGGGCACTGCTCAGCCGGTTTCAGCCGCAAGGGCAGTTTTGGCATGACGTGTGGGCGGGTACGCGGCTGGTAAGCTCACAGCCACTGAGTCGCTAGATTC
>CANCCF010000157.1 GCA_947374485.1 Comamonadaceae bacterium | reverse complement strand
GGAACTGAAAATCGTGGCGAATAAAAACCGCGTGCTCACCAGCTGCATAGGCCAGGGCTATTACGGCACCCACACGCCCGGCGTGATCCTGCGCAACATCCTGGAGAACCCGGCCTGGTACACCGCCTACACGCCCTACCAGGCCGAGATTTCGCAGGGCCGCATGGAGGCACTGGTGAACTTCCAGACCATGGTCTGTGACCTCACCGCCATGCCGATTGCCAACGCCTCCATGCTGGACGAGGCCACGGCGGCGGCCGAGGCCATAACGCTGGCCAAGCGCTCGGTGCGCAGCAAGAGCACGGTGATGGTGGTGGCCGGTGACTGCCACGCGCAAACCATCGAGGTGCTGCAAACACGCGCCGCACCCCTGGGCCTGGAAATCAAACTCGCCAACTCCGCCGACGAGTGGGCACAGGCGCTGGAAGGCGACTACTTTGCCGTGCTGGCGCAGTACCCCTCCACCAGCGGCCGCATTGACGACCTGCGTGCGGACGTGGCCCGCGTGCATGCCAAGCAAGCCGCCTTCATTGTGGCCGCCGACCTGCTGGCCTTGACGCTGCTGGTGCCGCCGGGCGAATTCGATGCCGACATTGTGGTGGGCACCACGCAACGCTTTGGCATGCCGCTGTGCAACGGCGGCCCACACGCCGCCTACATGGCCTGCCGCGATGCCTACAAGCGCTCCCTGCCCGGGCGCCTGGTGGGCGTGAGCGTGGACGTGCACGGCAACCCGGCCTACCGCCTGGCCCTGCAAACGCGCGAGCAGCACATACGCCGCGAAAAAGCCACCTCCAACATCTGTACAGCGCAGGTGCTGCCCGCCGTGGTGGCCAGCATGTACGCGGTCTACCACGGGCCGCAGGGTTTGAAGCGCATCGCCCAGCGCGTGGCCCTGCTCACCGCCATCCTGGCCAAAGGCTTGCAAGGCCTGGGCCACTCCCTCACCAGCAGCAGCGCCTTTGATACGCTGACCGTGCGCTGTGCATCCGCCGCCCAAGCACAAGCGTTGCAGGCAAAAGCCGTGGCCCAGGGTATGAACCTGCGCCTGTCGTGGGCGCAGTACCTCAGCATCTCGCTGGACGAGACCCGCACGCGCGAAGACGTGGCACAACTCTGGCGCGTGTTTGCTGGGGACAGCCAAGCCCTGCCCACCGTGGACGCGCTGGCGCCAGACACAGCGCCGATGATTCCCGAAAGCCTGCAACGCGGCAGCGCCTACCTCACCCACCCGGTGTTCAACAGCCACCACTCCGAGACCAGCATGCTGCGCTACATCCGGATGCTCAGCGACAAAGACCTGGCGCTGGACCGCAGCATGATTCCGCTGGGCTCCTGCACCATGAAGCTCAACGCCACCAGCGAGATGGTTCCCATCACCTGGCCGGAGTTCGCCAACATCCACCCCTTTTGCCCGGCCGACCAGCGCATGGGCTATGCCGAGCTCAACGTGCAGCTGTGTGCCTGGCTGTGCGCGGCCACCGGCTATGCGGGCGTGAGCCTGCAGCCCAACGCGGGCAGCCAGGGCGAGTACGCAGGCCTGTTGGCCATACGCGGCTGGCACGCATCCAGGGGCGAGAGCCACCGCAACATCTGCCTGATTCCCAGCAGCGCCCACGGCACCAACCCGGCCTCGGCCACCATGGCGGGCATGCAGGTGGTGGTGACCGCCTGCGACGCCCAGGGCAATGTGGACATGGACGACCTGGGCGCCAAATGCGAACAACACAGCGCCAACCTGGCTGCAGTGATGATCACCTACCCCAGCACCCACGGCGTGTTCGAGACCGAGGTCAAGGCCCTGTGCGCGCTGGTGCACCAGCATGGCGGGCGTGTGTATGTGGACGGCGCCAACATGAACGCGCTGGTGGGCACAGCCGCACCCGGCGAGTTTGGCGGCGATGTCAGCCACCTCAACCTGCACAAGACCTTTTGCATTCCGCACGGCGGCGGCGGCCCGGGTGTGGGCCCGGTGTGTGTGGTGGAAGATCTGGTGCCGTTCTTGCCGGGGCATGTGGCAGGCGGGCTGAGCGGCACCACGGGGCAGGAAGCCTGTGCCGCTGACGCCCCGGCCGCGACCCTGCCCGTTGCGAAGGTGGGCGCGGAGTTTCCCGCCGGGCCGCCCCAAGGGAAACCAGCCCCCTCGGGGGGCAGCGCAGCACGCGCAGCGGCAAGCGTGGGGGCGATATCTGCCGCACCGCTTGGCAATGCCGCCGTGCTGCCCATCAGCTGGATGTACATCCGCATGATGGGCGCCGACGGCTTGCAGCACGCTACCGAGGCGGCCATTCTGGCGGCCAACTACATCAGCGCGCGCCTCAGCGACGCCTACCCCACGCTCTATGCGGGTGTGGGCCACAACGGCCAACCCGGCCATGTGGCGCACGAGTGCATTCTGGATTTGCGCCACTTCAAGGACAGCTGCGGCGTGATGGCCGAGGACGTGGCCAAGCGCCTGATGGACTATGGCTTCCATGCGCCCACCTTGTCCTTCCCCGTGCCCAACACCCTGATGGTGGAGCCCACCGAGAGCGAATCGCTGGCCGAGCTGGACCGTTTCATTGACGCCATGCTGGCCATCCGCGCCGAAATTGCGCAGGTGGAGACGGGCGTCTGGCCGCAGGACAACAACCCGCTCAAGCATGCGCCGCACACGGCGGCCTGTGTAGTGGATGCGGCGTGGGAGCGGCCCTACCCGCGCGAACTTGGCGCCTTTCCGCTGGCATCTCTCAAGGCGGTGAAGTACTGGCCCACGGTAGGCCGGGTGGACAACGTGTATGGTGACCGCAACCTGTTCTGCAGCTGTGTGCCGATTGCGCAATACTCCACTCCGTGAATTTCAACAGACAGCATCCCGACCAACGCTTCTACACACCTGCCTTGCGCGGCCTCTGGTTGGCCGCGCTCCTGACAATCGGCCTGTTGCCTGGTGTCCGGGCACAAGTCCAAGCACAGGTCCCATCGCAAGCGGGTGTGACCGTGGTGCTGGCAGGCGGGGGGGCCAAGGGCTTTGCGCACCTGGCCGTGCTGCAACGGCTGGAACAGGACCGGGTGCCGATTGCCAAGATCATCGGCACCAGCATGGGCGCGGTGATTGGCAGCCTGTATGCCAGTGGCATGTCCACCACCGCCATCGAAAAGGTCATTGGCAACCTGGACCCGGGCCGCGTGGCGCTGGACCAGCTGGCGCGCACCGACCTGTCGCACCGCAGCCGCGAATACCAGCAACGCTACCCGGTAGAGCTGGAGCTGGGCGTCAAGAATGGCGCCCTCACCTTTGCGCGTGGCGTGAGCGACGGCCAGCGTTTTTTGACCCTGATGCAGGAGCTCACCGCCCGGGTCGCAACCGACAGCAACTTCGACCACCTGCGCATTCCGTTTCGTGCCATTGCCACACGCTACCGGGACGGCGAGCTGGTGGCCTTTGACCACGGCAACCTGGCGCTGGCGGTGCGTGCCAGCATGGCCGCACCCGGGGTCTTTGCCCCGGTGGAGATTGAGGGCGAAACCTATGTGGACGGTGGCCTGGTGGCCAACCTGCCGGTGGAGGTGGCCCTGCGCGAAGGCGCCAACACCATTGTGGCCTCGTACCTGGGCGACACGGACAAGCCCGGCAGCAGCCTGGACACCGGCAATGCGTTGAGCGTGGCCAACCGCATGCTCGACATCCTGATGCGGCAAAACGAGCGCCGCAACATCGCTCTGCTGCGCCCGCAGGACATTCTGGTGCGCCCGCAGCTGCAGGACTTTGGCTTTGGCAGCTTCGACCAGCCGGCCGAAATCATCAAAGTCGGACAGGCTGCGGTGGCCGCGCAGGAAGCGCGTTTTGTGGCCCTGGCCCGGCAGGCACCCACACCAGCGCCGGCCGCAACGCAGACGCTGGCCAGCCTCGCCCCTGGCCCGGTAGCGGTGCAGCCCGCTGTGGCGCCGACCGGGCCTGCCGGGCTGGAAGGCCAGATCACCATCCAGCAACTGCGCGTCACCGGCAACAAGGACGTCAGTGCCGACTACATCACGCGCGCGCTGCAAAGCCTGGTGGGCCGCGCCTTTGACGCGCGCGCCGTGGGCCAGGCACTGGAGGAGCTCTACACCAGCGGCAACTTCGAGCGCATCAACTACCAGCTCACCCCCTTGCAAGGCCAGCAATATGAGCTGGTGGTGGACGTGAACGAAAAGACCTATGGCCCCAACTTCCTCAAGACCAGCCTGGGTTTTTACAGCGAAGGCAGCGGCACCAACCTGTTTTCCGTGGGGGTGGGCTACCGGCGGCCGTGGCTCACGCCTGCGGGCCTGGAGTTGCAACTGGATTTGCGGGCAGGCTCACAAAGCGAGTTGTCTGTCAGCCTGTTCCAGCCCCTGTCTGCGCGCTGGGGCCTGAACGCCTTTGCCGCCTACAACAGCAGCGAGCTGCCCCTGTACCGGCCCGATGTGAGCACCGCGCAAAAAATGGCCAGCAGCACCCTGCGGCGCCAGGAGGCGGGCCTGAACCTGTCCTACGACCTCAGCCAAAAGGCCACGGTCAAAGTGGGTGTGCTGGCCAACCAGACCCAGCTGACAGTGGACACGGCAAGAATCGTGGGCTACGTGCTGGACGACGGCAGCACCCTCACCTACGAGCTGCCGGACCGGCAGGTGGAATTTGCCGGCCTGAACGCCAGCTTCACCGCCGACCTGCTGGACTCGCCCTCCTTCCCGACCCGCGGCTACTACATCAACGTGGCGGCCGCACAGGGCGTGACCGGCACCAACCAGTACAACAGCTACCGCGCGGGCGCCTTGTGGGCCCACAGCTTTGGCCTGCATGTGCTCAACCTGGGCCTGAACCTGGGTGCGGACCACATTCTGGACTGCAGCACCTGCGCACGGCTGACTTCGCTGGCGCCGCTTTACCTGGGTGGCTTTCAAAACATGGGCGCCTACCAGATGGGCCAGCTCAACGGCGACCGCCTGGTGCACCTGCAGGGCACCTACATGTACCGCCTGCTCGACGGTGGCATCCTGCACCAGCCCACCTTTGTCGGCTTCGTGGCCGAAGCGGGCGACGCCTGGGTGAGCACCCTGCAGCCATCCGCAAAATACAGCGGCACCCTGTTTATCGGTGTGGACAGCAAGATTGGCGACGTGTTCCTGGGCCTGGCTTCGGGCAGTGGCGGCAACCGCAACCTGTTTTTGCAGCTGGGGCGGCGCTTCAGTTTGTGGTGAACCCCGCTAGTTCTTGACTCCAAAGCGGTTCGCCACTTGCTTGCGGAATTCGCGCGGCGTCATGCCCTTGATGTCCAGAAAACGGCGGTTGAAGTTGGCAATGTTGTTGAAGCCCACATCGTAGGCAATGGCGGTGATCTGCCGGTCGGACTCCATCAGGAACTGGCAGGCGCGGTTGATGCGCACGTGGTTCACAAAGTCGGTAAAGGTGTTGCCGGTGGCACGCCTGAAAAAGCGCGAAAAGCGGCTCTCGTTCATGCCCAGTTCTTCGGCCAGCGTGGCGGCCGACAGGGGCTCGGCCAGCTTATCGGTGATGCGCAGCAGAATGGCGTTGATCTGGTCGAGCTGCGCGTCATTGTCCACGCTCTGGATTTGCGCGTTGGACAACAGCCGGTAGTCCTTGCACTGCGCCAGCTCGCCCAGAAAAATGCAAAAGGCGCCAAAGCGTGCCAGCCCCTGTGAAGACTTGACCTGCTGCCAATGCGCCAGCGCCTGCGGGTAGACGTCAAAAAACTCGATGCCATGTTTGGCCCGCTCCAGGAGGGGCAGCACGGCGCGCATCTCCGGAATATTCTGGCTGGCCTCTTCCATGGGCGCGTGCGGGAACTGGATCACCAGATCGCGCTCGGCCACGCCTTCTTCGGGCAGGTCCATGCTGACCCAGTTGTGCGGCAGGCGCGGGCCCGTGAGCACCAGGTGGCCGGGTTGGAACTGCCCTATCCAATCGCCCACAAAGGCCTTGCCGGAGCTGGCCGTAATGAGGTGCAGCTCGTACTCGTCGTGGTAGTGCCAGCGCGCCAGCGGCGTCGGGAAGCCATGCGACAGGCAGCGGATGATGCCCACCTCGTCCGGGCGCTCATAGCCCAGTTCGGGCGAGCGGCTGTAGTCGTGTTCGAGTTCGGGTTTGACCTGGCGCGGCTTGGTGGACGGGGCTGGCATGCGCTGGATATTACCCCCTAGGACATGACGCTGCCGCCGTCCACATTCAGGGTTTGCGCCGTGATGTAGGAGGCTTCATCGCTGGCCAGGAAGACGGCCGCACCACAGATGTCGGTGGGGTCGCCCATGTAGCCCAAGGGCACGGCCAGGCCGACCTGCTTTTTCTTCTCGCCAATCGGCAGGTTCTCGTACTTGGCAAACAGCGCATCCACATGCGCCCACATGGGCGTGGCGATCACGCCCGGGGCAATGCCGTTGACGCGGATCTTGTGCGGTGCCATGGCCAAGGCTGCACTTTGCGTGTAGCTGATGACGGCGGCCTTGGTGGCGCAGTAGTGCGACACCAGCGCCTCACCCCGGCGACCGGCCTGCGACGCCATGTTCACCACCGAGCCGCCCTGCACCTGGTTGGCAACCATGTGGGCCAGCACCTTTTGCATGACAAAAAAAGCGCCCTTGACGTTGACGGCAAAGAGCTTGTCGTACATGGCCTCGTCGCTTTCCAGTAGCGGCGCCATGTCAAAAATGGCGGCGTTGTTGTAGAGCGTGGTGATGTTGCCAAAGCGCGCGGCAGCGGCCGTGATCAGCGCATCGATATCAGCCGAGCGGGTGACGTCAGTGGGCACGTAGTGCAGCGTGTCGGGGTGGGCGGCCATCAGGGTGGCCAGCTCTGCCGTAGGGCTCTTGCCGATGTCGGCTACGGTGCAGTGGGCACCCTGCTGCAAATAGGCCGTGGCAACAGCCAGGCCAATGCCGCCCGCGGCACCGGTGAGCAAGGCGTGTTTGTTGGCTAGGCGGGTCATACGTTTCTTTCCTGGACAAAGTGTTGAACGCGGGCAAAGGCTGCACGCAGGGCGGATACGAGACGCGGGTCATTGGCCAGATTGCCCCACAGCGGCTGGTCGGCACAGAAGGCCGCCACCGGGTCGGCCGACTCGCACATGGCGTGGGCAACCGCAGGGTCCATGGCCTGGTCCTGGTAGGTGTAGCGGATGCTGCCCGCATGCCAGCGCTGCAGGTAGGCCAGGAACAGCGCAGGCAGCATGGCCACGCTGGCTATGGATTCATTGCGCGCCAGGCGCTCGCGGAAGGTGGGGGCAATGAAGCCGGGGATCTTGGAAAAGCCGTCCATGGCCACGCGCTGGTTGGTGTCGGCGATGGCCGGGTTGCCAAAGCGGTCGAGCACCACGTCGCGGTAGGTCGGCAGGTTGAGCGGACAGGGGTGCTCGGGTGTGTCGAGCACCGGAATCACGTCGTTGGTCACGTAGTCAAAAGCGAACTGCCGGATCTGCGCATCCAGCGTGCCTTCGTGGATGAACGTGTAGCCCACCAGCGTGCCCGCCCAGGCGATGCAGCTGTGGGTGGCATTCAACAAGCGGATCTTGGCCTCTTCATAGGCCTGCACCGATTGCACCATCTCCACACCCACGGTTTCCCACGCGGGCCGACCGGCAATGAAGTGGTCTTCAATCACCCATTGGATAAAGCTCTCGCCCATCAGGGCTGCCGCGTCGTCGACGCCGGTGGCCGCCAGCACGCGGGTGCGCACATCGGCCGTCGGGCGCGGCGTGATGCGGTCCACCATGGCGTTGGGGCTGCTGGTGTGGGCCTTCACCCAGGCCAGCAAATCGGCATCGCCCAGCAGTTCCAAAAACTGCAAGAGGCCGCTGCGCGAGCGGTCGCCGTTGTGGCGCAGGTTGTCGCAGTTGAGGAGCGTGACATCACCGGCATTGGAACCTGTGTTGGCCAGCATGCGCGCCTTGAGGATGGCGGTGAGGGCACCGTAAATCGTGCTGCCGGGCTTGCCGGATTTCAGCGCGACCAGATCGGCCTGCAGGTCGGCAAAGTTCAGGTCGAGTTGGTCTTTGGCATCGAGGTAATACCCGGCCTCGGTCACGGTGAACGAAAGGATGCGCGTGTGGGCATCGGCCCCCAGGCGGATGAGGCCCGAGAGCATCGGGTCATGGCGCACCACGGTCTGGATGGACGTGATGCGGGTGTAGCTGCGCGCGCCCTGCGGCGTGACAGTCTCCAGCGTATAGGCTCCGTTCTGGGCGATCAGCGCCTCGATGGTGTCGGCCATGTCGGGGCGGATGTTGCCCCCGGCCAGCGCCCAGCGCGTATCACCGCTTTGCTGCAGTTGGTGCAGGTACACCGCCTGGTGGGCGCGGTGAAAGGAGCCCAGCCCCAGGTGGAGCATCAAGAAAGGTTTGTTGGCGTCTGGCATGGTTAGTGAACAAGGGTTTCGCGGGCTTTGCCAGTGCGGGTGATACGGCCTTTGGCATCAAACAAATGGGCGGCGTCCACATCGATGCGCAGGCCCACGCTGTTGCCAGCGTGCAGCTCGGTGCGCTCGTTCTGGCGCGACACCAGTTGCACGCCGCCTGCGGTGGAGACATAGATCAGGGTCTCGGCGCCCAGCGCTTCCACCAGGTCCACGGTGGCATCCATCAGGCCCGAGCCTGCGGCACAGAGTGTGACGTTTTCCGGGCGCAAGCCGATGAAGCCATCGGGCTCCACCGAGAGGCCGGTGCTCTGCACCACGCTCTGCAGGTCTTTGGCGGCGACCATGTTCATTTGCGGCGTGCCGATGAACTGGGCCACAAACTGGTTGGCGGGCTTGTCATACAGTTCCAGCGGCGTTCCCACCTGCTCGATCTTGCCGTCGCGCAGGACGACCACGCGGTCGGCCAGGGTCATGGCCTCGACCTGGTCGTGCGTCACGTAAATGGTGGTCGCACCCAGGTCACGGTGCAGCTTGGCAATCTCGATACGGGTCTGGCCGCGCAGGGCGGCGTCCAGGTTGGAGAGCGGCTCGTCAAACAAAAACACCTTGGGTGCGCGCACGATGGCGCGGCCAATGGCCACGCGCTGGCGCTGGCCGCCCGAGAGCTCTTTGGGGGTGCGCTGCAGGTAGTCGGTGAGGTTGAGAATCTTGGCCGCGCGGCCCACTTTTTCCTGGATGACGGACTCGTCCACCTTGGCCAGTTTCAGGGCAAAGCACATGTTCTCGTACACCGTCATGTGCGGGTAGAGGGCATAGCTCTGGAACACCATGGCCAGGTCGCGCTTGCTCGAAGGCTGGTCGGTGATATCGCGCCCGTCGAGCATGAGTTTTCCGCCGTCGTTCTCTTCCAGACCGGCGATCAGGCGCAACAGCGTGGACTTGCCGCAGCCCGAGGGGCCGACAAACACCACAAACTCGCCCTTCTGGATGTCCAGGTCAATTCCCTTGATGACGCTGACCGGGCCGAAATGTTTTTCGACCTTTTTGAGTTG
>CANCCF010000156.1 GCA_947374485.1 Comamonadaceae bacterium | reverse complement strand
GGGGACGCGCGAACACCTGACCGTGGCTTCTGGCAGCATGGAAGTGCAGGTGGCAGACACCAGGCAAAAGCTCAAAGTGAGTGAGACCGCGCGCTACAGCGCCGACTGCCCGCACCATATCCGCAATACCGGCAAGACCGCCGCCAGCGCCTGGCTGGTGGTGATCCACCCGGCCTGACAAAACAATCTGCGTGCACAATGAAGCCAATGGAAAACACACAAAACCTCACCGAACAACGCATCGCCAACGCCTGGGCTGAACTCAGCGCCGTGCCGCACACCGGTGTGTCCCTGCAGGCCGATGCCTACCGCATGGCCTTTGCCGACCCCGAGTTTCTGCTGCGCCGTGAGACCCGCGGCATACGCATCCAGCTGGAGATGCTCAAACCCGACCTCGACCAGACCGAGCAAGGCGTCAACGACACCGTGGTGGTGTTTGGCAGTGCCCGCTTCATGGCCCCCGAAGACGCGCAAGCCTTGCTCGAAGAAGCCGAGGCCAGCGGCGACGCGGCCCAGATCGCGCTGGCAAAACGCCATGTGCGCAACGCCAAACACTACGACAACGCGCGCCTGTTTGCGCGCCTGGTGGCAGCCCACAGCCTGAAGAGCGCACCAAAAAACCGCTTGTTCATCTGCACCGGTGGCGGCCCTGGCATCATGGAGGCAGCCAACCGCGGCGCCTTTGAGCTGGGCGCGCCCACGCCGGGCCTGAACATCACCCTGCCGCATGAGCAAAAGGCCAATGACTACGTCACGCCCTCCCTGAGCTTCAAGTTCCACTACTTTGCCATCCGCAAGATGCATTTCATGATGCGGGCCAAGGCGCTGGTGGCCTTCCCTGGTGGCTTTGGCACGCTGGATGAACTGTTTGAAGTCATCACCCTGGTGCAGACGCAAAAGGCCAAGCCGGTGCCCATCATCCTGTTCGGCTCCGACTACTGGAAGCGCCTGATCAACCTGGATGTGCTGGTGGAAGAAGGCACCATTTCCGCGCAGGACCTGGAGCTGATCCAGGTGACCGACGACCCCCAGGAAGCCTGGGACATGATCCGCAGCTTCTACGGCATACCCGCGGCCTGAGGGCGCAGATGCCAGGCCGCGCGCGAGCCCAGCGCCACGACCGCGCCCACCGTCCAGAACACCACCGACACGCCCACCACCATACCCGCTGTGCCAAACAGCAGGGGCATGAGCACGCTGGAGAGGTTGATGCTCATCAGCCGCAGGCCCAGTGCCTGGCCGTGCAGGGCGTGCGGCGTGATCTGGTGCAGGGTGCTCATGATCATGGGCTGCACAGAACCCAGCGCCAGACCCAAAAACACCGAACAAATACCCATGGACAGCGGTGAATGCATCAGGGGGTAGATGCCAAAAAGCAGTGACGTGACCAGCATGGCACAGGTCACCACCACCCACTCGCGCAAGTGCGCGGCCAGCATCGGCATGGCCAGGCGCACACAGGCCGCGGCAATCGCAAAGCTGCCCAGAATGGCGCCTATCACCGAGGCACTGAAGGCCCGCTCATGGCCCAGCACCGGCACGACGAAGGTGTGCACGTCCCAGCAGCTCGACAACACCCAGTTCACCAGCAGCAGGCGGCGCATGCCGGGGTCGCGCAGCAAATGCCAGACTTCCGGCTTGGGCACCCCGGCGGGGTGCACCACGGGCGGCAACTCTTCGGTCTGGCGTATCCACAGCCAGGTCAACAAGGGCAACAAGCCCATACACATGAACGCCGCCCTGAAACCGTTGGTATCGGCAGCACTGCCGCCCAGCCAGACACCGGCATGGTCAATCAGCAAGCCCGCCATCACCGGGCCAAAAAAATTGGAGACCGCCGGGCCAATGGCCAGCCAGCTGAACACGCGTTTCAACTCCGTGGCGTCGTGGGCAGCACGCCCCACATGGCGCTGCAAGGCGATGGAGGCCGCGCCGGTAGCACCACCCAAACACATGGCACTGAGGCACAGCACCTCAAAGCGGGGCCATATCGCGGCCAGCAGTGCCCCGGTTACCGCAAACAGCAGTGCCAGCCCCACCGGGCGCTTGAGGCCATGCCGGTCGGCATAACGTCCCGACGGTATCGCCAGAAACACCTGCATCAGCGAAAACAGCGCCAGCAAGCTGCCCACCGACAGGGCGCCATAGCCGAGTTGCAAGGCCAGCAGGGGTGCGGCCATGCGGCTACCCGCCATGGCGCCGTGCAGGCACATCTGGCCGCAGATCAGGCGGGCCAGCGCCCAGGAGGTGGTTTTGGGCAGGGAAGCCGCAGCACTCATGCGCTGCCACCCGTGTCGGTACCGGCATCCGGCTCCAGGTCCAGGTCGCGATCCACGGCAATCAGGGCCTGTGCCTGGTTGTCGGGCAGACTCTCCACTTTTTTGAGGGCGCGGTCCATGGCGCGGCTGCGCACCTGCGCGGTGTCCAGCGTCTTGAGCACGGTTTCGGTTTGCGACTTCACGCGGGCCAGCACATCGCCAAACTTGCCGAACTCATTCTTCACCGCACCCAGCACCTGCCAGACCTCGCTGCTGCGTTTCTCCAGCGCCAGGGTGCGAAAGCCCATTTGCAGGGAACTGAGAATGGCCAGCAAGGTGGTGGGGCCTGCGAGCGTCACGCGGTGGTCGCGCTGCAGGCCCTCCATCAGGCCGGGGCGGCGCAGCACTTCGGCATACAAGCCCTCGGTGGGCAGGAACAGGATCGCGAAATCGGTGGTGTGCGGCGGCTCCACGTACTTCTCGTTCAGGCTCTTGGCCTCTAGCCGTATGCGCAGCTCCAGCGCCTTGCCAGCGGCTTCAGCAGCCAGCCCGTCTGCCCTGCCCTGCGCGTCCAGCAGGCGCTCGTAGTCTTCGTTCGGAAATTTGGCGTCTATGGGCAGCCACACAGGCGCACCGTTGTCGGCGCGGCCCGGCAGGCGGATGGCAAAGTCCACCACGTTTTTGCTGCCTGGAATGGTGGCCACCTGGGCGGCATACTGGTCGGGCACAAACACCTGCTCCAGCAGGGCTTCGAGTTGCGCCTCGCCAAACATGCCACGGGTCTTGACGTTGGTGAGCAGGTGCTTGAGGTCGCCCACGCCTTGCGCCAAAGTTTGCATTTCACCCAGGCCCTTGTGCACTTGCTCCAGCCGCTCGGCCACCTGCTTGAAGCTTTCACCCAGGCGCGCCTGCAGGGTGGACTGCAGCTTTTCGTCCACGGTGGCGCGCATCTCGTCGAGCTTGGTGGCGTTGGTGGTCTGCAGCTGTGCGAGTTGGGCCTCCAGGGTCTGGCGGATTTCAGCCATGCGCCGGGCATTCGATTCGCTGAGCTGACCGAGCTGCAGAGTCAGCGTGTCGGACAGGCTCTTTTGCAGCAAGGCGAGCTGCTGCCCAAAAGCATCTATCTGGCTGTTTTGGGTGCGTGTGGCCTCGGCCCCTTGCGCAGTCAGCGTGAGTTGAAAAGTGGCCAGGCTTTGCGACAGCTCCTGGCGCGAAGCGCGAGAAGATTCGCCCATCTCCTGGCGCAGGGCGCGTTCCAGGGTTTGCATGTTGGCACCCAGCGCAGTGATCACGCTGCGCTGCGCTTGTTCCTGCTGCTGCAGGCGCTCGGCTTCTGACGGCCCGTGCTTGCCACGCAAGGCAAGCCACAGCACCACGCCGCTGTTCATCAGCACCAACAGCAGCAGGCCCCAGACGACCAGCGAGTTCAAGGGCATGCCTTCCACCACAGCCTGCACCTAAGCGCCCTGTGCGGCCAGCACTTCCGGGTTCAGCGGTGTGACCGGCTTGTGGTGAATCAGGTAACCCACCAGGTTGTCCACCGCCAGGGCCGCCATGGCCTTGCGTGTGCCAATGGTGGCGCTGGCGATGTGCGGGGTCAGCACCACGTTGGGCACGGTCAAGAGCGCAGGGTTCACGCTGGGTTCGCCCTCAAACACATCCAGCCCGGCCGCGGCAATGCGGCGCGTGCGCAGCGCCTCCGCGAGTGCGGCGTCGTCCACAATGCCGCCGCGTGCCAGGTTGATCAGCGTGGCGGTGGGCTTCATCAGCGCCAGTTCGGCCGCGCCTATGGTGTGGTGGGAGCCGGCCGAATAGGGCAGCACCAGCATCACATGGTCTGCGGTTTGCAGCAGCTCTTGTTTGCTGACCCAGCGTGCGTTGATGCTGGCCTCGGTAGCGGCATCCAGGCGCGAGCGGTTGTGGTAGACCACCGGCATGCCAAAGCCCAGCGCGGCGCGTTTGGCAATGGCCTGGCCGATACGGCCCATGCCGATGATGCCCAGGGTCGTGCCATGCACCTCGGCACCGGCAAAGAGGTCGTAACGCCAATGCGTCCAAAGGCCCGCGCGCAGAAAATGCTCGCTCTCGGTTACCCGGCGCGCCGTGGCCATCAGCAGGGCAAAGCCAAAGTCTGCGGTGGTTTCGGTCAGCACGTCGGGGGCGTTGGTGCCCAGCACACCAGCGGCCGTCATGGCGGGCAAATCGAAATTGTTGTAGCCCACAGACATATTGGCGCAAATCTTCAGGTCGGGGCAGCCCGCCAGCAAAGCCGCATTGACCCGGTCGGTGCCGGTCATGAAGACACCGGCCTTGCCCTGCAGGCGCTGCTGCAATGCTTCGGGCGACCACATGGTGTCCGCCTGGTTGGACTCCACGGTGAAATGCTGGCTGAGCTGCTCCACCACTTCGGGGAAGATGGCGCGTGCAATGAGGATGGCGGGCTTGGTCATGGGTGTTGGGCGTATCAGGGCCTGCAAATCAGGCTGGTTGGGCAATATCAAACACCTGGCGCAAATAGGCCAGGTAGCGTTCATCGTCGCACATGTTCTTCGACGGTGTGTCCGACAATTTGGCCACGGGTTGGCCGTTGCATCGCACCATCTTGATGACGATTTGCAGCGGCTCGTACCCCAGGTCATTGGTGAGGTTGGTGCCTATGCCAAAAGCCAGCTGGCAGCGGCCGCGGAACTGCTGGTAGAGCGCAATGGTGCGCGGTACGGTCAGGCTGTCGCTGAAGATCAGCGTCTTGGTGCGCGGGTCCACGCGATTTTGCGCATAGTGAGCCAGCATGCGCTCACCCCACTCAAAGGGGTCGCCGCTGTCGTGGCGCGCGCCGTCAAAGAGCTTGCAAAAAAACATGTCGAAGTCACGCAAAAAAGCGGTCATGCCATACACGTCGCTCAGGGCAATGCCGAGGTCGCCGCGGTATTCACGCGCCCAGGATTCGAAGGCGTAAATCTGGCTGTCGCGCAGGCGCGGCCCCAGCGCCTGGCAAGCCTGGAGGTATTCATGCGCCATGGTGCCCAAGGGCGTCAGGCCCAGCTTAAGGGCCAGCCAGACATTGCTGGTGCCCGCCAGCTGGCCGGGCACGCCCTTGGCGTGGCCCGGGCTGTGGTGCGTGCCCAGGCGCGCGGCCAGCACGCGCATCAGTTCCTCATGCCAGGCGCGTGAGAAGCGGCGCCGCGTGCCGTAGTCGGCAATCTTCAGGTCACCCAGGCCCTCGGCGCGCAGCTGGCCAATCTTTTCGTCCAGGCGTTTGCGCCCTTCCACAAAATCGGGCACCGACTGGGTGTTGCGGAAGTAGACCTCGTTGACGATGGCCAGCACCGGAATTTCAAACAGGATGGTGTGCAGCCAGGGGCCCACGATGGTGATGTCAATCTCGCCCGAGGGCAGGGGCGTGACGGTGATGTACTTTTCATTGAGCTTGAAGAGGCCCAAAAAATCCACAAAGTCGCTCTTGATGAAGCGCATGGAGCGCAGGTAGGCCAGCTCGCTGTCGGTGAAATGCAGACTGCACAGCGAACGGATTTCTTCCCGGATTTCGTTGGCAAACGGTGCCAGCTTCCCGCCCGGGTTGCGGCACTTGAAGCGGTATTCCACCTGCGCACCCGGGAACTGGTGCAGCACCACCTGCATCATGGTGAACTTGTACAGGTCGGTGTCGAGCAGGCTGGTGATGACCATGGTCTCAGTCCAGCCAGTGGGTGAAGTCTTTGACCGGCACGCGCGGCGTGTCAAAGGTGTTGACCAGTGCTGATTCATCGGCATAACCCAGCGCCATGCCACACACCAGCATCTCGTCAGGCCCGGCACCAATGAGCGGCAAGATGATGCTGTGAAAGCTGTTCCAGGCGGCCTGTGGACAGGTGTGCAGGCCCAGACCGCGCGCGCTGACCATGATGTTTTGCAGAAAGGCACCGTAATCCACCAGCGAGCCGCGGCCCAGCACACGGTCCACGGTAAACATCAGGCCAACCGGTGCGTCAAACAGGCGGAAGTTGCGCTGGTGCTGCAGGTGCATTTTGTCTTTGTCGCCCTTGCCTATGCCCAGCAGCCCATACAAGCCCCAGCCATTCTCGCGGCGGCGATCAATGTAGGGGCTGACCCATTGTTGCGGGTAATAGTCGTATTCCTCCTGGTACAGGCTGGCCAGTGTGGGATCGGCGCGCAGTGCGTCATGGGCTGCGCACACCTGCTCCACCAGGGTGTTGCGGGTGGCGCCTTGCAGCACATAGACCTTCCAGGGCTGGCAATTGGTACCAGAGGGCGCGCGGCTGGCCACCTGCAGAATGTGTTCAATATCCGTGCGCGCCACGGTCTGTGGGGTGAAGGCGCGCGTGGAGCGGCGTGAACAGATGGCGTGGTCTACCGCGGAAAGCGTCATGTGAAATTCTTCCTTGTTCAATGGCAAAGGGCTGGGGCAGATTTTGCCAGCCTTTAGAAAAGCACCTCTAATCATGTTGCGATGCAGCAATAATGCTTGCGTTCAATCCGACCCTGACTACAATTCGAACCATGCTGCGGTGCAACATGGACTCACCAAGGGACGCGCAGTAGCAGAAATAAAAATCGCACCTCATCTTTCTATCTGGAGAATTATTAATGTCCGCACTCACCGTTGAACAAGTTGTAGCCGCTCAAAAGGCCAATATCGAAACCCTGTTTGGCCTGACCAACAAGGCTTTCGAAGGCGTTGAAAAAATCGTTGAACTGAACCTGACCGCATCCAAGGCTGCCCTGTCGGAAGTTGCTGGACACACCCAGTCGGTTTTGAGCGTCAAAGACGTGCAAGAACTGATCGCCCTGCAATCCGGCCTGTTGCAGCCTTTGGCTGACAAGACCGCGGCCTACAGCCGCCATCTGTATGACATCGCCACCAGCACCAGTGCTGAGTTCACCAAGGCTGCCGAAGGCCAGGCTGCTGATGCCCAAAGCAAGTTCGCCGACATGGTGGACAGCGCCACCAAGAACGCACCTGCCGGTTCCGAAGCCGCTGTGGCGATTCTGAAGAGCTCGGTGTCTGCTGCCAAGAATGCACTGGAATCCGTGCAAAAGGCCGTGAAGCAAGCCACCGAAGTAGCCGAAGCCAATTTTCAGGCTGTGTCCGCCAGCGCCAGCAATGCAGCCAAGCCCGCTGCCGCCAAGAAGCGCTAATGTAAAAAGCCTGCAAAAAATATTGTTTTTGAGGGATTTTTTGGGAGCCAAGGGAAAACCCTGAGATAATAAAAAGCATCAGGAACTTTGGTTTCTACCGGTTGTCTCCTCGGGTCCTTTCGAAACCATCAGGTTCAGGGATCCCTTCAGGGCCTCGTTGCAAAACGGGGCCTTTTTTTTGGCTCAACGCGTCTTTGCAGCAATCGCCGCACGCAGTTGGGGTAGAGCAAGCAACATGGCCTGGCGGCCAGCGTCAATGGAGCGCTTGCGGGCGCCAAAATCGGCACTGGAGATACCGGTCAGCACCGGGCGCACGACCACATCGGCATCCCGCAGCTCAAAGGTGTTGATGCTTTTGCCCATAATGGAAAAGGTCTGCAGCAGAATGTCCAGGGTCCCAGCTGCCAGGTTGCCCTCGGGCGGGCTGGAGATGTCCACAGCAACCACCAACTCGGCCCCCATCTTGCGCGCCGCTCGCACCGGCACCGGTGAGACCAGGCCGCCATCTACATATTCGCGGCCTGAAATTTTGACAGGCTGGAACACGGCGGGCACGGCGCTGGAGGCACGCACCGCAGTGCCCGTGTCCCCGCGCTGGAACACCGCGTCCAGGCCGGTATTCAGGTCAGTGGCAACAATACCCAGTGGCAAAGGCATGTTTTCAATCAGGCGCGAACCCACCTGGCCATTGACGTAGCGTGCCAGCGCATCGCCGCGCAACAGCCCGCGGCTGAACAGCGGCAGCGTCCAGTCGGCAATCGTGGCCTCTTCCATGGTCTCGGCTACCTGCTGCAACTGTGCCCCGCTTTTGCCGCTGGCATAAATAGCGGCCACCAGACTGCCTGCCGAGGTTCCGGCCACCAAGGTCGGGCGGATACCGGCCTCTTCCAGCACCTGGATCACCCCCACATGGGCAAAGCCACGCGCGGCACCACCGCCCAGGGCGAGGCCAATGCGCGGCGGCAGCTTGGCCACAGGCGCCACGGGTATGGGCGGGTCTATCGGCGGGGTGATGTTGACAGGAGGCGAGGCACAGCCCGCAATGAGCAGGGCCCACAGGCAGGCCAGAAGGATGGTGCGAAAAGTGGTCATGTATTAGCGTTCAAGGCCGGGGGTCAACATCCGGTATTCTGGCTGCAAAGGGCGGGCCAATCTGCCAACTCCCCGTTTTCTGAAGGAAGCCGCCATGAAGGTACTTGGATTTGTTGCACTGTTTGTTCTTTTCGTCACCCTCGCACTGGTGCTGGCCGGTCAACTGGGCATGCTGCGGGGCCAGGCGCCTGCTGACCTGGGTGTGCGGGAAGGCCGCCTGAAACCACCGTCCAACACACCCAACAGCGTAAGTAGCCAGGCCAGTCTGTACCCTGACCACCCGCAATTTGCATACGCACGTATCGCACCCTTGGTCTTCACTGGCCCGGGCGAACAGGCCATGGACAAGCTCACGGGCATTTTGAAGGCAACCGAACGCTGCGTCGTCGTCACGCAGCAAGCGGACTATCTTTACGCCCAGTGCAGCACCGCCCTGCTGCACTTTACCGACGACGTGGAGTTTTGGCTGGACCGCACGGCGGGTGCAATTCAGGTGCGTTCAGCCAGCCGCCTCGGTCACGGCGACCTCGGCGCCAACCGCGCCCGAGTGGAAAAAATAAGGGCTCAGTTCACACAGAACTGAGCCCTTTCTCACAGGCTGCTGGCAGTGATTCAACCTGCCGTGGCTTCCTCTGGCTTGGACTTGCCTTCCTTCTTGGGCAGCGGCTGGATGTCCAGCACCACCTCGGTTTTGCTTTCGTCCTTGTCGTCCAGATCCACCGTCAGGCGTCCACCGTCGGTCAGGCGGCCAAATAACAGTTCGTCGGCCAGGGCACGGCGAATCGTGTCCTGGATCAGGCGCTGCATGGGGCGTGCGCCCATGAGCGGATCAAAACCTTTCTTGGCCAGGTGCTTGCGCAACTTGTCGGTGAACGTGACGTCCACCTTCTTCTCGGCCAGCTGGGTCTCGAGCTGCAGCAGGAACTTGTCCACCACGCGTAGGATGA
>CANCCF010000155.1 GCA_947374485.1 Comamonadaceae bacterium | reverse complement strand
CCGCTATCGGAACAATGGTAGGGCCGGGAGTATGATCGGAAACACCGACCACGGAACTGCCGCCAAGAAAAACCTTCATCAACAGCATCCGGCTTAGATCGGCGAACTCTACCGTGCCGGGATACTCTGAAGTGCAATGCAGGAAGGCTACATTATCCGCATCGCAACAATCCAGCGCCGCCTTAACATCCTCAAGACAGAGATGTTTTTCGATAATAGCGGTACACAGGGCTGTGGCCGCTACCGGAACAATTGTTGGTCCCGGTGTATGATCTGATACACCAACCACCCCATCTTCTCCAAGGAAAACCTTCAACAGCAACATCCGGGCCAGATCGGACCACTCCACCGTACCCGGATATTCCGAGGTGCAGTGCAGGAAGGCAACGTTGGTGTTGTCGCAGGCTTCTTGCGCCGCCCGGACTTCCTTGAAGTCGGCCATGCCGGTAGAGATAATCATTGGCTTATTCTTGCTGGCGGCGTATCGGATCAGCGGGATGTCCACGATCTCCATCGAGGCGATCTTGTAGGCCGGACACCCCAACCGCTCCAGCATGTCTACGGAAGAAGGGTCGAATACTGAAGCAAATGCGGTAATGCCGACTTTCTTGGCGTACTTGAAGAGCTTGGGGAACCATTCAAAGGGGGTATGAGTCTCGGTGTATAGGTCAAAGAGATTTCGACCTTTCCAGAGCCCATCCTGTATAATGAAGTCCGGTTTATTGCAGTTGAGAGTAATAGTATCTGGCGTATACGCCTGAAACTTAACGGCGTTGGCTCCAGCATATCTGGCAGCATCAATAAGGCTGATCGCGTTGTCCAGTAGACCGGCATGATTACAACTTACCTCCGCTATAATATAAGGCGGCAAACCGCCCCTGATTTCTCTGCCTTCAATTAGCATTGAAGTCTTCCTGCTCCAGCGGCACGACCTTGTAGCCGCGCATCCAAAGGTAAACCAGAATCTCTTGCGTCATCTCGCTCTGGGAGACCGAGGATAGAGTGCAATCACCGTAGATCAACTCCATGTGATCTAGGAATCGACTGAGGGCCTGTCGGCCTCGTTGCTGTGTCTGGTGTTCCTGCAGCGCTGGCTGTTTCCACGCGGGCCAGCAGCGGCCATGGGGTCGTGGGGGGGTGGGGCTTCGCACCAGGCTGGCGTGCTGGAGTGGCTGGTGCCGGGCATGGCCATTGCCCTGGGTTATGCACTGCTGCTGGACACCTTTGCCATGCTGCCATGGGAGATGTACAGCTGGGGTTTCAGCCCGGCGCTGTTGCTGGTGCTGCTGGCGCTTTGCCAGCTGCCCTGGGTGCTGCGTGGATGGAGCGCTGGGCCAGAGGCTTGGCCTTGCGCAAGCCCCGGCATGTGGATTGCACCGGTGGCCCTGCTGTTGTTCGCCGCCACCCGCCTGCCCACCGGCAATCTGTGGGACGCCGTGCTGGACCCGATCGTGTGGTTGGTGCTGCAGCTGGCACTGCTGCGGCGCGTCTTCGCGTACCGCCGCGCTTAGCCAGAGTCAAGCCTGAATCACGCCGAAATCAGGCCGGTTTTTTGACCAGCAGCCACTCGCGGCTGAACAGCCAGTCCTGCGGGTCCCACAGGTTGTCCAGCGTGATCTCGCCCGCCTTGTGGCGGCTCTTGATATGCCAGCGCTGGGCCAGCAGCGCGCACTGCGGCAGGCAGCTGGGCTCTGCCTGCTCGTCGCTGTCCTGCAGCCAGACCACCGCGTCAAACTCGTTCAACAAGCGCTGCAGACGTTCGGGCGCGGGCATATCCGGATAACGCTCGCCGGTGTTGCGGCCCTCGGCATCAAAGGGGAAGACGCGGGCACCGGGCAGCACAAAGTGGTAGTTCTCGTACTGGCCGGTAAAGCCGTTGGGCACGGCCACACGCTGGCCCTGCAGGCGGGCGTGGATGGCGGGTGTGTAGTCGCGGTCCGGGTGCGAGAGCGGCTCCACCATCAGGCCAAAGCAGGTGTACACCGCCGCACAGGCCAAAAGGCTGGCATTGCGCGTCCAGCGCGCGTTGAACAGGCCCAGAAACACCGCCAGCAAACCCACGGCCGCCACCAGCACCGCCACGGCACTGAGCAGCGGCACGCCCACATCGAGCTCGCCCACCACCCAGGCAATGCGCGCCAGCATCACCAGCGCAGGCGCCATCAGCAGCAGCGTGGCCACCGACCAGAACCGTCCGATTCTCTGCCACAGCAGGGCCATGGCAATGGCCAGCGCGGGCATGGCCGGAATCACATAGCGCTCGGAGCGCTGGCTGGGAATGGTGAACACGATCAGCCACACCAACAGCCAGGCCAGCAGCACCCGCTGTGGCGCATCCAGTTGCACCCAGTTGCGCCGCTGCAGGCCGCGCCGCAGCGCCAGCCAGCACAGGCCCAGGCCGGTCAGCACCAGCAGCCCGGCGTTGGCCGGGTAGGCCAGCAACTGGGTCCACATGGGGTAGGGGCCATTCAGCGCGTTCTGCCAGTAGCCCAGGGTGTTGCGCATCTTGCCCGCGTTCTCGGCCAGCACAAACTCCTGCCACACGGCCGCCGGGTCCGGGTCGATCGCAAACCACAGGGCAAAAATCCCCAGGCCGATGAGCGCGCTCCAGGTCACGCCTGCGGTGGTGCGCGCCACCGTTTTCCAGTCCAGGCGCGGCGCGCTCCACAGCAGCGCACACCAGAGGGCAGCGCTGGCGGGCGCCACCAGGGCGAAGGATTTGTAGGCGGCGCCAAGTCCCATGGCAACGCCAAACAGGGTGTAGGCCAGCCAGCCTGGGCTTGCCACGGTGGCCGCGGAGGCGGGGGCGTTTTTTGCTGCTGCACCCGGCGCGGTACCCCGAAGGTGCAGCCACAAAATCCACCACATGGGCATTGCCAGCCAGAAGGTCTCGGGCGCCGAGGTCAGGTAAACGCGGCCATAACGAAAGGTGGAGAAGTACAGCAGGTACAGCACCGCCGCCAGGCAGGCCGTGCGCCGCTTGCCGCTGATGCGCCAGGCAAAGAAGGCCAGCAGCGCGGTGCTGGCAAAAGTGTAGGCAATGCTGGGCAGGCGCAGTGTGAACAGGCTCCAGTGCTGGCCCCAGTCACCGGCCACCATGGCCTGCCAGATCAGGAGCGGCGGCTTGGTGTTGCGCGTGCCAATGAGTTCGCTTTGCAGCGGCAGCCAGTGGCCCGACTCGGCCGTCATGCGGGCGATGTGGATGTAGACCATCTCGTCGCCATTGGTGGGTGCCAAAGGGCTGCCCAGGCCAAGGAGGTAGAGGGCGATCACCAGCACCAGCAGTGCAGGCCACAACAGGGCGGGGCTCAGCAGTCTGCGGGTGAGGGCCATAGTGCGCTCAAACACCGCTCAGCGGCGCTTGAAGGTCCATTTGTCGTTGGCCAGAAAGTTGCTCACGCTGGCCACCACGATGGCGATCACATTGGCCAGGCGGTAGTCCATGCTGCCCGAGAGCAGCAGCGTCAGCCCGTATTGCAGCGCGCTGCCAAAGCCCGAAGCGGCTGCGTACTTGCCAAACTCGCGCGTCAGCTGGCCGGTGCCGGGGTGGTCCGGGTCGGTGTGCTCGGCGCGGGCTGCGGCCTTCACGCGGTCGGACCAGGTCCACAGCCGGTTCCAGGTAAAGTTGTTGAGCGTGGCCAGGGTAATGGCCAGGGCCAGCGAGGCATAGGGCTTGCTGCCTGCGGGCTCGATGGCGGTGAACAGGTATTCATGTCCCAGGTGCAGCACCACCAGGTTGACCACCGTGCCGCTGGCGCCAACGATGCCAAACTTGAGGTAGCGGAATTTTTCCAGCCAGCGCAGCACGGTCAGCACGCTGCGCTGGACGAGGGATGGGTCACTCATGAAGCTTGGGGCGTGCCCTGTAAAAATTGCAGGGCCTGGTCCAGCACCGGGTCGGGCGCAATGCGTTTGAGGCACTGGTTGTCGCCATTGCAAAAGGTCAGGCGGTGGTTGTAGGCCGAGAGGCAGGGCGAGCAGGCAATGCCGCTTTCGAGCACCGTGTTGCGCGCACCCAAGGGGCCGTAAAGTTTGCCGGTTTCGGGGCCGAAAAACACCATGGTCTGTATGGGGGTGACGGTGGCAAAGTGGCCGGGGCCGCCGTCGTTGGTGATCAAAAGTTCGGCGGCGTGGAACAGCATCAGCAGTTCGCGGATGCTGCGGGTGTAGCCGGTGAGATCGATGCAGGCCTCGCTGTTGATTTGAAGCATCAGATCTTTGGCCAGTTGGGCATCGTCTTTCAGGCCGATCAGGCCCACCGCGTAGCCTGCGGCGCACAGACCCTGGGCCACGCGGGCGTAATGGGCGGCCGGCCAGGCGCGAATCGGCAAAATGCCGCCGCCCGCATACATCAGCACCAGCTTGCGCCCGCTGGTCACGGGGTGGTCGGTGCGCACCTGGGCGCGGTAGGCCTGCAGCTCGGCAGCGGAAAAATCCACGCGCAGCTCGGTGTCAGTGGGCAAGCTGCGGATCGGCGCAGCCTTGTTGCGCGGCATGCTGCCCGCCGCTTCCAGCGCGTCCACCAGCGACAAAAACTGTTTGCTGATGTGCTGGTACGGGTTGTAGGGAATGGCGTGGTTGATGAAGCTGCCGCGGTACAGGCCTTCTTGCGTGTGCGGCGTGAAGCCCACGCGCACGGGGGCGCCGGTGGTAAAGGAGAGCAGGGCGCTCACGCGCGAGAACAGCTCGCAGTCAATCACCGCGTCCAGGCCCAGGGCGCGCATGTCGCGGCTGACCTTGAGGATGTCACCGATCAGGGAAGCGCCCGAGCTGTCGTCCAGGCTGTGCATGAATTCCGGCTGCGTCAGCTGCAGCAGTTTGGTGACTTCCTGGTTTTTTTTCAGCTGCAGGATGTGCAGGTTCACACCGGGATACTGCCGGCGTAGCTGCGCGAACATGGGGCCCGCCAGCACGATGCTGCCCATCTCGGAGAGCAGGATCACCAGAATGTTTTTCGGGCTCTTGATAGGCTTGGGGTCGGAGCCCGTCAGCCGCACCCAACCCGACACCACGCCGCACAGCAGCTGGCCTGCCCAACGGTCAATAAAGCGTTGTGTCTCGAGTTTCATGGGTGCGTCTGGGGCGGCGTGGCCTTACAGGCCTGCTGCTGCACGCAGCGCGGCAGCCTTGTCCGTCTTCTCCCACGAGAACTCGGGCTCTTCGCGGCCAAAGTGGCCATAGGCAGCGGTCTTTTCGTAGATCGGGCGCAGCAGGTCCAGCATCTGGATGATGCCCTTGGGGCGCAGGTCAAAGTGCGCGTTCACCAGCGCGGCAATTTGCGCGTCAGGGATCACGCCGGTGCCTTCGGTGTACACCGTCACGTTCATGGGCTGGGCCACGCCAATCGCGTAAGCCACCTGGATCTGGCACTGCTTGGCCAGACCGGCGGCCACGATGTTCTTGGCCACGTAGCGCGCAGCGTAGGCGGCCGAGCGGTCGACCTTGGAGGGGTCCTTGCCGGAGAAGGCACCGCCGCCGTGGGGGCAGGCGCCGCCGTAGGTGTCCACAATGATTTTGCGGCCGGTGAGTCCGCAGTCGCCTTGCGGGCCGCCGATGACGAAACGGCCGGTGGGGTTGATCAGGTACTTGGTGTCCTGCAGCCATTCCTTGGGCAGCACCGGTTTGATGATCTCTTCGATGATGGCTTCGACAAAGCTGGCCTTCATCTTGGTGCTGGTCTCGGACTGGTCCGGGCTGTGCTGGGTGGACAGCACCACGGTGTCAATGCTGTGCGGCTTGCCGTCCACATAGCGCATGGTCACCTGGCTCTTGGCGTCCGGGCGCAGGAAGGGCAGGCGGCCGTCCTTGCGCAGCTGGGCCTGGCGCTCCATCAGGCGGTGGGCGTAGTAAATGGGGGCTGGCATCAGCTCGGGCGTCTCGTTGCAGGCGTAGCCGAACATCAGGCCCTGGTCACCGGCGCCGGTGTTGAGGTGGTCGTCTGAGGCGTGGTCCACGCCCTGGGCGATGTCGTTGCTTTGCTTGTCATAGGCCACCAGCACGGCGCAGCCCTTGTAGTCGATGCCGTACTCGGTGTTGTCGTAGCCGATGCGCTTGATGGTGTCGCGCGCCACCTGGATGTAGTCCACATGCGCGTTGGTGGTGATTTCACCGGCCAGCACCACCAGACCGGTGTTGGTCAGGGTTTCAGCGGCCACGCGGGATTTGGGGTCCTGCTTGAAGATCGCGTCGAGGATTGCGTCAGAAATCTGGTCGGCGACCTTGTCAGGGTGGCCTTCAGAAACCGACTCGGAAGTGAAGAGGAAGTCGTTCGCCATGGTAGTTCTCCAAAAGTTCAACAAGTCGCGTTGCTTGGGCTTTTGGGCTTGCAGCGAACGCTTTAGCAGATTTGCCAATAGTGGCAGGGCACAATGGCAGCCTTCAACAAAAAAGCCCTTGTGCGTGTCGCCCTGCAAGTAGTTCCGTAACTCAGCGACACGGCCGATTTTATCCCAGCAATGACCTTTATTTTCCGAATGCTCTCGCATATGCCCCTGCTGGCCTTGCAGGCTGGCGGCTGGCTGCTGGGTTGGATGGCGTTTTTGGCCTCACCCGCTTACCGCCAGCGCTTTCTGGAAAACGTGGCCCAGGCCGGAGTCGCGCGCAACGCGTGGCTGCCTGCCGTAGGTGAATCCGGCCGCCTGCTGGCCGAGTTGCCACGCCTGTGGATGGGCCGCCCGGTGCCCGTTTTTTGGGACGGCGCAGAACACGTGCAGGCGGCGCTGAACGGGCAACGCGGCATTGTGTTTTTGACACCGCATTTGGGCTGCTTTGAGATCACGGCGCAGGCCTATGCCCAGCGCTTTGGTGTGCACGGCCAAGCCATGACGGTGCTGTTTCGTCCGCCGCGCAAGGCCTGGCTGCGCGCGGTGGTGCAGCAGTCGCGCCAGCGCCCCGGCCTGGCCACGGCGCCCACCACCTTGGGGGGAGTCAAGCAACTCATCAAGGCGCTCAAGGCCGGTGAGTGTGTCGGTCTGCTGCCTGACCAGGTGCCGCCCCAGGGCTTGGGGGTGTGGGCCCCCTTCTTTGGCCAGCCGGCCTACACCATGACCCTGTCTGCCCGCCTGGCCCTGCAAACCGGGGCGGCGGTGCTGGTGGCCTGGGGCGAGCGCTTGCCTTGGGGGAATGGCTACTCCATCCACGTGTCGCCCTTGCAGCACGGGCTTTCGGCGGACATGGCCGAGGCCGCCGCACAAATCAACCGCGCCATGGAAGATCTGATTCTGCAAAAGCCCCAGCAGTACCTATGGGGCTATGCGCGCTACAAGGCGCCCAAAGCGATGGTGCCATGACGCGCTTTACCTTGGTGCTGCTGCGCTGGACGGCCGTCTTGCCCTTGCCGTGGGTGCGCGCCTTGGGCTGGATGCTGGGCTGGATTTTGTATCTGCTGGTGGGCGCGCGCCGCCGCGTGGTGCTGACCAATTTGCGCCTGTGCTTTCCGCAGTGGAGCGAAGAAAAGGTGCGCCATGCCACCCGCACGACCTTTGTCCATTTCGCCCAGGCCTGGGTGGACCGCGGTTGGCTTTGGCATGGCGATGCTGCGCTGGTGCGCCGTCGCCTGCGCCTGGCGGGGGCCGTGCAGGAACTGCAGGGCAATACACCCACCGTGATTTTTGCGCCGCATTTTGTCGGGCTGGATGCGGGCTGGACGGCCATCACCCAGCAGTTGCCGCGCCACTTCACCACAATTTATACCGACCAGGCCAACAAAATTGCAGATGCCTGGATACTGCAAGGCCGCCAGCGCTTTGGCTGGGCGCGCCTGTTCGGGCGCATCGAAGGGGTCACGCCCATCATCGCAGCGCTCAGGGCGGGTGAGCCCCTGTACCTGCTGCCGGACATGAACTTCGGCCCGGAAGAGTCGGTGTTTGTGCCTTTTTATGGCGTGCAAGCCTGCACCGTGCCATCGCTTTCGCGTTTTGCGCGTCTGGGTCGCGCCAAGGTGGTGCCACTGCTCAGCCGCATGACCTCGAAGGGCTATGACATCGAGGTGCTGCCAGCTTGGCAGGACTTCCCCAGTGCTGACACGTTGGCTGACACGGCGCTGATGAACCTGCGCCTGCAGTCCTACATTGACAGCATGCCCACCCAGTACTACTGGGTGCACAAGCGCTTCAAAGACCGTCCTGCGGGGGAGACTCCGCCGTATTGAGGGCGGCCCCGGGTTCAGCTGCCGTGGCCTTTTCCTTTTTGCCTTCGGGGTGGGCCCACTTGTAGAGCAACTGCGCGACCTCTTCAATGCCCTGGTGCTTGGGCGCCGAGAACAGCATCACGTCGCCGCCACCGGCCTGCAGCTTGGTGATGGACAGCACCTTGGCGGCCTCGGTGCGGGTCAGCTTGTCGGACTTGGTCAGCACGATCAGAAACTTCAGGCCCTCTTCCACGCGCGGGCGAATCACTTCGAGCAGGATTTCGTCGAGTTCGGTCATGCCGTGGCGCGGGTCGCACATCAGCACAATGCCCATCAGGTTTTCGCGCGACACCAGGTAGTTGGCCATCACCTGCTGCCAGCGGATCTTGTCCTGCTTGGGTACTGCCGCGTAGCCATAGCCCGGCAGGTCGGTCAACACCGCGTCCATCACACCCTGCTTGCCCAGTGAGAACAGGTTGATGTGCTGCGTGCGACCCGGCTTTTTGGAGGCAAAGGCCAGCTGCTTTTGCTGCGTGAGTGTGTTGATGCAGGTGGATTTACCGGCATTGGAGCGACCCACGAAGGCGATTTCGGGCACATCCAGCGCGGGCAGAAAATGCAGCTGCGGCGCTGTGGTCAAAAACTTGGCGGTGTGCAGCCAGCCCATGGCTACGGTGGCGGCCGATTTTCCCGGTGTGGTTTTGGCGGCTGTGGATGGCGCCGAAGGGCTTGGGTTCGAAGAGGTGGACATGGATAGATACGGGAAACCCAAAGCGCCATTGTAGAATGGTGCAGTTTTGCTCCTCAGAAACCACTCCATATGAAGTTGATCGCCCCCCTGCTCATTGCTGGCTTTGTTGCCGCTTTCTCTTTTCCGGCCGTGGCCAATGAGGCCGCTCCCGCCAAGTACAAACCCGATCTCGCCAAAGGCGAAGCCAGTTTTGGCGCAGTCTGCGCAGCCTGCCATGGAGCCGACGGCAACTCCGGCACGCCCACCTACCCCAAGCTGTCGCAACAGCATCCGGAGTATCTGGTCAAGCAACTACAGGAATTCAAGTCTGGCAAACGCGCCAATCCCATCATGATGGGCTTTGCATCGGCTTTGTCGGAAGAGGACATGAAGAACATCGCCTACTGGGTCAGCAGCAAGGCAGCAAAGCCCGGCTTTGCCAAGGAAAAAGACCTGGTGACTTTGGGTGAGCGCATCTACCGCGGTGGCATTGCCGACCGCCAGATTCCCGCTTGTGCCGGTTGCCACAGCCCCAATGGCGCTGGCATCCCGGCCCAGTACCCGCGTCTGGCAGGCCAGCATGCGGACTACGCCGTGGCCCAGCTCACCGCCTTTCGCGACGGTGTGCGCAAGAACAGCCTGCAAATGAC
>CANCCF010000154.1 GCA_947374485.1 Comamonadaceae bacterium | reverse complement strand
AAGACGCATGCCCACCATCCGTTCCGAACCTTATACCTGGCCCTACGACGGCGCGTTCACGGCGGCCAACACGGCGCTGATCATCATCGACATGCAGACCGACTTCTGCGGCGTCGGCGGCTATGTGGACAAGATGGGCTACGACATCTCGTTGACCCGCGCGCCCATAGAGCCGCTCAAGGTCTTGATGGCAGCGCTGCGCGCCGCGGGCTACCCGGTCATGCACACGCGTGAGGGCCATAGGCCCGACCTGTCCGACCTGCCGGCCAACCAGCGCTGGCGCTCGCAGCAGATTGGCACCAACGGCGTGGGTATTGGCGACGCCGGCCCGTGCGGGCGCATTCTGGTGCGCGGCGAGCCGGGCTGGGAGCTGATCCCCGAGCTGGCCCCGCTGCCCGGTGAGGTGGTCATCGACAAGCCCGGCAAGGGCTCGTTCTACGCCACCGACCTGGACATGGTGCTGCGCCAGGGCGGCATCCAGAACCTGATCCTGGCCGGCATCACCACCGACGTGTGTGTGCACACCACCATGCGCGACGCCAACGACCGCGGCTACGAATGCCTGCTGCTGTCGGACTGCACCGCCGCCACCGACCCGGCCAACCACCAGGCGGCGCTGAACATGATCACCATGCAGGGCGGAGTGTTCGGTGCGCATGCACCGTCCGCCGCACTGATCGCGGCATTCCAGGGGTAAACACATGATCGCTCCGCTCGACCCCATCCCGCCTGCCACTGGCGCCCTGGCACTGGACACCTACGAGCTGACCAAGCGCTTCGGCAGCTTCACCGCCATGGACCGGGTCACCATGCATGTGGCGCCCGGCACCGTGCACGCCCTGCTGGGCGAAAACGGGGCAGGCAAGAGCACCCTGGTGAAATGCGTGGCCGGTTTCCAGCGGGCCGAGGAGGGCAGCATCCTCATCGACGGCCGCGAGCAGGACATCGCCAACCCGGTGGTGGCACGCACGCTGGGCATCGGCATGGTGTACCAGCACTTCACCCTGGCGCCGGGCATGACGGTGGCCGAGAACCTGCTGCTGGCGGGTGGCAAGACCCCGGCGCTGATCGACTGGAAGGCCCAGCGCGCGGCGCTGCGTGAGTTCCTGGCGACCACGCCCTTCCAGCTGGACCTGGACAAGAAGCCGTCCGAACTCGCCGCCGGCGAAAAGCAGAAGCTGGAACTGCTCAAGCAGCTCTACCTCAAGCCGCGCCTGCTGATCCTGGACGAACCCACCTCGGTGCTGACACCGCAGGCGGTGGAAAAACTGTTTGTGGTGCTGAAAAAGCTGGCCTCCGAGGGCTGCAGCATTTTGTATATCTCGCACAAGCTGCATGAAATCCGCGAGCTCTGCACCGCCTGCACCGTGCTGCGCGGCGGCAAAGTTACCGGTGTGTGCAACCCGCAGGAAGAAAGCAATGCCTCGCTCTCGCGCCTGATGATCGGCGCCGAGCCACCGCAGCTCGAGCACCGCAAGCAAAAGCCCGGCGCGAGCCGCCTGACAGTGCGCGACCTGCGCCTGGCCCGCGAAGACCAGTTTGGTGTGGACCTGGACGGCATTGAGCTGGAGGTGCGTGCCGGTGAGGTGGTGGGCATTGCCGGGGTGTCGGGCAATGGCCAGAAGGAGCTGATGTATGCGCTCTCGGGCGAAGACTGCCGCGCCGCGGCAGGCAGCATCCGCATGGGTGACAAGGACGTGTCTGCCCTGCACCCCGGCGCCCGCCGCAAGCTGGGCCTGCACTTCGTGCCCGAAGAGCGGCTGGGGCGCGGTGCCGTGCCCACGCTGAGCCTGGCGCACAACCTTTTGCTCACGCGCACTGGCGCCATCTCGCACCCCGGGTTTGCCGGTGGCTGGATCGAGGTGAAAAAGCTCGAAGAACATGCCGCCGCCATCATCAAGGCATTCAACGTCAAGGCCGGTGGCCCCAGAGCGGTGGCCAAGTCGCTGTCGGGAGGCAACCTGCAGAAATTCATTGTCGGGCGCGAGATCGATGCCAAGCCCACGCTGTTCATCGTCTCCCAGCCGACCTGGGGTGTGGATGTGGGCGCGGCCGCGCAGATTCGCGGCGAAATTCTGGCCCTGCGCGATGCCGGTTGCGCGGTGCTGGTGGTCAGCGAAGAGCTCGAAGAATTGTTCGAGGTGAGCGACCGCCTGTATGTGATTGCACGCGGGCGCCTGTCGCCCACCATTGCCATGGCCGACGCCACGGTGGAAAAGATTGGGGAATGGATGAGCGGTTTGTGGGAGCAGGGCGCGCCGGCGTCCGCCAAGGCGGGGGTGCAACATGCTGAAGCTTGAAGCCCGCCAGCAGCCTGCACGCGCCTGGGTTTACGGGGCACCCCTCTTGGCCCTGCTGATCACGGTGCTGGTCGGCGTGGTGCTTTTCATGGCCCTGGGCAAGGACCCGTTGCGCGGCCTGGAAATGTTTTTCTGGCAACCCATCAAGAGCAGCTACGCGCTGGGCGAACTGATGGTCAAGGCCACGCCCTTGCTGCTGATTGCCCTGGGCCTGTCGGTCTGCTTTCGCTCCAATGTGATGAACATTGGCGCCGAGGGCCAGTATGTGATCGGTGCCATCTTCGCCTCTGGCGTGGCCCTGCTGGCCGAGAAAACCACGGGCGGCTGGATCGTTTTGCCCATCTTGCTGGCCGGCATTGCAGGCGGCATGGCCTGGGCGGCAGTGACCGCAGTGCTGCGCGACCTGTTCAATGCCAATGAGATTCTGGTCAGCCTGATGCTGGTCTATGTGGCCCTGCAGATCTTGGGCTACCTGGTGGGCGGCCCGTGGATGGACCCCAATGGTTTCAACTTCCCGCAGACCAAGACCTTCGAGGCCGCCACCCACATCCCGAAACTGATCGCGGGCTCGCGCATGACCATCGGCGTGCTGCTCGCCGTGCTGGGTTCCGCGGGCCTGTGGGTATTCTTGTTTCGCACCCGCGCGGGTTTTGCCCTGCAGGTGGGCGGCATTGCACCGGCGGCGGCGCGCTACGCCGGCTTCTCTTCGCGCCGCGCGCTGTGGACGGCGCTGATGATTTCCGGCGGTGCAGCCGGCCTGGCCGGTGCGCTGGAAGTGGCCGGCCCGATTGGCCAGCTCTCCAGTTTTTTGCCGGCCGGTTACGGCTTTGCCGCCATCATCGTGGTCTACGTGGGGCGGCTGCATCCCATCGGCATGGTGTTCTCTGCGCTGCTAATGAGCATGTTCTACATCGGCGGCGAGATGGCGCAGTCGCGCCTGGGCCTGACCAAGTCGCTCACCGGCGTGTTCCAGGGCCTGCTGCTGTTCAGCCTGCTGGCCTGCGACACGCTGGTCAACTACTCCATCAAGTACAAGAGGGCCACGTAATGGATTCCTACGCACTCTTGCTGGCCGCCACGCTCAATGCGGGCACGGTGCTGGCCCTGGCCTCGCTGGGCCTCTTGATCAACGAGAAGGTCGGCATTGTCAACCTGGGGGCCGAGGGCATGATGCTGTGCGCGGCCATTGCCGGCTTTGCCACGGCCGTGCACAGCGGCAGCGATGCCCTGGGCTTTGCCGCCGGCATTCTGGTCGGGGCGGTGCTGGCGGCCGTCTTTGGCGTGCTGGTGATCTGGCTCAACACCAACCAGTTCGCCACGGGCCTGGCGCTGTCTCTCTTTGGCACCGGCCTGTCGGCGTTTGTGGGCACCTCCTACGTGCAGGAGAAGCTGCTGGACCGCCCCAGCTTCGCCATTCCCTTTCTCTCGGACATTCCCTGGCTGGGCGTGGCCTTGTTTCGCCAGCACCCTATGGTCTACATCGCCATCGCACTGACCGCGACCATCGTCTGGTTCATGTACCGCACCCGCGCCGGCCTGGTCATGCGCAGTGTGGGCGAGAGCCCGGAGTCGGCCCATGCGCTGGGCTATCCGGTGCGCTTCATACGCCTGGGCGCGGTGGTCGTGGGCGGGGCCTTTTGTGGCCTGGCGGGCGCCTATATTTCGCTGGTCTACACGCCGCTGTGGGCCGAGGGCATGGTGGCCGGCAAGGGCTGGATTGCGCTGGCCCTGACCACCTTTGCCACCTGGCGCCCGGGCCGCGTGCTGCTGGGTGCCTACCTGTTTGGCGGCGTTACCATGCTGCAGCTGCATTTGCAGGCCCTGGGGGTGCAGATTCCCAGCCAGTTGCTCAACAGCCTGCCCTATGTGGCCACGGTGGTGGTGCTGGCCGTGATCTCGCGCAACCCGCAGTGGATCCGCATCAACATGCCGGCCTCCATCGGCAAGCCGTTCTATCCGGGCTCCTGATTTTTTTCCACGCCATAATCCCTTTCTCCCCTTGGCACTTTCCACTCCCTCTTTACATAAAGGACTAGACATGACAGATCTTCACAAACGTTCGCTGCTGCAGCTCGCAGCCCTGACCGCTGTCGCCTCGGCGGCCCTGGTCGGTTGCGGCAAGAAGGAAGAGCCCGCACCTGCCGCCGCCGCGCCTGCTGCGGCAGCCTCGGCACCCGCTGCCAAGCCTGAACCCCTGAAGATTGCCTTCGCCTACGTGGGCCCCGTGGGTGACGGCGGCTGGACCTTCGCCCATGACAACGCCCGCAAGGCGCTGGAAAAAGAGTTCGGCGACAAGATCACCACCTCCTTTGTCGAGAACGTGCCCGAGTCGGCCGACGCCGAGCGCGTCATCCGCGACATGGCGGCCCAAGGCAACAAGCTGATTTTCGGCACCACCTTCGGTTACATGGACCCCATGCTCAAGGTGGCTGCTGACACCAAGGACGTGAAGTTCGAGCACGCCACCGGCTACAAGCAGTCGGACAACATGCGCACCTACGACACCCGCACCTACGAGGGTGCCTACATGGCCGGTGTGATCGCCGGCAAGATGACCAAGAGCAACACCCTGGGTGTGGTGGCCTCGGTGGCCATCCCCGAAGTGCTGCGCAACATCAACGCCTTCACCCTGGGCGCGCAAAGCAGCAACCCCAAGGTCAAGACCAAGGTGGTGTGGATCGGCGAATGGTTCAATCCCCCGAAGGAAACCGAAGCGGCCACGTCCCTGATCAACGGCGGCGCCGACATCCTGTTCCAGAACACCGACTCGCCGGCTGTGCTCAAGACCGCACAGGACAAGGGCAAGCGCGCCTTTGGCTGGGATTCCGACATGTCGGCCTACGCACCCAAGGCCCACCTGGCTTCGAGCGCCATCAACTGGGCTCCCTACTACATCAAGGCCACCAAGGACGTGCTCGACGGCACCTGGACCGGTGGCGGCAATTCCTGGTGGGGTGTGAAGGAAGGCGCGATTGACATCGTCTCCATCGCCGATGACGTGCCCGCTGAAACCAAGGCCAAGATCGACGAAATCAAGGCCGGCCTGAAGGACGGCAGCTTCGCCATCTGGAAGGGCCCGATCGTGGACAACACCGGCAAGGTGCAGATCAAGAAGGACGAAGTCGCGGACGACAAGTTCCTCAGTGGTCTGGGCTTCTACGTCAAGGGCGTGGAAGGCAAGGTACCCAACGGCAAGTAATCAGGCCGTGTGAAGAAAAGGTCACCCTGTGGGTGGCCTTTTTTTTTGCGCTCAAAATAGCACCATGAACCACGAACAAACCCTGCGCCATTTGCGCCGCGCCAATGCCGTGGCCCAACGCGCCGCCTCGCTGGGGCGCCACCCCTTTGGTGCCCTGCTGGTCGCCCCCGACGGTGAGACCGTGCTGGCCGAGCAAGGCAATATCGACACCGTGCACCACGCCGAGGCCACACTGGCACGCACGGCCTCGCTCAACTATTCGCGGGCCTACCTGTGGGACTGCACCCTGGTCACCACCTTCGAGCCCTGCGCCATGTGCACGGCCACCAGCTACTGGGCCCACATCGGCCACATCGTGTATGGCGCCAGCGAAGAGGCGCTGCTGGAGCTGACCGGCAATGCCGATGACAACCCCACGCTCAGCCTGCCATGCCGCCAGGTCATTGCAGCGGGCCAGAAGGCCATCACCGTGGAGGGCCCCTTTGCCGAGTTGACCGACGAGTTGGTGGAGCCGCACCGGGGTTTTTGGCGCCATGGTTGAGAGAGAGCACTGGCATCCGGTGGCCCTGTGCGAGGCCGTGCGGGAGGCCCCGCTGGCCGCCGCACTGCTGCAGCAGCCGCTGGTGCTGTGGCGTGATGGCCAGGGCGCAGTCCACGCCTGGGCCGACCGCTGCCCGCACCGCGGTGCGCGCCTCTCCCTGGGCCAGGTGTGCGCGGGGCGGTTGGAGTGCCCCTACCACGGCTGGCAGTTCGACAGCCAGGGACAGTGCGTGCAGGTGCCCGCGCTGCCGGGTTTTGTGCCGCCCGCAAGCCATGCTGCGCGCACCTACCTGTGCCGCGAGCAATACGGTCTGGTGTGGGTGCGCATGGCGGCCTCGCATGCCGCAGCACCGCCGCCGTTTCCGGCCTTTGCCGCCGAGGCGGATGCGCAGCTGCGCAAGCTCAACTGCGGCCCCTATGACGTGGCCGTTAGCGCGGCACGGGTGGTGGAGAATTTTCTGGACATGGCGCACTTCGGTTTTGTGCATGCGCACTGGCTGGGCAGCCGTGACGCCGCACAGATTGCCGACTACGCGGTGCACAGCACGCCCACCGGCATCCTGGCCACCGGTTGCAAGGCGTGGCAGCCGCAGAGCAACCGGCACGCCACCAGCGCGGCAGAGGTGGAATACACCTACGAAGTGACGGCACCTTTTGCTGCCGTGCTGACCAAGCTGCCGGACCCCCACAGTGTGCCTGCCAGCGTCACCGCCAGCGTGCCCGCCAGTGCGGGCGCCGATGCCTACCGCGAATCCATCGCCCTTTTCATTTGCCCGCTGGAGCCCGACAGCAGCCGCGTCTGGTTCCGTCTGGCCGTGGCCGACTTTGCCTCCACCGACCAGCAGCTGCGTGACTTCCAGCACACCATCTTCACCCAGGACCAGCCGGTGCTGGAGTCGCAGTCGCCCAAACGTCTGCCGCTGGACGTGCGCGCCGAAGCCCACACCGCGGCCGACAAGGCCTCGTCGGCCTACCGGCGTTTTCTGAGCCAGCAAGCCATTACCTTTGGAGTCATCCCATGAAGCCCGTGCGCACTGTCAAACCCGTATCCCCCGAGCGCATGCCCGCGCTGCTGCGCGCCATGCCCAAAGCCGAACTGCACATGCACATCGAGGGCTCGCTGGAGCCCGAGCAGATGTTTGCCCTGGCGCAGCGCAACCAGCTGGCACTGGCCTGGCCGTCGGCCGCGGCCGTGCGCGAGGCCTATGTGTTTGACAACCTGCAGAGCTTTCTGGACATCTACCACGCAGGCACGCTGGTGCTCAAAACCGAGCAGGATTTTTACGACATGGCCTGCGCCTATTTCCAGCGCGCCCAGGCCGACAACGTGACCCACACCGAGCTGTTCTTTGATACCCAGACCCACACCGGGCACGGCCTCTCGGCCGAGGTGGTGGTCAATGGCCTGCACCGTGCCTGCATGGACGCGCCGGAGAAATTCGGCATGACGGCCGCCTTGATCCTGTGCTTCCTGCGCCACCTGAGCGAGGAAGCAGCCTTTGAATGCCTGGAACAGGTGCAGCCCCTGCGCGACAAGATTGTGGGCATCGGCCTGGCCAGCAGCGAGCAGGGGCATCCGCCGGAAAAATTTTCCAAGGTCTTTGCCCGCGCCCGCCACCTGGGCTACCGGCTGGTGGCGCATGCGGGCGAGGAGGGGCCTGCGTCCTACATCTGGAGTGCGCTCGATGTGCTCAAGGTGGAGCGCATTGACCACGGCGTGCAGTCCATGACCGACAGCACGCTCATGCAGCGCCTGGTGCAGGACCGCATACCGCTCACCGTCTGCCCTCTGTCCAACCTGAAACTGCGGGTCTATCCGTCACTGACGCAGCACAGTATAGGCCGCATGCTCGACGCCGGTATGGTGGCCACCATCAACTCGGATGACCCGGCCTACTTTGGCGGCTACATCAACGAAAACTTTACCCAGACCTTTGCCGCCTTGCAGCTGGGTGCCCAGCAGGCATATCAGTTGGCGCTCAACAGCTTCAACGCCAGCTTCATGGATGCCACAGAACGCGCGCGCCACATCGAGCGGCTGGACGCGGTGTTCGACACCTTTTAAGCCGGCTGGCCTGCCTGGCCGTGCCGGGCGGCCGGGGCGCCCAGGCCATCGCGCTCCAGGGCCTGCATGAACTGCGCTTCGGGCATGGGCAGGTAGAAATAATAGCCCTGCAGCACATCGCAGCCCTGCTGCGTGAGATAGCAGGCCTGCGCCTCGGTCTCCACGCCTTCGGCCACCACCTGCAGCTGCAGGTCCTGGCCGATGCCGATGATGGCGCGGACCAGTGCGGCGTCCTTGTCGGCCTGGCCGATCTTGCTGACAAACGCGCGGTCAATCTTGAGCTCGTCCACCGGGAAGCGGTGCAGGTACGAGAGCGACGAAAAGCCGGTGCCAAAGTCGTCAATGCTGATGTGCACGCCCATGGCCCGCAATGCCACCATGTTCTCGGCCGCGCGGCTGCTGTCGGTGAGCAACACGCCTTCGGTGACTTCCAGCGTCAGCAGATGGCCATCCAGACCAAACTGCGCCAGCAGGGCGGCGAGTTCTGCCACCAGGTCGGGCCGCGCAAACTGGTTGGCCGAGAGGTTGACGGCCAGCGGCAGGGCGCAGCCGCTCGCGCGCCAGCGCGCCAGGTGCTGGCAGGCCAGGCGCAGCACGTGCCGGTCTATGGCCTGCATGAGCGGGGCGCGCGCCTCGGCAAAGGCCATGAAGCCGGCGGGCGCCACCAGGCCGTGGCCGGGACGGTTCCAGCGCAACAGCGCCTCGGCACTGGCGATGCGCCCGCTGCTGGCGCTGACCTTGGGCTGGAAGTGCAGCTCCAGCTGGTCACCCTCCAGCGCCTCGCGCAGGGCCGCCTCCATGGGCATGGCCTCGCTGGCGCGCAGGCCCATGTCGGCGGTGTAGCACTGGTAGGCATTGCGGCCATGGGCCTTGGCGCGGTACATGGCGATGTCGGCGTTTTTCAGCAGGGTTTCGGCGTCGTCCCCGTCGGCGGGAAAGCAACTGATGCCAATGCTGGGCGTGATGCTGAAACTGTTGCCCGCCACCTCAATCGGCACCGCCAGCGAGGCGATGATTTTTTCCGCCACCTGCATGGCCACCTGGCTGTGGCTGATGGCGGGCAGCAGCAGCACAAACTCGTCACCACCCAGGCGGCACAGGGTGTCCGAGCGGCGCAGCAGCAAGGAGAGCTTGTCGGCTATGCGGCGCAACACGGCGTCCCCCACGTCGTGGCCCAGGGTGTCGTTGATCTGCTTGAAATGGTCCAGGTCAATGAACAGCACGGCAATGGTCTGCGTGCTGCGGTCTGCCGCGGCCAGCGCCTGGTGCAGGCGCTCACTCAGCAGGGTGCGGTTGGCCAGGCCGGTGAGCGCGTCGTGGCTGGCCATTTGCTGCATGCGCTGCTCGGACAGGCGGCGCTCGGCGACCTCGTGCTCGAGCTCCTGCGCGCGCGCCTGCAAGGCCTCGTCGCGCTCGCGCACGCGCTCGGCCATGTGCATGAAGTTGCCCGCCAGGCG
>CANCCF010000153.1 GCA_947374485.1 Comamonadaceae bacterium | reverse complement strand
GGCAATTTCAGCGCGCGTGGGGGGGGAGCCTGTGCTGGCAATGGCGGCTTGGATGAGTTCGAGAATCTGCTGCTGGCGTGCAGTGAGTTTGGGACTTTCGAGCATTTTTGACTCCTTGGGCATGAGGTGAAGAGGTGAAAATGGCTGTGGGTCTGTACACACTGTTTTCCCATCCAGTAGCTGTATTTTTAAACAGTTTTGTTGTTTTGACAAGAGGGTTGTGTGAAATGGTTCAAAGAATCGTATTTTTGGGAATGGGTGGAACGATTGCAGGCACCGCGCAGACTGCTGGTGACAACGTCGGCTACAAGGCAGGCCAAGTGGGTGTGGCCGATTTGCTGGGCGCTGTGCCCGGCCTGCAAACCGTTCTGGGTGATTCGCTGGCCACTGCCGAGCAGGTCTGCCAGATCGACAGCAAAGACCTGGCGCATGCCGATTGGCTAAGTCTGTTGGAGCGGGTATCACACCACCTGGCCATGCCCGAGGTCACCGGTTTAGTGGTTGCGCATGGCACCGACACGCTGGAGGAGACAGCCTATTTTTTGTGCCGAGCCCTGGCGCCCAATGTGTTGATGCACAAGGCGTTGGTGCTGACCTGCGCCATGCGCCCGGCCAGTTCACTGGCGCCCGATGGACCCGGCAATATGGCCGATGCGGCTACGGTCGCACTGCAGCCCGGTGCACACGGTGTGTTGGTGGTTTGCGCTGGCAAGGTCCACAACGCGGCACATGTGCAAAAAGTGCATCCTTACCGCGTGGATGCGTTTGACTCTGGAGAGGGCGGACCGCTGGGGCTGGTGGAGGAGGGGCAGGTGCGGCTCCTGTCAGGCTGGCCCGAGCCGGATGTGGGGCAGACCCGAGTCGACGTCGCTGGTTTAAGAGCCCAGGGCTGGCCCCGCGTGGAACTGGTAACCAGCCATGCAGGTGCCAGCGGAGCCATGGTGCGCGCACTGCTGCAGACGGCGGACGAACCAGATCCCTTGCGTGGCATTGTTGTGGCGGGCACCGGCAATGGCACAGTGCACAAGGAAATGGAAGCGGCCCTGCTGGTGGCACAACAGCGGGGCGTGCGTGTGGTGCGGGTGAGCCGCTGCGCCTATGGTCAGGTGGTGGGCAGCGCCAACACCTCTCACTCTGGCACCTTTGCGGCCTATGGCCTATCGGCAGTCAAGGCCCGCATCGCCCTGATGCTGGAGTTGGCGACGCGTGAGGTGAACATTAGCTAGACAGAGCCTCGAAGACGCGTGCCGTGATGGAATCCACATCGCCCATGCCGCTGATGGCACGGTACTTGGGGGCAGTGGCGGGGTCTTTTTGCGCCCACTCCGAGTAGTACTGCACCAACGGGCGGGTTTGCGCGCTGTAGACCTCCAGGCGCTTTTTGACGGTTTCTTCCTTGTCGTCTTCGCGTTGGATCAGGGGTTCGCCAGTGACGTCATCCACGCCTTCCACCTTGGGTGGGTTGAACTTGACGTGGTAGGTGCGGCCCGAGGCTGCGTGTGAGCGGCGCCCGCTCATGCGTTCGATGATGGCCTCGAAGGGCACATCGATCTCCAACACAAAGTCCAGCGGCACGCCGGCCGCCTTCATGGCGTCGGCTTGCGGAATGGTGCGCGGGAAGCCGTCAAACAGGAAGCCGTTGGCGCAGTCGGGCTGTGTCAGGCGCTCCTTGACCAGATTGATGATGAGGCTGTCACTGACCAGACCACCAGCAGCCATGACGGCCTTGGCCTCCAGCCCCAGCGGCGTGCCCGCCTTGACTGCTGCGCGCAACATGTCTCCGGTTGAAATTTGCGGAATGCCGTACTTCTGGCAAATGAAAGTGGCTTGCGTGCCCTTGCCTGCGCCGGGTGCGCCCAACAGAATCAGTCTCATGGAACCCCTCTTTTTTGTTTGAACAGTGTGTCTCTGCCGGTGTTGAGACCGTGCCGTCAGACGCGAATGTATCGGCTGAGAATAGCATGGCGTGCCTGTTGGCTAACTTACATAGAGCGCTATGCAGCCCGCTAGGGCGCAAAGAATTTGCGCACGCGCTCCAGGTCTTGCGGCGTGTCCACGCCAGCGCCCGGTGCCGTGAGGCTGGTGTGCACCGCAATCTGGTAACCATGCCACAGCACGCGCAGCTGTTCGAGTGCCTCGGTGACCTCCATGGGTGCCTGTGCCAAAGTGGGAAAGAGGCGCAAGAACCCGGCCCGGTAGGAGTAGATGCCAATGTGGCGCAGGGGCGCGGGCTGCGCCAGGCTGTGGATGCCATCGGCATAGCCGTCGCGCCACCAGGCGATGGGCGCACGGCTGAAGTACAGCGCGAGACCCGCCGCGTTCAACACCACCTTCACCACGTTCGGGTTCTTGAAGTCCTGCACCGCATCGATCGCATGCGCCGCCGTGCCCATGCTGGCCGTGTGGTGGCGGCCCAGCAAATCGGCCACAGCCGTGACGAGTTCCGGATCAATCAGCGGCTCGTCGCCCTGCACATTCACCACGATCTCGTCATCGGCCAGGCCCAGCAGGTCACAGGCCTCGGCCAGACGGTCACTGCCAGAGGCATGGTCCACCCGGGTCAACAAGGCCTGCACGCCAAAGGCCGCACAGGCTTCAACAATGCAGGGGTCATCCGCGGCAACCACTATGCGCACCGATTGCGGCACACCCTGCGCCACCCGCTGTGCCACACGCACCACCATGGGAATGCCCGCAATGTCGGCCAGAGGTTTGTTGGGCAAGCGGGTGGAAGCGAGCCGCGCAGGAATCAGAACGGTAAAGGACATGCTGACCCGGCCATTCAGAGGCCGAGTTCGGCGTCGGAGAGTGTGCGTGCTTCGGTCTCCAGCAAGATGGGTATGCCATCGCGCACCGGGTAGGCCAGACGGGCTGAGCGGGAGATCAGCTCCTGCTTTTCGCGGTCGTATTCCAGCGGCCCTTTGGTGACAGGGCAGACAATGAGTTCAAGCAGTTTGGTGTCCATGCGTGGATGATAACTTTGCTGCCAGTACGGCACCCAACATGGCGTCCAGCGCCAGCAGAAAAGCAGGCTCCAGGGTCTGCACCAGGGGCACGGCCAGTGCCTGGGGCCAGACTTTCCAGAGTTTGACGGCATCTTTTTCGGTACACAGCACCTGGTGGCCTTGCAGCCTTGCGGTGTCGAACTGTGAAACCTCAAAGTGATCGCGAAGGGGCAGGGTTTGCGCCAGCGGCAAACCCAAGGCGCGCAGCGACGCAAAGAACAGCGCAGGCCTGGCAATGCCTGCCAGAGCCAGCAAGGGCGCCTCCAACGCCTTGAGTTGGGTCAGGGGCACCTGTGTGCCGTCTTGCGCCACTGCGTGCGCAGCCAGTTGCCGCTGTGCCCGGTAGCCGGCAAAAGTTGGATTGCTGCCGGTGTGCAGCACCAGCAGGCGGTCGTCCCGCTGCCCCACACAGGCCAGCGGCACACGCGGCCAAGGCTCGCGCAGCGGGCCGCTGGGCAGCAGCCAGCCGTTGCCAGTGCCACGGTCATCAAACACGCACACTTCCAGATCGCGGTACAACCCGTAGTGCTGCAAGCCGTCATCGCAGACGATGACCTGGGTCTTGGGGTGGGCCGCCAACAGCGCCGCTGCGGCAGCATGCCTTTGGGCTGCCACAAACACCGGGGCCTGGGTGGCACGCGCAATCAGCAGGGGCTCATCACCTGCCACCTCTGCATCGGTAGCGGGCGTCACAGCGCATACGGCTTGGTCGGTGCGGCCATATCCACGCGACACCACGCCGACTTCAATTCCACGGCCCTGCAGGTGTTGCACGATGCCGATGGTGGTGGGCGTTTTGCCAGCGCCACCGGCCACCACATTGCCAACCACAATCACAGCGCAACCCACGCGCTGCGGTGTGCGCACTCCGGTGCGGTATTGCAGGCGTCGCAGACTCAACAAGGTACGGTAGAGCAGGGCGACGGGCAGCAGCAACAGCGCCAGCGAACCCCGCCGTTCCCATGCGCGAAGCAGATGCTCAGCAGGCGTTCGCATCACGCCTGTCCCACAGGCATCGCCTTACTGCGCAGCCTGCGAAGACGACTGGGTGGCGAAGGTAATCTGATTCAGGCCAGCGCGGCGGGCGGCCTCCATCACGGTCACCACCGACTGGTGTTTGGCACTGGCGTCGGCGCTGATCACCAACACGGTGTCCTTGGTGCCTTTGCTTGCATCGCTCAAGGCAGCGGCGACGATCTCCAGGCTGCGGCCTTGCAGCAGCGTGTGGTTGACACTGAAGTTGCCGTCCGAGCCCACGGCCACAATCAATTCCTTGGGGTGCTCGCGCAGCAAATCGGTGTCTGCCACCGGCAGCGACACCTGCATTTCGGTGAACTTGCTGTAAGTGGTGGACAGCATCAAAAAGATCAGCACCACCAGCAACACGTCAATGAACGGAATCAGGTTGATTTCCGGCTCGTCGTTGCTTCTGCGTCTGAAGTGCATGGCGTGGGTTCCGTTGGTATGGGCTACTTGCGCAGGCCCTTGATGTGGCGCGCCAAGCGGTCAGCGTCCACTTCGAGCACCAGTAGGTATTCATCAATGCGGCCGCGGAAGTAGCGCCAGAAAATCAGGGAGGGAATGGCCACAATCAAGCCGAAAGCTGTGTTGTACAGCGCAATGGATATGCCATGCGCCAGCTGCGCCGGGTTGCCACCACTGGAGCCACCGGGTGACTGTGAGCCAAAGATTTCAATCATGCCCACCACCGTGCCAAACAGTCCCATCAGTGGTGCCGCAGAAGCAATGGTCCCCAGCGCGCTGAGATAGTGCTCGAGCTTGTGTGCCACCTGGCGGCCCACGTTTTCCATGCTTGCACGCAGGTCTTCCTCGCTGATTTGCGGCTCGGAATTCACCGCGCGCAGGCCGCTGGCCAGCACTTTGCCCAGTGCCGAGTTCTTTTCCAGCTGGTTGATGACGTCGGCCGGTGGAATGCCCTTGCGCGTGACGTTGATGACTTCATCCAGCAAACGCGCTGGAATAACCTTGCTGGTTTTCAGGCTGACAAAGCGTTCAATAACGATGGCCAACGCCAGAATGGAGCATGCGATCAAGGGCCAAATGGGCCATCCAGCGGCTTGTATGATGGAAAGCAAAAGTCTCCTCCGTGCGAATGATTTGTAGAGGGGGATTATGGCCTAGTCAGGGTCAGCATCTGCGCACAGATTGTGTGGATAAGTTTGTGCAAAAGTCGGTAGGACACCCGCCGCAACCCGCACAAACACGGCGTTTAGACACTTTGATGACATTTGCAGCAGAAAAAATTCCAATGAAATCAACGGACTCAGACACAAACCCCATGCTGTCCCAAGGGCTGGATGGCGCACAGCCACGGGTCTGGCCGGTAGGCGCGCTCTGCCGCGCGATCGCGGACGCGTTGGAGACACGCTTCAACCCGGTAGCAGTAGCAGGCGAAATCACCGGTTTTTCACGTGCCGCCAGTGGCCATTGCTACTTCTCGCTCAAAGACGCCAGTGGCCAGTTGCGCTGCGCCATGTTCCGTCGCGCTGCCAGCCTGCTGGACTTTGCCCCGCGCGACGGCGACAAGGTCGAGGTGCGTGGCCGCCTGGGCGTGTACGAGCCGCGCGGCGAGTTGCAACTGATTGTGGAAAGCCTGACCCGGGCCGGGGAGGGCAGCCTGTTCGAGCAGTTTTTGCTGCTCAAAGCCAGGCTGGAAGCACAGGGCTTGTTTGAATCCGCGCGCAAACGCCCCTTGCCCGCCATGCCACGTGGCATTGGCGTGGTCACCTCACTGGGCGCTGCGGCACTGCATGACGTGGTGACTGCCTTGCAACGCCGCGTGCCCCATATCCCGGTGGTACTGGCAGCGGCCAGCGTGCAGGGCGCGGGCGCGCCAAGGGAACTGGTGCGCGCCTTGCAGGCCTTGTATGCACTGGTGCAAGACCCCATGGCCGCCACACCCATAGACGTCATCTTGCTGGTGCGCGGCGGCGGCGCCATGGAAGACCTGTGGGGCTTCAATGACGAGCAACTCGCCCACACCATCGCGGCCAGCCCGGTGCCTGTTATCAGCGGCGTGGGCCATGAAACCGACTTCACCATCGCCGATTTTGTGGCCGATCTGCGCGCGCCCACACCGACTGCAGCGGCTGAACTGGTAAGTGCCAGTGCCGAGTCGTACCAACGCGGCCTGGACGAGGCGCAAGCCCGCCTGCGCCTGTCGCTTACCCGCTACCTGCAGCGCGAAGCCCAGCACGTGGACCATCTGACCGCGCGTATCGGTCGGCCCACGCTGGCCATGGGGCGACAGCGCGCGCAGCTGGACGCTTTGCAGCAAGGCATGGCCCACGCCCTGCGCATGAACCTGCAGCGCCAGCAAACGCTGTGTGAGCGCGCCGATCTAAGGCTCAAGGCGATAGACCCGGCTTTGGTCTTGCGGCGCGGCTATGCCTGGCTGACCGAGGAAGACGGCCGCCCGGTGACCCGCTCAGCCCAAGTCCGGGTGGGGCAAAGTCTGGTGGCAACCTTGGCCGACGGCGCGGTTGATCTGCAGGCGCAGAACGTGCGTCCCAATTAGTTTCTACAATCCAGCCCTAGCAATAACCACCAACCGAAGAGGACCCCATGGAACACACCCTGCCCGCATTGCCCTATGCCATTGACGCTTTGGCTCCCGCCTATTCCAAAGAGACTTTGGAGTTCCACCACGGCAAGCACCACAACGCCTATGTGGTCAACCTGAACAACCTGCAAAAGGGCACCGAGTTCGAGGCCATGACGCTCGAAGAAATCATCAAGAAGTCCAGCGGCGGCATCTACAACAACTCCGCCCAGATCTGGAACCACACCTTCTTCTGGAGCTGCATGAAGCCCGCCGGCGGCGGCGAGCCCACCGGCGCACTGGCCACCGCCATCACCGCCAAGTGGGGCAGCTACGCCGCCTTCAAGGAAGCGTTTGTGAAGTCGGCCGTGGGCAACTTCGGCTCCGGCTGGACCTGGCTGGTGAAAAAGGCCGACGGCTCGGTGGACATCGTCAACACCGGTGCCGCCGGCACGCCGCTGACCACTGCCGACAAGGCCCTGCTCACGGTTGACGTGTGGGAACATGCCTACTACATTGACTACCGCAATTTGCGTCAAAAGTATGTCGAAACCTTCTTCGACAAGCTGGTGAACTGGGGCTTTGCTGAAACCAACTTCGCTTGAAGCGCAAAACCTGAGCGTTTGAAACGCAGGCCGCAGGGCTTGTTGTTTCAGCACCAAGGCCCGAAGATTGCTGTCTTCAGGCCTTTTTTCTTTTGGGGAGTACCGCCATGTCGTCCATCGCATCCATCGCACTGTCCGGCATGAACGCGGCGCAAACCCAGCTCAATGCCTCTGCCAACAACGTGGCCAATACGCAGACTGAAGGCTACAAGCGCCAGGCGGTGGTGCAAAGCCCGCAGGCCGATGGCGGTGTGTCGACGAGCGTGGTGGCCGCAGCCCACACGGGCCCGGCGCTGGAGACGGATCTGGTCAACCAGCTCCAGGCCAAGAACGCTTTCCTGGCCAACCTGGCGGTCTTCAAGACGGGTAACGCCATCGCAGGCGCCCTGTTGGATACCAAAGCCTAAAGGCAACATCAGGCCGCCTTCAGGCGGCCTTTCTCATGGCGGCGGCAAGATCATTGCCCGCATCAAGCCACACGCACCGTGGGGTGTGAGATTCCCTGAGCCGGCATCCCGAACTTTGTCCGACACAAGACAAAGCTGACCTGCGCAATCCACTTGCCCAGCAAAAACTTGGTCACTTCGCTCTTGGCAGACGAATGGACACGTCCCAACCGGTGTCCTGAATCCACGCCGCAAGCAACTTCCAAGGAAACACCATGGCCACCACATCCAAGTATTACGTTCTCACTCCCACGGCTGATAACCTGGACTTTCTGGACTTCGACCTGCGCTACGGCAGCGTCACCACAGTGGGCGAATCCGTGCAATTCAATGGCACCGCCAGAGTCGACAGCATCTTTGTCCGTCCAGGCCTCAGCTACGACCTCAGCAACACCGGCAGCGGCGCCGACAAGATTTACCTCACGGGCAATCTGTCTGACTACACCGGCTCCGTCAGCGGCACCTTGCTGAGTTTCTCGCGCGTGGTCAACGGCAAAACCGAATCCGTCACAGTCGCTGGCGGCACCTCCTTCAACTTTGACACCCTGGTGTTTGCCAACGGCACCGTCACCACCAACGCGCTCTACAACGCCGTCAACAACGGCACGGCCCTGCCCATTCCCAACCCGACCGAAACCTCGCTGGCCCCCATCGGTGCTGCAGCACCCGGCGCACCGCTCAACGCCACCGTCAAGGCCTATTCCACCAACAACGCAGGCGCGGGCCAGGTGGGTGAAACCTTTGCCTCCAACAAGCCTGGCATCTCCCTCATCGTCAACGGCGGCAACGGCATCGACACGGTGTATGTGGCCGACGGTGAAAAAGTGGACGCCACGGTGCTCGGCGGCAGTGTGGACCTGGTCTACTTCCGCGGCAAATTTGACGACTACACCAAGAGCGTCATTGGTGGCGGTACCCAGCTGCTGTTCACCCGCACCATAGGCGGCAACCTGGAGTCCGTCACCGTCACGGCCGGCACCACCTTCAACCATGACAAGCTCATATTTGCCGACGGCGCTATCGACACCAACGACGCCAAAACCCGCATCACCGATCCCACCAACCCCAATCCCCCGCTCGACCCCGGCACCGTCACACCCCTGTACCCTGACGACGAAGTGCAGGCCGCCCTCAACGCCATCCGCGATGCCGCCCAAGCCAACAACGCCAATCCCACCACGCCCTCGGCCTTGACCTACACCATTGCCGGAGTCAAAGGCGTCAATGCAGGCAACCTGGCCTCTATCAACACTGCGCTGGATAGCCCGCTGGTCACCGGCGCACTGGCCGACACCGCCCCTGAAATCCAGACCATTGTGGACGGCTACAAAGCCATCCTGGCCAGTGCTGACGGTAATCTTGGCAACACTGGCACGCCACTCACCGGCGCGCAGTACACCGCCATTGGCGTCACTGGCGTGAGCGGCACAGCCACCCCTGGCACGGCCCTGGCACTGCTGGACGATGTGGTGGATGGCAGCCCTACCGCGGCCGTAGACACCGAGCTCGAAGTGCAAGCCCTGGCCGATGCCGCAGGCCGCGTGATCAGTGGCGCAGCCGGTGGCACCGCCCCCACCCAGACCGACCTGGGTGTGCTGGGCATCACCGGTGTTACCCCTGGCAATATTGCAGCCGTGCAAGCCGCCATTGCAGCCACTCCGGACAACGGAACCGGCGTGGACACCAAGGCCGAGTTGCAGGCGGTAGTGAATGCAGGCATTGCAAGCGGTGGCGTGGACGCCGCCCTCAACACCATCAAAGTCGCCGCCGAGACCAACACCGCTGCCTCCAGTGGCCTTGCCGCCAGCGTCTACGCGGCGGCCCTGGTGACCGGCGTGAATGCGGGCAACCTGACCTCCATCAACACCGCACTCGACAGCCCGCTCATCAACGGCGCGCTGGCCGACACCACGCCCGCAGTGCAAACCATTGTGAACGCCTACAACGCCATCCTGACCAGTGCTGACGGCACACGCAACAACACTGGCACGCCGCTCACCGGTGCGCAGTACACCGCCATAGGTGTGACCGGTGTCAGCGGCACGGCCACCCCCGGCAGTGCCCTGTTTTTGTTGGACGATATTGTGGACGGCAGCGCCACCGCCGCTGTGGACACCGAGCTGGAAGTGCAAGCCCTGTCCGACGCCGCGGGCCGCGTCATCAGCGGTGCGGCTGGCGGCA
>CANCCF010000152.1 GCA_947374485.1 Comamonadaceae bacterium | reverse complement strand
CGTGCCGGGCGTTGCCCGCCTGCAGCGCGAACTCCTGGCACGCGGCCTCAAATGCACTTTGGTTGTTGGTCGCGCGGTACAAGTCCAACAGGGCCATAGCCCAGGCCTGCACCTCAGGCGACACCGTGGTAACGGGCGTGCCGGCCAGGGCCGACCGCTGGCCACGCAGGGCCGCAAGCAGTCCATTTTCTGCGCCGGCATTGTCGCCATTGGCAAAGCGGATGGCCGCCTCTTCGAGCTCGGGATCGGCCTCTGCCACATCCATATCAATGGCAAACAGCCGGGACGCAGAAAAACCACCGTCCACATCGCCCATGGCACCCTGGCTGTCCGGTGCTTCCTGGCCGGGCACCGAGGCCATATCCGACATCTGGGTGGGGATGAATTCATCCGCGTCCTGGCTGCCGTCTTCGCGCTTGACCCACAAGGGCTCGGTTGCCGCGAACGATGCCGACAGCTTGGAGTCACCCGGCACCGGTTCCATCTCGGAGGCCCCAGGGGACGGCATGCTGGTGTTCGTGTGCGGGTAACCTGAAGCCGGCAGGCTGGTGCCGTCGTTCTTGCTCTTCCACCATTGGCGCGACATCTGCGCCTCGATCTCGTCAATCTTCTTGAGCGTGACGGCCCGCCCTCCCAGGTCGCTGGCCAGACTGTTCTGAAAATGCGATTGCCGCGCCAAGCTGGCGATCGCGCCCGGGTCCCGGTCCCTGAGCTTGCGCAGCTGGTCGAACTCGCGCTTGCGGACAAAGTCGTTTTGCCGCTTGCGTTCGATCATGGCTTTGAGGGCCTGCTTGTCGTAACCGTTGGCGTCGTTGTCAACCGGCTGGTCCAGCTCCGACCAGTCCTTGGTCGGATTGCGCACGAACATGGCGACCTTGGACAGCAGACCGGGTCTATCGTCTTTCGTGGCCATGTTTACTGTCCTTGGGAATCAGGCGGTTGGAGGCGTTCCAATCAGTCGCCAAACATCTTTTGCTTGAGTTCGCGCCGCTGCTGCGCTTCCAGCGACAAGGTGGCGGTGGGTCGCGCCAGCAGGCGCCCCACACCGATGGGCTCGCCGGTTTCATCGCAATAACCATAGTCGCCCGCGTCAATGCGGCCAATCGACTGCTCGATCTTCTTGAGCAGCTTGCGTTCGCGGTCGCGGGTACGCAGTTCCAGGGCATGCTCTTCTTCAATGGTGGCGCGGTCGGCCGGGTCGGGTACCACCGAGGTGTCCTCGCGCAGGTGTTCCGTGGTTTCGCCGGCGCTGGCGAGAATTTCCTGCTTGAGCGTGGAGAGCTTGAGGCGAAAGGCCGCCATCTGCACATCGTTCATGTACTCGGAGTCTGGCATGGCCATCAGTTCGGCATCGCTCAGCTCGGCCACGGGCTTGGTTTTCCAGTTGTTGGCGAGCTTGGGGTCTTTTTTGATGGAGGAAGGCAGGGCCGGCACGATGACGTGCTCGGGGGTGGACTGGCTGTAGCTGGCCTTGGCCGCTGTGGAGGCCACGGCCTGTGCCATGGAGGGCACGGTGAGCTGCGCCAGGCGCGAAGAGGGGCGCCCGGTCTTCTGGGCAACAACATTGGATGCTGCAGGCGCAGCGACGGGTGCGGACTTGGTCGCAGCAGTGGTCATGGGGGCAGATACTTTTTCAGGAGGTGCTGGTTTGGCAGCGGGTTTGCTGGCAACAGCAGGCTTCAGGGGAACAGCGGGCGCCGGGGCCTTGGCTGCCTTGACGGGGAGCGATACGGCTGGTTTGGCAGCCGGTTTGGCTGCAGGTTTTACTGCAGGTTTTGCCGCCACCTTGGGCGCGGGCCTGGCTGGCGCCACAGCGGCGGGTTTGGCCGCCGTGGTGGCGGCCGATTTCACAGGGGCTTTGGGCTTGAGCGCCACCGCCGGTTTGGCAGCGGCTTTGGGCGCCGACTTGGCAGGTGCCTTGACCGGTGTGGCTACAGCCTTGACAGAGGCCTTGGGCTTGGCTGCAGCCACTTTGGACTTGGGGTCTTTCCCGGGTTTGGCATTCACGTGGTCTCTCCTGGTGGAACTCGCCGGCGGGTCTTGTGTGGCGTTGTGGTTCCCACGGGGGGCTTTTGAGGGCTTGGCCTGTGGGGTTTCTTCGGCGCGCGAGTGTACAGGTTTCGCCATCGGAAAGCCCATGAGTTGCAAAATCGAGACAATCATTCCACTACCCGCCATTGTTGAGCCCCCATTCAAAACCAGTTGCCCGTTTCAAGCAGCATAGCGCAGCACCATTACACACGACCTACACCAGGGACTGCTCCAGGCCCTGCAACAAGATGTCCTTGGGCAGGTCGATGCCGATGAACACCATTTTGCTGGTGCGCACCTCGCCTTCGCCCCAAGCCGGGCCCAAGTCACTGCCCATCAACTGGTGCACACCCTGGAAAATCACCTTGCGCTCGGTGCCGGTCATGTGCAGCACGCCCTTGTAGCGCAGCATGCGCGGGCCGTAGACATTGACGATGGCGCCCAGAAAATCTTCCAGCTTGGCCGGATCGAAGGCGCGTTCGGATTTGAAGACAAAGCTCTTCACATCGTCATCGTGGTGGTGGTGGTGGCCATGGCCGTGGTCGCTGTGGGCATGCGAAGGATGGTCGCAGTGTTCGCCATGGTCATGGTCATGGTCATGGTCGTCATGACCATGGTCATGGTTCGCGTGGTCATGGTCGCCTTCGGCCAGAAAGTCGGGGTCAATGTCCAGCTTGGCATTCAGGTTGAAGCCGCGCAGGTCAAACACCTCGCTCAAGGCCACTTCGCCAAAGTGCACGGCGCGCTGGGGTGCGCGCGGGTTCATGTGCTTCAAACGGTGCGTCAGCGCATCCAGGTCTTCGGCGGACACCAGATCCGACTTGCTGATGAAAATCTGGTCGGCAAAGCCCACCTGGCGGCGTGCTTCCTGGCGGTCGGTAAGCTGCTGCTCCGCATGCTTGGCATCCACCAGGGTCAGGATGGAGTCCAGCAAATACGACTCGGCCACCTCGTCGTCCATGAAAAAGGTCTGCGCTACCGGGCCGGGGTCGGCCAGGCCGGTGGTCTCGATCACCACACGCTCAAAGTCGAGTTCGCCCTTGCGCTTTTTCTCGGCCAGGTCACGCAGGGTGGCGCGCAGGTCTTCGCGGATGGTGCAGCAGATGCAGCCGTTGCTCATCTGGATGATTTGCTCGTTGGTGTCGCTCACCAGAATGTCGCTGTCGATGTTTTCTTCACCGAACTCGTTCTCAATGACGGCAATTTTTTGGCCATGGGCCTCGGCCAGCACGCGCTTGAGCAGCGTGGTTTTGCCCGAGCCCAAAAAGCCGGTGAGGATGGTGGCGGGAATAAGAGACATGGTGGGAGCCCAAAATCAGCAGGTAGGGAGTGTATCGGTCAATTCAAGCCTGGGGCAGCGCCCCGTGCCGGGTGAGGCTAGCGTTTCATGACCACCAGACCCTTGAGGTATTCCCCTTCCGGGAAGGCAATTGTCATCGGGTGGTCGGGGGCGCCGCCCATGCGCTCGGTAATGAAACCGTCCACCCCGGCGTCAGACCCCGCACCGGCCACGATCTTGTGGAACAGGTCGGCACTGATGCCGCCGGAGCAGGAATAAGTGAACAGCACGCCGCCGGGCTCCAGCAGCTTGAAGGCCAGGCGGTTGATGTCCTTGTAGGCGCGTGCGGCGCGCTCGGCATGGGCCACGGTGGGGGCGAATTTCGGCGGGTCGAGCACGATGGCGTCAAAGGTCCGGCCGTCTTGGCCAAACTGGCGCAACGAGGCGTTCACATCCGCATCCAGCCAAGTGGCGCGTTCGGCCTCAAAGCCGTTGAGCGCCACATTGGCGGCACCCAGTTCCAGCGCCGGGGCGCTGGAGTCGATCGAGGTGACGTGGGCCGCGCCGCCGCTCAGGGCTGCCACCGTGAAGCCGCCGGTGTAGCAAAAGCAGTTGAGCACGCGCTGGAACTGCAGGCGCCGGGTGTAGGCGGCAAAGGTGTGGCGGCTGTCGCGCTGGTCCAGATAAAAACCGGTCTTGTGGCCGGTGGCAATGCTCAGGTGCAGCTTCCAGCCGTGTTCCTGCAGCACCAGGTCGGTGGCGCCCTCGCCGCGCAGCCAGCCGGTCTGTTCCGTCAGACCTTCCAGGGTGCGGCTGCTGGCATCCGAGCGCTCGTACAGTTTTTTCAAACCTGTCACGGCCAGCAAGGCGTCGGCAATCGCATCTTTCCAGCGCTCCACACCAGCGGAGGTGAACTGCGCCACCAGCGTGTCGCCATAACGGTCCACGATCAGGCCCGGCAGGCCGTCGGACTCGCCATGCACCAGGCGCGCGCCATCGCTCTGGATGTCAAAGCGCGCGCGGGCCTGCACGGCCTCTGCAATGCGCGCCTTGAAGAAGTCCTCGTCAATGCGCTGGGCCTCCTCAAAACTCCAGACCCGGGCGCGGATCTTGGACGCAGGGCTGAAGGCCGCCCAGCCCAGGAACTGGCCTTCATGGGATTCCACGCGCACGGTCTCGCCGCTGTCGCCACCGCCCTTGGCAATGGCCGACTCAAAAATCCAGGGGTGGCGGCGCAGGAGGGAACGCTCTTTGCCAGCGCGCAGGCGAATCATTTTCATGGGGCTATTGTCACCCCTCGCCACTAGGCCTTAGGTTTGCCCTTGGCGTGGGCTCGGGGATGCGCCGCGTCATACGCCTTGGCGAGATGTTGGAAATCCAGCCGGGTATAGACCTGTGTGGTGGTGATGTTGGCGTGGCCCAGGAGCTCTTGCACCGCGCGCAGGTCGCCACTGCTTTGCAGCACGTGGCTGGCAAAGGAGTGGCGCAGCATGTGGGGGTGTACGGGCGTGGGCACCCCGGCCAGCTGGCTGCGGCGTTTCAGGCGCTGCCAGACCGACTGGGCGGTGAGGCGCGTGCTGTTGCGGCCGATGAACAGGGCGCGGGCCGCGTCGGCCTTGGACGCGTGCACCGGCCCGGCCTGTGAGGTCCCCATGGGGCCGCGCAGGGCCAGCCAGCGCGCCAGTGCTGCCAGGGCGGTCTTGCCCACCGGCACCGTGCGGCGCTTGGCGCCCTTGCCCAGCACATGGGCCTCGGCCGCCTGCAGGTCGAGCCAGCCACGTGCACTGCTGCTGGCTTCCACGTCCAGGCCGGTGAGCTCGCCCACGCGCAGGCCGCTGCCATAGAGTAGCTCCACCATGGCCGCATCGCGCGCCTCCAGCCAGGGGTCGTCATCGCTCTGGAAATCGGCAAACTGCACGGCGTCGTCCACGCCCAGTGCCTTGGGCAGGGGCTTGGCCTGGCGCGGCGCGCGCACATCCACGACCGGGTTGCTGGCGATCAGCCCGTCCCGCCCCAGCCAGGTGTAGAAGCCGCGCCAACCCGAAAGAATGAGTGCAATGCCGCGGCCGCTGCGCCCGCCGCTGTGCATCTGCGCCACCCAGCGGCGGATGTGCGGGTTGCGCACCGCCAGCAGGTCGACGGCAGCTGCGGTGGCAAAGGCCTGCAGCTTGTGCAGGTCGAGCGCGTAGAGCTCCACCGTGCGCTGGGCCAGGCGTTTTTCCACGCGCACGTACTCCAGGTATTTTTCGACCAGGGGGTTGGAGTCCGCCACGCTTGCTGTCCGCGGCCGGTGCACTCAGCGCAGGCGCGAGAGTGCGGCACTGGCGAGCTCGCCAATGCGGGCCAAGAAGTCGGTGCCCATGCCGCTGGTAAAGCGCTGCGCATCGCCCGAGGCCAGCACCAAAAGGCCAAAGGCCGGGGTACTGGAACCACTGGGGCCCACGCGCAGGGGAACCAGCGCCAGCGAGGTGATGGACTCCGGCGTCTCCAGCCAGTTCACCGACTCGAAGCCGGTATTCAGGCCGCAAAAAGGTTCAGTGAGCGACGAGGCAAACGATTTCAGGTCATCGCTCACGCCCTGGGCGTAGGGTTCATGCGCATAGTCGGCGGCCACGTCCCACAGGCGCAGGCCCACCTGGGGTACGGCGAACTGCTGCGCGATGTCGGTGGCCAGTTGCCGGGGCAGTTGGCGCACATCGCCGCCCTGCAGCAGATGGCCCGCCCAGCGGATGATCTTGTTGGAGAGGATGACGTTGTCATTGCCGTTGCGCAGCATCTCCATGATGCGCTGCTCCAGCAGTTTGATTTTTTCGCGCAACATCTCGGCCTGGCGCTCCTGCAGACTCACCGCGCGCTGGCCGTGCGGGCTGTTCAGTTGCACGGCAGCCAATAGTTCGGCATGGCGCAAAAAGAAGTCCGGCGTGTTGGCCAGGTAGTTGGCAATGTCGTCTTCGGTGATGGGGTTGGCCAGTGCGGAATTCAGAAGGTTGCTCATGGGTGATCAGTCAAAGTGAAGGGGAAGACAGGTCGTCGGGCATCTCGATCTCGCCACGGAACACGGTGGTGGCCGGGCCGGTCATCAGCACCGGGGCGTCGCCACCGGCCCAGGAGATGCTCAATATGCCGCCTCGCGTCTCGACGTCCACGCTGTTGCCCAGCAGGCCCAGGCGGATGCCAGCCACCACGGCGGCACAGGCGCCCGTGCCGCAGGCCAGCGTCTCGCCCACACCACGCTCGTACACGCGCAGGCGGATGCTGCCCGGCGATTGCACCTGCATGAAGCCCACGTTCACGCCCTGGCTGAAGCGCGGGTTGGCCTGGATCTGCGGGCCCAGCAGCGCCACCGGTGCGCTGTCCACGTCGTCCACCAGCAGCACCGCATGCGGATTGCCCATGGAAACGGTGGCCAGCAGCACCTCGTGCCCAGCCCCCACGGGCAGGATGGACCAGTTGCCCCAGTCACCCTGCGGCTGCAGCTTCAGGCCACTGGCGTCAAAGGGAAGTTCATGGGGCGCAAAGCGCGGCGCGCCCATGTCCACGGTGACGCGGCCGTCCGCATTCAGGTGCGGTTCGATCACGCCCCGCATGGTCTGCACACGCAAAGTGTCTTTGTCGCTCAGGCCACTGTCGCGCACAAAGCGGGCAAAGCAGCGCGCACCGTTGCCGCACTGCTCCACCTCCTGCCCGTCGGCGTTGTGGATGATGTATTCAAAGTCAATACCGGCGGCGGGCGAGGGCCGCACGCTGAGGATCTGGTCGGCGCCCACACCAAAATGGCGGTTGCCCAGAAAGCGGTAGTGCGCAGCCGAAAGACCGAGGCGGCCACGGGTTTCGTCGAGCACGACAAAGTCGTTGCCCGCACCCTGCATTTTGGTAAACGGAATTCGCATGGCCTCAATTATCTGCCCACATGGATGGCCACCCTTTTGGTTGCAAAATGGCCCGCATGCCCAGACCCACGCAAATCCTCCAACCCGACGTGGGCCCCATTCCCGCCCCCACCGACTGGCAGACCGCTGTGCCGGTGGCCATCCTGAACAACGTGCTGCGCCTGACGGCACCCAACCCCGGCGTGATGACCGGCCCCGGCACCAACAGCTACCTGGTGGGCGACGTCCACACCGGGTTCATCGCCATCGACCCGGGCCCGGCCGATGCCGACCATCTGCAGCGCCTGTGGCAGGCCGCTGTGTTTCCCGATGGCAGCGGTGGCAACATCCGCCAGATTGTGTGCACGCATTCGCATCCCGACCATGCGCCGGGTGCCAAGCCTTTGCAGGCGCTGTGCGCGCAGGGCAAGGCGGCTGAGTCCCTTGTACCTGCCATTCTGGGCATGCCCTCGGCGGCCACCGCACGCGCTGCCAGCGTGTTCACACCGGACCGTGCGCTGCAGGACGGCGAGGTGCTGCGGCTCACACCCATGCCTGCCACCGCGGGTTACCCGGACGACGCACAGCACAGCCTGCGCGTCATCCACACCCCCGGCCACGCAGCCAACCACCTGTGCCTGCTGCTGCAAGAGGATGGCCTGCTGTTTTCGGGCGACCATATCCTCAACGGCAGCACCACCGTGATTGACCCGCCGGACGGCCACATGGGCCATTACCTGCAATCGCTGGACGCACTGGCGCTGGCCTGCACCGAGTGGCAGGCGGAGTACATCCTGCCCGCCCACGGCCATGTGATGCCCAACGCCCTGGCGGCCATCGCCCATCTGAAAGCCCACCGCCTGCAACGCGAAGCCAAGATCGCGCGGGTCATGCAGGCCAACCCCCATGGCAGCCTGGACCAGTGGCTGCCGCTGGCCTACGACGATGTGGACCCGCGCATCTGGCCAGTGGCCAGGCGCTCGCTGCTGGCCCATGTGGAACACCTGCAGCAACTGCAAACCCCTTTTAAAGAATCGAGCCCCGCATGAGTACCTTCCAACGAGCCGCGCGTCCTGAAGGGCTACCCCCGGCGCGCACCGAGCGCCCCACCCGCGACGCGTCGGCCCGCCCAGAGTCCAACCGCGCCCTCAAGCGCGCCGCCTACGCCGCCAGCAACCCGGGGGCCAACCGCCCCGCCCCCGGTATGGCCGACAACCGCCCGGCAGCGCCGTCCAACGCCAAGCCCAGAAACCGCCCGCGCACCGTGGACCGTGACCCCAAGCCCGTTACTGCGGCCGCGAATGAGGGCGAGCGCCTCTCCAAGCGCGTGATGCAGCTCAAGGGCTGCTCGCGCAGCGAGGCCGAGCAGTACATCGAATGCGGCTGGGTGATGGTCAACGGCGTGGTGGTGGAAGACCCGCCGTTTCGTGTGCAGCAGCAAACCGTGACCCTGGACCCGGCCGCCAGCCTGCTCAACATGGCCGATGTGACGCTAATCCTGCACAAGCCACCGGGCTGGCTGGACGGTGTGGAAGAGGAGGACGACGACGAACCCGCAGCGCCTGCCCGCGCCCGTGCGCCCGCGCGCGGCCAAACAGGCAGGCCGCGCGTGCAAAGCGCCCGCAGCCTGCTGGTTGCCGCCAAGCACTATGCCCACGACAGTTCGGACATCCGCATGCTCAAGCGCCACCTGCTGCACCTGGAGGCCGAGGTGCCGCTGGAAACCGGCGCCAGCGGCCTGGTGGTGTTCACGCAGGACTGGCGCACCACGCGCAAGCTCAGCGAAGACCTGGGCTCGATGGAGCACGAAATCATTGCCGATGTGGCAGGCGAAGTGGACGAGGACGCCTTGCAAAAAATTGCCCGCGCCCTGAAAGACGAACGCAACCCGCTGCCGCATACCCGTTTCAGCGTCAACAGCTCGTCAGAAGAAACGGGAACAAGCAAGCTGCGCTTTGCCATCAAAGGTGCGCATCCGGGCCTGGTGGCGTATCTGTGTGAACGGGGCGGCTTGCAGCTCCAAGCCATGCGCCGCATCCGCCTGGGGCGCGTGACGCTCAGCGATCTGCCCATGGGGCAGTGGCGCTATTTAGCGGCGCACGAGAAGTTCTGACCAGGCATCAGCTGGCAATGTAGCTTTGCAGCTGGCTGATGGTGGCTTCCTGGTCGGCAATGATCTCGTCCATGATGTCGCGGATGGAAATCATGCCCAGCACCTTGTCGCCGTCGACCACCGGCATGTGGCGGATCTTTTTTTGGCTCATCAGGGCCATGCAGTCTTCGGTGCGGGACCTGGCGTCCACCGTCAGCACCTTGGCGGTCATGATGTCGGCCACCTGCGTGTCCTTGGAGGACCTGCCTGCCAGCGCAATCTTGCGGGTGTAGTCGCGCTCGGAGAGGATGCCCACCAGCCTGCCCTGCTCCATCACCATGAGCGCGCCCACATTGTGGTCGGCGAGGGTTTTGAGGGCATCAAACACGCTGTCCTGCGGCTTGAGGCTCCAGGGCGCATCGTTACTTTTCAACAGCTCGCGTACGGGTCGCATAGGGCCTCCGTCAATGGGGTGGTGGACGCAGTAACCATACCGCAAAAAAGGTGGCAAAAGTGTGAAGCCCACCGATAAGCCGGATTCTGTGCACAAAGGTTTCCCCTTGCGTGACCACCATTAATCTGGGCCGCCGGTCACCCGGACGGCTCGATGCTACCTACCCGCACACTCCGGGGGCCCCGTCAACGTGTGCCTACTTGGTATTGCTGCGCGTAGAGATTGCCCGTTTCACCCG
>CANCCF010000151.1 GCA_947374485.1 Comamonadaceae bacterium | reverse complement strand
CGCGCTGGCGCGCGGCAGCCTGCTGGTTTGCCCAATCCATAGCCATGTCATCTAACGCCATGCCAACTCCTTTTAACTGCATATGCAATGATTGTAGATACAATTGAATCATGCGAACAGACACTCCTCCTGTAACCCGCCCCCAGGGTTGCACCAACCTCAAGCTGCGGCAGTTCATGCGCCGCATCACGCAGCACTACGACGCCGAAATGGCCAAGGTGGGCTTGAAGACGACGCAGTACTCGCTACTCTCGCACGTGGAGAAGCTCGGCCCCGTGCGGCCTGTGGATCTTGCGGCGGGCATCAAGATGGAGGCATCCACCCTCACGCGCAACCTCAAGCCGCTGGTGGATGCGGGTTGGGTAACGGTCGCACCCGGCAGCGACGCGCGCAGCCGCCTGGTCGCCCTCACCCCGGCCGGACGCGACAAGCGCGCGGAGGCCCAGCGCCATTGGCGCCGCGCCCAGGACCGCATCAACGCGCTGCTGGGCATGGACACGGTGGTGGCGCTGCATGCGCTGATTGACCATTCCATGGACACCCTGAACACCCTGCCTGAGGAGACCGACCATGCCTGACGCAAACACCACCCCACAGACCGGCACCAACGCCACCAGCCGCGCCGCGCGCTTTGGCCTGTGGACGGTGCTGGCCGCCGCCGCCGGCGCCTTTGCCCTGACCATGGGGGTGCGCCAATCCATGGGCCTCTTTCTGTCGCCGCTCAACACAGCCACCGGCCTGGGGCTGGGCTCCATCAGCCTGGCGTTTGCGTTCGGCCAGCTGTGCTGGGGCCTGACGCAGCCCTTTGCCGGGGCCATTGCAGACAAGCTGGGCACAGGCCGCGTGCTGGTCTTGGGCGTGCTGCTGGTGACGATTGGCACGGTCATTACGCCGCTCATGACCACCACCGCAGGCCTGGTGTTTGCCATTGGCGTGCTTTCCGCAGGCGGAGCGGGTATGGCCGGTCCTGCTGTGCTGATGGCGGCCACGACACGCCTGATTGCGCCCGAGCGACGCGGCCTGGCCACGGGCATCGTCAATGCCGGGGGCTCGTTTGGCCAGTTTGTCATGGCGCCGATTGCAGGTGCCTTGAGCGCGGGCATGGGCTGGGCTGGAGCCATGCAGATCCTGGGCCTGCTGGTGCTGCTCGCCCTGCCGGCCGCCCTGGTGTTGAAGAGCGCGCCCCGCTTGCCCGCCAGTGCGGCTGCGGCCACGGTGGGCACGCGCCAGGCCATCGCCACAGCCGTGGCCCACCCTGGCTTTCGCTTGCTGGCCACGGGCTTTTTTGTGTGCGGTTTTCATGTGGCCTTTCTGGCCACACACCTGCCCGGCGTGATTGCCGCCTGCGGCCTGCCTGCAGAGTACGGCGGCTGGGCCCTGGCCGTGCTGGGCCTCTTCAACATCATGGGCAGTGTGCTCATGGGCTGGGCCGTGGGGCGCTGGCGCATGAAGTCGCTGCTGTCGCTGGTGTATGCCACCCGCGCCGTGGCGGTTGTGCTGTTTTTGCTGCTGCCCAAGACGGGCGTGACTGCGCTGGTTTTTGCCGCCGTGATGGGCCTGACCTTTCTCTCCACGGTGCCGCCCACGGCCGGGCTGGTGGCCAAGTTCTTCGGTGTGGCCAACATGGCCACCCTGTTCGGGCTGGTGATGCTGACGCACCAGGTGGGCGGCTTCCTGGGTGCCTGGCTGGGTGGCCGGGTGTTTGAGGCCACCGGCAGCTATGACTGGATCTGGTATGCCGACGTGCTGTTGGCGGTGGCGGCCGCGTTGATCCACCTGCCCATCCCCGAACAGCAGCTGGTGCGCAAAAGCAGAGCGCTGGGGCCAGTGGCGTAGCTGCGGCACCGGCAAAGGCAGCGGTGGAGGCAGGCGTCAGCTTGGCTGAGCCGGAGCCAGGGCCCTGCCAACATGCCCGACAAAGGCTTTGACCTTGGCCGAATGCTTTCGCTCCGGCGGGCTTACCAAGTGAATGGGCGATTGCGGCGACTCCCAGTCGGGCATGAGGCGCACCACCTCCCCGCTGGCCAACTCGGGCTCGAACAGCCAGGCAGGCGCGTAGCCAATACCCATTCCGTTGGTCACGGCGCAGCGGATCACCTCGCTGCTGTTGGTTTGCATGCGCCCCTCCACCCGGACCGTTTTGGTGGCGCCAATCGCCTGCGGGGCGCCAGCGCTGCCCGTGAAGGTCCACAGGTTGCTGGTGGACATGCCGGTGTACACAATGCAGTCATGCGCCTGCAAGTCCTCCGGATTGACAGGCGCGTGCATCCCGTGGGGAAGCGATGGGAGGTAGTTCCGCTGGGCCAGCAGCATGCGCTGCGAGCTGCCAATGCGCCGGGCAACCAGCCCGCTGTCCGGCAGGTCGCCAATGCGAACCGACACGTCAATGCCTTGCTCCACCAAATCAATAAAGCCGTCGTGCAGCCGCAAATCGATTTTCACATCGGGGTGCGCCGCCATGAACGACTGCACCAGGGGCATCAGCTTCAACCGGCCATAGCCCACCGATGCGGCTACCCGCAACCAGCCGCGCAGTTGCCCCTCACCCTTGGCCAGGCCAGATTCAGCTTCGGCGATTTCGGCCACCAGGCGGCGGACCTGCTCAAAGTAGCGCGCCCCTTCCTCCGTCAGGGCCAGGGACCGTGTGGTCCTGACGAGCAGCTTGGCCCCCAGCTGCTTCTCCAGGGCGGCCACCTGCTTGCTGATGGCGCTTTGGGTGGAACGAAGCTCGTCGGCCACCGCGGAAAAGCTGCCGGATTCGACCACCCGCACAAAGGTTCGCATGGCTGAAAGCTTGTCCATAAGGGCTCCATATATTCCATATTTGACTAATTGATAGCACCAAAACCAGTCTATATCAACCAAATGGAATCAGTCACAGTAGCGGCATCCATCAACCAACCGGAGATCCCCATGACCACCATCAACGTACCCACCCGCGAAGAAGTCAGCCCAGGCAACCAGGCCATTTTCGACAAGCTCAAAAAGGGGCTGGGCATGGTTCCCAACCTTTACGCCACCTTTGCCCACTCGGAGACGGCACTTGCCACCTACCTGGCACTTCAGAACGCCAAGAGCAGCGTATCGGGCCAAGCGCGCGAAGTCGTCAACCTGGTGGTGAGCCAGGTCAACGCATGCCAGTACTGCCTGGCCGCGCACACCATGCTCGGAAAAATGAACGGCTTCACCGATGCACAGGTCATGGAGATTCGCCATGGACGCGCCAGCTTCGACCCCAAGCTGGACACGCTGGCCCGACTGACCCAGGGCGTCGCGCAGAGCCGGGGCCATGTGGACCAGGCACTGGTCGACGCCTTCTTTGCGGCCGGCTGGACCCAGGAAAACCTGGTGGACGCCATCGTCATCATGGGCGACAAGACGGTAAGCAACTACCTGCACTCGACGACCAAAATTCCGGTGGACTTTCCCGCCGCTCCCATGCTGGATTGACTCAAGAAGCCTTGAACCGCATCCATGCCGGACAATGGCGCCATGGCCCATCCTGTAGCACCTTCGCCCTGTCCCTGATGTCAAAAGAAAAAAAACTGCCGACCGAGACGCCCGCGCCGCTGTCGGCCCACACCCCCATGATGGCCCATGATGCGCGCATGGTCCTGCAACCCGCATGAATACTAGGTTTTCGCAACTTTTTTCAAAATTTGGCGGCGACTTGGCGGCGGTATCTGCGGCTAGATAGACCCTTCCAAGCCTCCCGCAAGGCCATAGAGCCAAGTTTCACCCCAAGACATCGACTTGGCGGAGCGCCACATTGAAAATCCCGTAAAACTTGGCGGCGCAGCGCGAGCTTCCGACGCACCTATGCAAGCAATGCCGCAAGCGCATTAAACACTGTGTACATGTCAAATTAATTGGCATATCAGTGCAAACTAAATGCAACTTTTGACGCAGTCAAATCAGGTCGATTCCCCTATTGCCTTTCACCATTGATGCAGCTAGAAAAATGACAACCAATCCAATACCTTCCCTACGAAGGAGCTCTGCCTTGCTGCTTTGCCACTGGCTTTACCAAGATGGGCCGATCACCTACAAGGTTGAAATCTTGGTGCTCACTACTACCCAAGCCACGAACGCTGGCGGATTCGACCTCGAATTCCAATATGAAGTTCGAGCGGGGATTCACGATCCAGTCGCCGACACTATCAACTATCGCTTTGTATATAAATTCCCCAACAGCGCAGTTATCCGCGCTCAGGTTGCTTCTGGCAATGACCCTCTGTACCTTGCATGTGCAAGTGGGGAACAAGTCGCGTCAGAACTTCTTAAAAATTTTCCTGAACTTCGAGCATTTTACGATTCGATCATCTTGAACACTGCTACGCCTGCTGCGAAGAAAGCCGCTAACACGCCCCGACTTTGAAATCGGGCTATGGTCCAACTTGATTCCAAAGGCACTTCGAACCCCCATCGCCAAAGCCGGTTTAGGATGCAGGAAGAAGCAAACCGTACTCGCGCACCCATGGGTGGTGCCACCGTCCTAGGCTGACGCGCTTGCGAACAGTCGATAGGTACGACTGCGGCTCTGGCGGGTTCTTGCGTTTGTGCCTCGTATGGTTGCAATGAGCGCATGCGGCCACCACGTTGCATAGTTCGTGCTTCCCTCCGTCGCTTTTTGCGACAAGGTGCTCGGCCGTGCATCGCAGCCGCGATGCCGAGCGCTCATTGACATTTGGCAACTCGGAGGGCGATTCGCGCCACATCTGGACGCCGCAATACCAGCAGCGGCCGCATTGCAGTTGAAAGGCTTGATGACGTAGGGACTGTATCTTTGATGGCATAGGGACTCCTTGGATGGAAAGTCCCCGCTTCTGATATCCAGTGATGACGGGAGCCGTCGATTAGTCGTATCGGCTGTGCTGCCCCTCAGGGTTGCAGCGGGCACGGCCTCCCGGCCATGCGCGGCCCAATTTTCTACGATTGCCGCACGCTTGGCAATAGCTAGCGGTTGCCACTTTGGCAGCGTAAGAATTCTTGCTATATGCCAAGGCATTCGGCCCGCCTCTGCCCGAAAATTTCCACGCGAAACTTGCCAACCTAGTGGACTGCCCGACTAATTTGCAGGACTACAATTTCCTCCATAACAACATCCGACAAGGATGCATATCAAGGAGGAGACGTGGCGAATTCCTATGGGAAGACTCTTTTTCTGCGCGAGGCGAAAGCGCATGCTTCGTACGAGCCGACCATGCGCGCAGTCCGCCACCTCGCCAGCAATGAGTTTTTATGACGACTTTCAAATGCACTTACCGCTCAGACATCTTTAAGTCGAGCGTCAAGCACGCCACCGCCGTATTTGTCCTCGAAGAGAAGGTGTCGAAAAGCGGTCGCCAAAAGAAGTCCAAACAAGCTCGTTCGAGCGACGTCGCCGAGTTGGCCGAGATGGCCAAAGAGTTCACCTCAATCATTTGCCATTGCGACGACGAAAGCAGCGACTGGAGCACATCGACCGACGGCGGCAATGAGTGGCTATGGCAAAGCGCACCCCTTCAAACGCTTCGAGCAGACGCGCTTGCCACCCGAGAACAGCGCGCGCTCAAGAAGATTTCCAAGAAGGCCCATCACAAACCCGACACGGACAAGCCCGTCCACGCGAGGTCGATATGAAAAAAAAGCCGAAAAAGTACAGATGCACTCCCCGCACAGCAACCTTCCTTGCGAGCATCAAGTACGCGACTGACATTCTCACAACGGAAAAGCACTCCTTCTCCGCGAACCGTAGGTCGTACGTCGAAGCTCGAGCGTGGAAGAGCTCCGGGGAACTGCGCAACGTAGCGAATGATTTAAAGAACATCGTGCGCACCGAAGGCAAAGATTTTCTATCCTGGCGGGCCAAGGCCGAAGACGAAGTGGTCTGGACGTGGAAAAACTACGATTTGGATGCCATCCAGGCAGACCTTAAAGCTACAAGAGAAAAGGGCGAGCTCTCAAAAATCGCCAAGAAAGTCCGGCCCAAACCCAACCCGGAAAAGCCGGTTCGCAGCAAGTCGATATAGCGATTAAGAAAGCCCTTTTAGCAATGACGAATGTGAAAGTCCGCGATAACGATCCGTTGACTTGTGCCTCCATTGAAAAGGCCCGGCATATTCGCGCTTGGGAGCCGGACGACGATGGTTTCTTTCTGTATCAATCCAAGACTCTAGAAGACCTGATGGCGGTCGCTCACGACCTTAGCAATGTCATGTTCGAGCCTCGCTCAGACTATACGGCTTGGCATGGGGAGGACTACTTGAAAAAGGTATGGCGATGGATAGCGGAGCCCATTGAGATGCTTCGACCCCATGCTGACGCAATGATCAATCACGACGTCCTAAGCAATGAAACGCCACGGGCCAAGCCTGAGGCGGACCAGCACCTTCGCAGCAATTCGATATGAACCCAACGAGCTTTAACAAGACCCGCAGAGTTGCTTGATTTACCCTCACAACGAAGGAACAGCGCGACAGCGCTTCGCAAAGCTTTTGAAGATAGAAGCCTTGCAAAAATTGCCCAAATTCAAAAAGGCGGCCAAGCCGATGTCGAAGCGGAATTCCAAACCGAATGTTCGCTTAAATCAATAGCGTTAAAAGCATTTTGAATGGGTCCTGATCAACGATTCCGGGTGGAAAGCTGGTCATTTCGGCCTTCTCTCTACGCGTACGGACAAAGTCCAATCCAGTCAAGGCTCGGATGGCTAGGCCTCAAAAATATGTGGACTAGGACTCTGTATTCAGCCCGGATTCTGCCTCTTAAGCGCTCGGCTTTACGGGCTCAGCATCGCCAAAGCGAGGCAGTAGGATCGCAGCTAAGAAGAATCGCTAAGCATCGCGCTGCTTGGGCGGGGGGGGGAATTCGGCCTCAAAAGTTGCAATGACTTTCTTGGCAATTGCATCGGCTGTGGCATGTGCGAAAGGCCACTGGTTGAAGTCCGAAGAGGCCGCCCCTGCAATTTGACTGGGCTTGAGGCGAACAAGCGGGTCCACATCCATCATGGCGTGGATGTCGTCATTAGTCATACGGGTGCGGCCCTCAGTCAGCCGCAAGTTGTACAGCCGTTCTTGCTCAGTTCGCCAATCCAAGTCTTTTGGGTCGTTATGAGGCCAGGTTTCATAATCGACTGCTGGAAAACCATGGCCTGCAATAAGCTCGCTAACAAACGTGGAGCAAGTCAGGCCAAGCCTCCGTTCAGGATCTATATAGTCGCCTTTTGAGTTGAACGAACCCAGCGCGTTTTCCCAATCCAATCCGTAGCGTATCTGGGGCTTGTTGTCGTCCACTGCCTTCAGCATGGCTGCGAATCCTTTGGCGGTGCGATCATCAAAATCAAAGGACGCGATAAGGTATTTCTTTGAGCTTTTTAAGGGACCGCCTTTGATTTCATGGGGAACAAAGTGAAATTCATTGGTTCCCTCATTTGTCGCTGGTGTTCCATCGGCTTTCTTCCCGATCACAACTTGCCATCCATAGACCAAGCCAGCGTGGCTTGCGGAATCTCCGGAAACAAAGATGCCAACATATTTTCGGTTGGCTAAGTAGTCGCTGTTTTGGTCTGAAATCCGCTCAAACGGCATCTAGGCCTTTCATGATTCTGACCGCATCCAAGCCTCTGTCGGCCAGTTCAATGCGAGTCCTTCTTTCGACCTCGCGCCAGTTGCTCAACTGATTCCTGCCCTTAAAGAGGCTGCGCAGGATTGCGATGAGGTGGTAGTCGTTCGATTCGTGGACATTCACCTTGCCCAAGCAGTCATTGACCGAGTCAGCGCCTTTGGCATCCAGCTGGTCAAACAACGATTTGACCGAGCAGGTAATGGCATGGAGCTCGATTGACGATTGACGATGGTTGATATTTGCAAGCCACAATGGCTCAGCCTCTTCCTTGCGAGGCCTGACCGAAATGAACCTAGCTTGCGCAGGCACTGCCGTCAGGTCTATCGCGATGTCCATCGCATATGCCGCGACGCCCTCGATTACCTGCTCTCTCATTTGCGAAGAGGTATGGCGAACAGAGGCTCCGACGAATGTGAATTTTTGGCCTATATCGGTCTTGCCCAGCACTGCTGGATAGAGTTCAGAAAGGCGATAAAAATCCATCCCTCCGACGTAGCCGGAAGGAGATTCGTTAGGCTGCGCGAGACTTGAGTGCATCATGTAGTCGGTCCTTTATGCAACGTCGGAATACCGCATCCGCGCTGGTGTGCAATACGTCCAGCGCACTTGATATGCGCTCAAGGTCTACCTTGAACGACGAAAAATCCTCGAAAAAGTCTGAATCAATCAAAAACGCCTGTTGCCCGGAATTGTCGATGGAGCGAAGCAATGCACTTTGCAAAAGTAGGCTGCAATCGGTGAGTTTCAAGAGGGTCTGGGACGCTTGCTGCACCACTGTTCCATCGTCTGTGAGTGGGGTTTCAAAGAAATCGTCGGCTGCGAAAACGCCAGAGACAAAGGGCGCAAGCAACTCGTGCCATGGTACCCCTTCAAGGCCGAGACGCTCGCGCTCGATCAAATCCTTGTAGCGAAGCCCAACCCGAATTGCCGTGGCATGGGGGTAAATTGTTGAAAAGGCTTCCAGCGCTTCCAAAAAATGTCGTTTGAAGATTTCCCAACGCTCATACGTCGTGCAAGTGAACGTAAGCGAATCTGCGTTGACCGATACTTTGCGCTGCCCGTCTACAGAGATGAAATGATGGATCGTCGGCAAGTCGGAGGGGCTCGACACCGCAATGGATTCTTTGTCTTTCACAGACATCTGAAAGGCCGCCACCTGTTCCTTGGCTACTTTTGGATACTTTTCTGCTGCAAATTTTTCTTGAAATGCATCGGGAGCGTTTGCCTCAAGCTGCAGAATGCGATCGAACCTGACTTGGCACAACACCTCTGCCAAGGGGTTGTGCGCATAGATGACCCGGTCGGACGGCTTGATCTTCATTTTCGCAAAAGGTCTAAATTGTCATGAAAGCACAACGGCGCATGGTTTGCAAGTGCCACGCTAATTTGCGGTACACCTTCCCAGTTTAACGTGATGCGGCCTTGACGCTGCCGGCCTCGTTTGAATTCGCAGCATTCACTGCCGCTCCTGTCGTTGCGTTTATGTCCGCGTTGCACAGGGCCCTTCTCAGACCGAGATCGCAAATTCTCGAGCTTAGCCATCGACTTTGACCGCCCATTGCCAATCTAGCAAAGAAACCTCAACCATGCGATAGCGTCCCGAAAATGCAATCTCATTCCTGAATCAGATCGTTCTACCTCCCCCTGCCAAATTGAGAATACTTGCTCAAAGGGCTCGCGCTGGCTTCCCATAGCTTCCTCACTGGCAAATACATCCCGAAAGTATCCATTTTGAACACGTCCCCCCTGTAGAATTTGCAAGGGCAAAACTAAACAGAGCCAATATGGCCGCAGGGACAATGATGCTGTCTGGCCACGGCCAGCGCCTTGACTCGGAGGATGCAGGAAACCCTCCGCAAACTGAAGAAATCGCCAAATTGGCGGTCCGGGAACAGGCGCGCTCATGAACGGTTCCGCGAGCCAACCTAAACCGACTCTTGGCAGCTTCTTCCGCATGGCAATTATTGCGGGGGTGGAGAGCGCCGTCCGCATCCATATTGAGCGAGGCGACAACCTCAACGCCCGAGATGCTGGTGGTCAGACCCCGCTCATGCTGGCCGCTTCGCGAAACAAGCCCCACATTTTCAAACTGCTTCTGGCAGCTGGCGCCGACCCGCTTCTTACCGACTCAGACGGGAAAACCGCGTTGCTTATCGCCCATGCTGCTGGCGCGCGCGAAATCGCGTCGCTGTTGGAGCCCGCGTTTGCCCCTTCGCTAGAAGCCGCACCGGTTGACCACGCATCGCCGTTTCCAGCCGACGAAGCACCCGCAAATGACGATTTGATTTCCGTCGCGGAAGCCACGCAGCTTGACATACCCAATCAGCCAGCTCTCCCAGACCCTGCCGTCAACGCGCCACCGCTGCCTGAAATTGTCGAATTGGACCCGACGCTGCCACTCGACACGGTTC
>CANCCF010000150.1 GCA_947374485.1 Comamonadaceae bacterium | reverse complement strand
GTTTCAATAGCTCTTATTGCCAAGGCTCCCCATGCAACACATCAGCGTGAACCAATACCTGCGTGACAATATCCGCACCGTGCCGGATTGGCCTGCGCCTGGCGTGCAGTTCCGGGACATTACGCCGCTGCTGCAGGACGCCAAGGTGTTCCGGGTGCTGATAGACGCCTTTGTGCACCGCTACATGGACCCGGCGCTGCGCCCGGATGTGGTGGCCGGGCTGGATGCGCGCGGCTTCATCATCGGCGCGGTGGTGGCTTATGAGCTCAACGTGGGTTTTGTGCCGATCCGCAAGAAGGGCAAGCTGCCCTTCACCACGGTGGAAGAAACCTATGAGCTGGAATATGGCAGCGCCACGGTGGAGCTGCATACCGACGCCGTCAAGCCGGGCCAGCGCGTGCTGTTGATCGACGATTTGATTGCCACCGGCGGCACCATGATGGCAGGAAGGCGCCTGCTGGAGCGCCAGGGCGCGCATGTGATGGAAGGTGCAGCGATTGTGGATTTGCCTGAGCTCGGCGGGTCAGCGCGCCTGCGCGAATCCGGTTTGCCGCTGTATACCCTGGTGGACTTTGCAGGGCATTAGGCCTGCGGCCTAACTGAGCCCGCCAAATTGGGAAGGGCCCAGTGGTGCTGGGGCTTCAAAGGGCTCGGTGTTGCTGAAATCAGGCACTTGATCGGGATTGCGGCGTGGCGACTTGCGGGTTTCGCTGCGTTGGGAAGCACCACTGGCGGCGGCCGCCACGGCCCGCTTGAAGGCCAGCACCTCTTCTTTTTGCAACTCGGCATAGGGCGATTCCGGCTGTGGGCTGGCAGCGGCGCTTGGGGGACGTTCTGGCGCCTTGTGCGCCGCTGTGGCACGCACCGGCGGCATCAATCCGGAGGCGCTCACCACCTCATTGACGCGCCAATACACTGCCGTCACCAGAATGTCGTAGCGCTCTTTGGCGCTGCGGGCAATCGCGCCCTCGGTGTCGGCAAACTGCACCGGGTTGGCAAGGTAGTCATGCGGCATGTCCACCATGATGAGGTATTTGCGGCCGCTGGCGTCCAGTGACAGCACCTTGAACTTGTAGGTGGAAGACAGCACCCCGGCTGCCGTCATGCATTCACGCACCACGCCATACAAGAGCTCACGGCGCTCCAGGCGCTCGTTTCTGCGGCTGCCTGGATCCACACCCCGCTCAGGATGGGGCGGCAGGTGCGTCAGACGGTTGATGGGCAGCGTGGCATCGACCTGCCCCAGATCGGAGCTTTGATCTGGAAGCGACTCGTGGGCCGCTTCTTTTTTGCCAAACCAGCGTAGAAATGACATGGATGTGTGGAAAAGTGTTCCTTGTGCAGACAGTGTAGGACAGATCACTTGCCAATACAAAATTGGGAAAAGATCACGCCCAACAAATCGTCGGAACTGAACTCGCCCGTGATGTCGCTCAGTGCGCCCTGGGCCAGGCGCAATTCCTCGGCCAGCAGGTCCAGCGCCTGCGCTTGGCAAGCCAGGTGAAGGGCCGCTTCCCGGCAATGTTCTTCCACGGCGCGCAGCGCTTGGATGTGGCGCGCCCTGGCAATAAAGCTGCCGCCTGCAGGCGCCTGCCAACCGGCCGCCTGCAGCAGTGATGCACGCAGCGCCTGCAAGCCTTCCCCGGTCCTCGCGGAAAGCGTCAGGCCCTGCGCGTGGGTTGGGCCCGTAACTGCGTCGGCCTTGTTCCAGACATCCATGACCGGCACGCCTGCAGGCAAGGTGCGCGCCAGGGTGGCCCGAATATCGGCGTCCCCCGCCTGGTATTCAGCCTGGTCAGCACGCGTCAGGTCATGCAGGAACAGCACCACATTGGCCGCAGCAATGGCTTGCCAGGCTCGTGCAATGCCGATGATTTCCACCGCATCCTCGCTGGCGCGCAGTCCGGCGGTGTCGATGACATGGATCGGCACACCTTCGATCTGGATGGTCTCCTGCACGCGGTCACGCGTGGTACCCGCGATGGGCGTGACGATGGCCAGCTCGGCCCCGGCCAGGGCATTGAGCAGGGACGACTTGCCTGCATTGGGCTGACCGGCAATCACCACCTGGATGCCTTCGCGCAGCAGCGCGCCTTGCGCAGCGCGAGTGAACACGCTTTGCAGGGCAGCCTGGATGCGTGCCAACTGGCCACTGGCGTCGGCCTTCTGCAAAAAATCGATTTCCTCTTCGGGGAAATCCAGCGTGGCCTCCACCAGCATGCGCAGGCGCGTGAGGGCTTCACGCAGCGCGTGTATTTCTTTGGAAAACGCGCCGGAAAGCGATTGTGCCGCGCTGCGCGCAGCCGCCTCGGTGCTGGCGTCAATCAGGTCGGCAATCGCCTCGGCCTGGGTCAAATCGATTTTGTCGTTGAGAAAGGCGCGCTCGGAGAACTCACCCGCCGTGGCCAGGCGCAGGCCCGGCAAAACGGGCGCACCGAAGGCATCGCAGTGCGCGGCCGCTTGCAGGCAGCGCGCCAGCAGCAACTGCAGCACCACCGGACCGCCGTGGGCTTGCAGTTCCAGCACGTCTTCACCGGTGAAGGAAAAGGGCGCTGCAAAGTACAGCGCCAGGCCGCGGTCTATGGGGATGCCCGCCGCATCACAGAACGGCAGGTACACGGCCTCGCGCGCGGGCAGTGTGCGCCCGAACAGCGCCCGCACCAGCGGCTGCAGCTGCTTGCCACTGACCCGCACCATGCCTACCGCTCCGCGCCCGGGCGCGGTGGCAATGGCGATGATGGGATCGTGGTGGCGTGGCAGCATGGCGGCGCCGAAGGCGCTTTGGAGGGTGCTTAAAACTTCGGCAGGTTGAACTTGGGCGGCACACCCATGCGGGTGTTGATGATCCACTGCTGGGCAATGGACAACACGTTGTTGGTGATCCAGTAAATCACCAGGCCGGAGGGGAAGAAGAAGAACATCACGCTGAAGGCCAGCGGCATGATCCACATCATCTTCGCCTGCATCGGGTCCGGCGGGGCCGGGTTCAGCGAGGTTTGCAGCAGCGTGGTGAGCGTCATGAACAGCGGCAGGATGTAGAAGGGGTCGGGTGCCGAGAGGTCATGGATCCACAACATCCAGGGGGCGTTGCGCATTTCCACCGTGGCCAGCAGCACCGAGTACAGGGCAATGAACACCGGAATCTGGACCACGATGGGGAAGCAGCCGCCCATGGGGTTGACCTTTTCTTCGCGGTAGATGCGCATCATCTCCTGCTGCATCTGCTGCGGCTTGTCTTTCAGGCGCTCGCGCATTTCCATGATCTTGGGGTTGATGGCCTTCATCTTGGCCATGCTGGCGTAGGCCTTGGCGTTGAGCCAGTAGAAGGCAATCTTCAGCAGCAGCACCAGGGCCATGATGGACCAACCCCAGTTCTGGATAAAGCTGTGCAACTTGTCGAGCAGCCAATACAGGGGCTTGGCAAGGATCGTCAGGTGGCCATAGTCCTTGAGCAACTCCAGGCCGGGCGTCAGGCTCTCCAGCATCTTTTCTTCTTGCGGGCCGACAAAGAGCTTGGCTTCCACCACCTTGGAGGCACCTGCCGCCAGTGGCTCCAACGGCGCCACCATGGTGGCACGGTAGCAACAATCACCCAGCGTGGCGCCGATGTCCACCGCGTCCATGGAGACGTTGCGCTGCATGCCATCGGGCAGGATCCAGGCGCTGGCAAAGTAGTGCTGCACCATGGCGATATAGCCATTGGTGCTGGTCTTTTCGAAGTCGGCCTTGTTTTTCTTGATGTCGGCAAAGTCCACCTTCTGGAACTTCTTGGCCTCGGTGTACACGGCAGGTCCGGTGTAGGTGGAATAGAAAGACGAGCCGCCGGGCGGCTTGTTGCCGTCCCGCACCAGTTGCAGGTACAGCTGGGCCGACTGGGCCGTGGCCGAGGTGTTGATCAGCTCGTGCTTGACGGCAATATCGTAGGCGCCACGGCGCAGGGTATAGGTCTTGACCAGCTTGATGCCGCCGACATCCGGCGAGGTAAAGGTCAGCACCAGCTCGTTCTGGCCGTCGGCCAGGCTGTGCGGGCCTGCGGCTGTCATCACCGTCTTGTGCGTCGGGAAGGCGCCACCCAGGCTGCCTGCCACCACGCCGGATTGGGCCATGTAAATGCGGTCCTTGCTGTCATCGAGCAGCACCACATTTTTGCTCTTGTCTTCGGCGTCCGGGTATTTGAGCAACTCGGCGCGCACCAGCGAGCCGCCTTCGGTGTCGAGTGTGAGCTTGAGCACATCGGTGCTGACCTCAAAACGCTCTTTCGGCGTTGCGGCGGCGGCAGCCACCGGTGTTGCCGTTGGCAGCACGGCCTGGCCATTCACCGCAGCCGGAACCGATGCGTCGCCCGCAGGCTTGCCGGCGGCAGCCGGTGCACTGGCCTGGCTGACAGGGCCGGGGAAGAAGGTGGCCTTCTTGCCATTGGACACCTGCCACTGGTCCCACAGCAGCACCATGGAGAAGCCAAAAATCACCCACAGGATGGTGCGGCGTATATCGTTCATGAGGGTTTCTTTTCAGACGGGGAAATCAGGCGGCCAAACAGCCGCGGGGAATCAGGGGGCACCGGGTCAAGACCGCCGGCGCACCAAGGATGGCAACGCGCAATGCGTGCCAGGGTGAGATAGCTGCCCATGGCAGCGCCGTGCTGCTCCAGCGCCTGCAGGGCATACAGCGAACAGGTGGGCTCGAAACGGCAGGAAGAGCCCAGACTCGGACTCAGAAACAAGCGATAGCCCCTGACCAGGCCACTGAGCACGCGACGCATCATGCCGCGGCCTTGGCTGCAGGCAGGGATGCTGTACAGGCGCGCTCGAACAGACTCAGCAACTCCGCCCGCACAGCGGCCTTGAGCAGTTCTGAGCTGGCACTGACGAATTGCTTGCGATCGAAACTGGCACGCAAACGCACCACATGGGCGGCAACGCCCAGATGCGGTTCAAACTGTGCGCTGACGGTATAGATCTGGCGCTTGATGGCGTTGCGGGTCACTGCCCGCTTGGCCCAGCGCTTGGGCACCATGGCCCCCAACCAGACGCACGCGTGCGAAAAGAGGGGCGCCTGAGGACCCATCCCGGCGGGCGTCTCCAGAACCAGATCCGCACAGTGCAATGCAAAGTGGGTGGTTCGGGCGAGCGTCTTGCCGGACAAAACTGCCTGGAACTGGGGCCGGGTTTTCAATCGCTGCACGCTGGAGCACACCGGATGTGAAACTTCCTGAGACAAAACAAGTGCCCCAAGGAATGGCCGATCAGATTGACGGACGTTTGCTTAGACGGCCAGGCGTTTGCGGCCCTTGGCACGGCGCGCGTTGATGACGGCGCGGCCGCCACGGGTCTTCATGCGGACCAGAAAGCCGTGGGTACGGGCGCGGCGGATCTTGGAAGGTTGGTATGTGCGTTTCATTTGAATCTCTGCTTAGTCTTGCTCTAACCCCGACAACAATCAGGGAAACCCAAGATTATCGCAGTTTTTCTCAATCGCGGCAAGGCCTTGGGCGGGACTCTGATTCTAAAGCGCTAAGCGCAGCATCGATCAAGCACCCGATTAAAAAATGTGGATAAGGCTTTGATAATTTACAATTCTCACCACAGCAAACCATAACTATCCACAGAAGCTGAAAAGAAGAATGACCTCGGGACAACCCACCAGCAGCCAGCAAACGGCAGCACGCGATATCGGACAAAGCCTGTGGCAAAGCTGCATAGACCAGCTGGCGCAGGAGCTCCCGGAACAGCAGTTCAACACCTGGATCAAGCCCCTGCAAGCCGAGGTGCAGGACGACTTTTCCCGCGTCACCATCTTTGTGGCCAACCGCTTCAAGCTCGACTGGGTGCGGGCCCAGTACAGCACCCGCATCGCAGGCATGCTGGAGAAACTGTACGGCCAGCCGGTATTGATTGAGTTAGCCATCACTCCGCGGGAAAGTGTTGCCAGGCCTCAATTCACGGCCGCATCGTCTGAGTCGGTGGTGATTGAGGAGGCGGTGGAAATCGGTGAAGACCGCACCCTCGCTCCGCCCAAAAACCGGCTCAACAGCATGCTCACCTTCGAGACGCTGGTGGAAGGCACGGCCAACCGCATGGCGCGCGCCGCAGCCATGCACGTGGCCACCATGCCGGGCCATTTGTACAACCCGCTTTTCATCTACGGCGGCGTCGGCCTGGGCAAGACCCACCTGATGCACGCCGTGGGCAACCGCCTGCTCGAAGACAAGCCGGGCAGCAAAGTTCTCTACATCCATGCCGAGCAGTTTGTCTCGGATGTGGTTAAGGCCTATCAGCGCAAGACTTTTGACGAATTCAAGGAGCGCTACCACTCGCTCGACTTGTTGTTGATTGACGATGTGCAGTTCTTTGCCAACAAGGACCGCACCCAGGAAGAGTTCTTCAATGCGTTTGAAGCCTTGCTGACCAAAAAGTCGCACATCGTCATGACCAGCGACACCTATCCCAAGGGTCTGGCCGACATCCATGAGCGCCTGGTCTCGCGTTTCGACTCCGGCCTGACGGTGGCCATCGAGCCGCCCGAGCTGGAAATGCGGGTGGCCATTCTGATCAACAAGGCACGCGTCGAAGGCTCTGAAATGCCTGAAGAGGTGGCGTTTTTTGTCGCCAAAAACGTGCGCTCGAATGTGCGCGAGCTCGAAGGCGCACTGCGCAAGATCCTGGCCTATTCGCGCTTCAACCAGAAAGAAATCTCGATTGCCCTGGCACGCGAGGCGCTGCGTGATTTGCTGTCGATCCAGAACCGGCAGATCTCGGTGGAAAACATCCAGAAGACAGTGGCCGACTACTACAAGATCAAGGTCGCCGACATGTATTCCAAAAAGCGCCCGGCCAGCATCGCCCGGCCGCGCCAGATTGCCATGTACCTGGCCAAGGAACTGACGCAAAAGAGCCTACCGGAAATCGGCGAGCTGTTTGGCGGGCGCGACCACACCACGGTGCTGCATGCGGTGCGCAAGATTGGCGGCGAGCGCCAGCAAATGACCGAGCTGAACCAGCAGTTGCATGTGCTGGAGCAGACGCTCAAGGGCTAAATGCTAAAAACTGCGCGCGAGCCACATCCATTGCCACATAAAACAGCGAAAATGGTGGGTAATTAACAAAGGTGCAGCTTCATTCGGACAGCGGCACCCATACAGAGACTCTGAAAGAGGTTGAAATGATCGTATTGAAGGCAACGCAAGATAAAGTGCTCTCGGTTCTGCAATCCGTTGCCGGCATTGTTGAGCGGCGTCACACCTTGCCGATTCTGGCCAATGTGCTGTTGCGCAAGGTAGGCACCTCAATCCAGTTCACCACCAGCGACCTTGAAATCCAGATCCGCACCACCGCCGAGCTCGGTGGCGACACCGGCAACTTCACCACCACCATCGGTGCGCGCAAGCTCATCGACATTCTGCGCACCATGCCGGCTGACCAGACCGTGTCGCTGGAGTCGAGCCAGAGCAAGGTCATTCTCAAGGGCGGGAAAAGCAAATTCACCCTGCAGACCATGCAGGCCGAAGACTTTCCGCTGGTGCAGGAGTCGGCCAACTTTGGCCCCGTATTCAGCGTGCCGCAAAAGACCCTGAAGGACCTGCTGAACCAGGTGGCCTTTGCCATGGCCGTGCACGACATCCGCTACTACCTCAACGGCATCCTGTTTGTGGCCGAAGGCAAGCAGCTCAGCCTGGTAGCCACCGATGGCCACCGCCTGGCCTTTGCCTCGGCCACGCTGGACGTGGAAGTGCCCAAGCAGGAAGTGATCTTGCCGCGCAAGACCGTGATCGAACTGCAACGCCTCTTGAGCGATGCCGAGGGCGCGATTGACATGCAGTTTGCCAACAACCAGGCCAAGTTCAGCTTTGAGGGCATGGAGTTTGTGACCAAGCTGGTGGAGGGCAAGTTCCCCGACTACAACCGCGTCATCCCCAAGAACCACAAGAACATGATCACGCTGGGCCGCGCGGCCTTGCTGTCCACCCTGCAGCGCACCGCCATTTTGACCAGCGACAAGTTCAAGGGCGTGCGCCTGAACATCGACCCAGGCAGCCTGCGCGTGGCCTCCAACAATGCCGAGCAGGAAGAAGCCGTGGACGAGCTCGACATCGACTACGGTGGCGACAGCATCGAGATCGGCTTCAACGTCACCTACCTGATCGACGCGCTGGCGAATATGAGCCAGGACATGGTGTCGATGGAGCTGTCCGACGGCAACAGCTCGGCGCTGTTCACCATTCCCGACAACGCCACCTTTAAATATGTGGTCATGCCGATGCGGATTTGAGGTCCGCTGCCCACCGGTAGACACCGACACAAACCCCCGCCCTGCGGGGGTTTGGTCATTCCAGATTTTGAGAGAGATGTGAGCCATGACTGAGAACAACAAGACCGATTCCGTACCCGAAAACACCGCCTCCACCGAGGCAGTGCACACCGGGGAAGGCGGCAGCGACAGCTCCAACTTCCAGCCCACCATTGACGCGCACCAGGTCGGCGCCTCGGAGGCCTATGGCGAAGGCTCGATCCAGATCCTTGAGGGCCTGGAAGCGGTGCGCAAGCGCCCGGGCATGTACATCGGCGACACGTCGGATGGCACCGGCCTGCACCACCTGGTGTTCGAGGTGGTGGACAACTCGATTGACGAATCCCTGGCCGGACACTGCGACGACATCCTGGTGACCATCCACTCCGACAACTCCATCAGCGTGGTGGACAACGGCCGCGGCATTCCCACCGGCGTGAAGATGGACGACAAGCACGAGCCCAAGCGCAGTGCGGCCGAGATTGCGCTGACCGAGCTGCATGCAGGCGGCAAGTTCAACCAGAACAGCTACAAGGTGTCCGGCGGCCTGCACGGCGTGGGCGTGAGTTGCGTGAATGCGCTCTCCAAAATGCTGCGCCTGACCATCCGCCGCGACGGCAAAGTGCACGTTATGGAGTTCTCCAAGGGCTTTGTGCAGAACCGCCTGGTGGAGAGCGTGAACGGCGTCGAAGTCTCGCCCATGAAGGTGATTGGCGAAACGGAGAAACGCGGCACCGAAGTGCACTTTTTGCCCGACACCGAGATCTTCAAAGAGAACAACGATTTCCATTACGAAATCCTCTCCAAGCGCCTGCGCGAACTCAGCTTCCTGAACAACGGCGTGCGCATCCGCCTGAAAGACGAGCGCAGCGGCAAGGAAGACGACTTCGCTGGCGCTGGTGGTGTGCAGGGCTTTGTGAACTTCATCAACAAGGGCAAGACCGTTCTGCACCCCAATGTGTTCCACGCCATGGGCGACCGCCAGAGCGACCAGGGCACCAACATCGGTGTGGAAGTGGCCATGCAGTGGAACAGCGGCTACAACGAGCAAGTGCTGTGCTTCACCAACAACATCCCGCAGCGCGACGGCGGCACCCACCTGACCGGTCTGCGCGCGGCCATGACGCGCGTGATCAACAAATACATTGACGACAGCGAACTGGCCAAGAAGGCCAAGGTGGAAGTCTCCGGCGACGACATGCGCGAAGGCCTGTGCTGCGTGCTCAGTGTGAAAGTGCCCGAGCCCAAGTTCAGCAGCCAGACCAAGGACAAGCTCGTCAGCAGCGAAGTGCGCGGCCCGGTGGAAGACATTGTCAGCAAGCTGCTGTACGACTACCTGCAAGAGCGCCCCAACGATGCCAAGATCATTGTCGGCAAGATCATCGAAGCAGCGCGCGCCCGTGAAGCCGCCCGCAAGGCGCGCGACATGACGCGCCGCAAGGGCGTGCTCGACGGCATGGGCCTGCCCGGCAAGCTGGCCGACTGCCAGGAAAAAGACCCAGCTGGCTGCGAAATCTACATCGTCGAGGGTGACTCCGCCGGCGGCTCCGCCAAGCAGGGCCGCGACCGCAAATTCCAGGCGATTCTTCCTTTGCGCGGCAAGATCCTGAACGTGGAAAAAGCCCGCTACGAAAAGCTCTTGACCAGCAATGAAATCCTGACCCTCATCACCGCCTTGGGCACCGGCATCGGCAAGGCCGGCGGCTCTACTGGCAACGACGATTTCA
>CANCCF010000149.1 GCA_947374485.1 Comamonadaceae bacterium | reverse complement strand
CGGGCGACCCAGAAGAAGATGATGTCGTAGCCGGTGACCAGCACGGAGCTGGGCAGGTAGAGGTCGTAGTCCTCGGTCTTTTCAGGCCAGCCCATGGTGCTGAAAGGCACCAGTGCGCTGGAGTACCAGGTGTCCAGCACGTCCTCATCGCGGCGCAGCGTTTTGCCGGGGGCCTGGGCCTGCGCCTCGGCCTCGTTGCGTGCCACGTACACAGTACCGTCTTCGTCATACCAGGCCGGAATCTGGTGGCCCCACCAGAGCTGGCGGCTGATGCACCAGTCCTGGATGTTGTTCATCCACTGGTTGTAGGTGTTGACCCAGTTCTCCGGCACAAAGGTCACTTCGCCACTCTGCACGGCGTCAATGGCCTTTTGCGTGATGCTTTTTCCCGTGGGGTCTTGCTCACTCACTTTGGTCATGGCCACAAACCACTGGTCGGTGAGCATGGGCTCGATGACCTGGCCGGTGCGGGCGCAGCGCGGCACCATCAGCTTGTGCTTTTTCACTTCCACCAGAAAGCCGCCGGCCTCCAGATCAGCCACCACTTTTTTACGGGCCACAAAACGGTCCAGGCCCTGGTAGGCGGCGGGCGCCTGGTCGTTGATCTTGGCGTCCAGGGTCAGCACGCAAATCAGCGGCAGCTTGTGGCGCTGGCCCACGGCATAGTCGTTCTGGTCGTGCGCGGGCGTGACCTTGACCACGCCGGTGCCAAAGGCCTTGTCCACGTAGTCGTCGGCAATCACCGGAATCTCGCGCCAAGCCGCAGGCGTATCGCCCGACAGGGGCAGCTTCACCTTTTTGCCGAGCAGGTGCACATAGCGTTCGTCCTCGGGATGCACCATCACGGCCACGTCTCCCAGCATGGTCTCTGGCCGCGTGGTGGCCACCGTGATGTCACCAGAACCATCAGCCAGCGGGTAGCGGATGTGCCATAAAAAGCCTTCCTCCTCTTCGCTCTCCACTTCCAGGTCGCTTACCGCGCTCATCAGCACCGGGTCCCAGTTCACCAGGCGCTTGCCGCGGTAAATCAGGCCTTGCTGGTAGAGCTGCACAAAGGTTTCCGTCACGGTCTTGGACAGCTTGGGGTCCATGGTGAAGTACTCGCGGCTCCAGTCCACCGAGTCGCCCATGCGGCGCATTTGGGTGGTGATGGTGTTGCCGCTTTTTTCTTTCCACTCCCAGACCTTTTTCACAAAGTCGGTGCGGCCCAGGTCGTGGCGGCTCACCTTCTGGTCGGCCAGCTGGCGCTCCACCACGATTTGCGTGGCAATGCCGGCGTGGTCGGTACCGGGAATCCAGGCCGTGTTGAAGCCGCTCATGCGGTGGTAGCGCGTCAGGCTGTCCATGATGGTCTGGTTGAAAGCGTGGCCCATGTGCAGCGTGCCGGTCACGTTGGGGGGCGGCAGCTGGATGGCAAAGGACGGCGCCTGGGCCTGGGGTGCCTGCGTGCCGCGAAAGCCTGCGATGCCATAGCCGCGGCTTTCCCATTCGGGGCCCCAGTGGGCTTCCAGCGCAGCCGGTTCGAACGACTTGGAGAGGGACTGCAGACCGGGTTGTTCGGGAGCGGCGGCGGAGGTGTTGCTGTTGGGGGTGGCGTTGTCAGACATGGTCATTCTTTAAGAGCGAAGGGCGATTTTACCGGGGCACCCCGGCTACCATCGACAGATGAGCACAAGCCACTCGAATCCAGCCCAACCGAGAACCGGCCCCCTGGGCATCGCACTGCTGCACACCCGCTATTCCTGCGTCGTGCTGCCGCTTTTTCTGTCCATCATCATGACCTGTGTGGTGTCGCTGGTAAGTACCCTGCATGGTTTTGGCCTGGCCATTGGCATGCTGCAGGTGTGGCTGGGCTCCTGGGCCTGGTCCTGGGCCATCGCCTTCCCGACCCTGCTGGTGGTGCTGCCCTTCGTGCGCCGGGCCACATATGCGATCGTGCAGATGCCGCACGAGTCCGAGCCGGACTGAAGCCAGTTCGGGATAATGGGTGCATGCTGTTCCTCCTCTCCCCCGCCAAATCACTGGACTACGAAACGCCGCTGGCAGGCCAGCCACATACCGCCCCCCTGTTTGTCAAAGACTCCAAAGCACTGATCGACGTGCTGCGCACCCGCTCGCCGCAGCAAATTGCCGAACTGATGGACCTGAGCGACAAGCTCAGCACCCTCAATGTGGCGCGCTACCAGGCCTGGTCCAGCCGGGCCACCGAAAAGAACGCGCGCCAGGCCGCCCTGGCCTTTGACGGCGATGTCTATGGCGGCCTGGACGCGCGCAGCCTGGATGCCGACGCGCTGGCCTGGGCGCAAGACCATGTGTGCATCCTGAGCGGCCTGTACGGCGTGCTGCGCCCCTTGGACCTGATGCAGCCCTACCGGCTGGAGATGGGCACGCAGCTGGCCAACCCGGGTGGCGCCAACCTCTATGCCTTCTGGGGCAGCCGCATTGCCGACTACCTGAACAAGCGCCTCAAAACAGACACCAGCCCGGTGGTCATCAACCTGGCCTCCAACGAGTACTTCAAGGCGGTCGACCAAAAGGCCCTGAAGGCGCAGGTGGTGGAGTGCGTGTTCCAGGAATACAAGAACGGGCAGTACAAGATCATCAGCTTCTTTGCCAAGCGCGCGCGCGGCCTCATGGCCCGCTATGCCACCGAGAACCGGCTCACCCACATTGACCAGCTCAAGGCCTTTGACAGCGAGGGCTACGCCTTTGACGCCAAGGCCTCCACCCCTTTGAAGCTGGTGTTCCGGCGCAAGGCCTGACCCCTGCCGCATCCCATGACAGACCCCCACAACACCCCTGAACACTCGCAGCTGGGCAAGCCCTCTGCCTATGTGGACCAGTACGACGCGTCCCTGCTGTTCCCCATACCGCGCGCCACCAAACGGCTGGAGATTGGCGTGCCCGCCGCCAGCCCGTTCTTTGGCGCCGACATCTGGACCGCCTACGAGCTGAGCTGGCTGAACGCACGCGGCAAGCCGCAAGTGGCGCTGGCGCACTTCACTATCCCGTCGGAATCACTGAACATTGTGGAGAGCAAGTCCTTCAAGCTCTACCTCAACAGCTTCAACAACACCCGCTTTGCCGAGGCCGCCGAGGTACTGGCCCGGCTGCGCGCCGACATCAACGAAGCGGTGTGGCGCGGCGGCGTGGTGCAGTCCTCCATTGGCGTGAAGCTCGTTGCCCCCGAGCTGTTTGACCGCGAACCGATTTACGAGCTCGATGGCCTGAGCCTGGACCGGCTGGATGTGGAGTGCACGCGCTACCAACCAGCGCCGGACCTGCTGGTGGCCAGCACGGCAGACGAGCCGCCGGTAACCGAAGTGCTGGTCAGCAACCTGCTCAAAAGCAACTGCCTGGTCACCGGCCAGCCCGACTGGGGCAGTGTGCAGATCAGCTACACGGGGGCTGCCATCGAGCAGGAAGGCCTGCTGAAATACATCGTGAGTTTTCGCAACCACAACGAGTTCCATGAGCAGTGCGTGGAGCGCATCTTCATGGACATCTGGACCCGCTGCAAACCGACGCGGCTCTCGGTCTACGCGCGCTACACCCGGCGTGGCGGCCTGGACATCAACCCCTTTCGCACCAGCCATCCACAGGCCCTGCCTGTCAACACGCGCAATGCGCGGCAATAGGCCCTTGTTGGCCACACCATGACCCAATCCCCCGACACCATCGCGCACCCCACTATCCACTGGCAGGAGGGCGGCGTGGAATGCAGCGCCCGCTGGCGCTCCGAGCGCGGCGCCACTGCCCCAAAAAAAGTGCTGCTGGCCGACGACACCCTGAGTGCCGACACCGCCTACCGCCTGGCCTGCGAAGGCACGGCCCTTTTGTGGCGCGGCGACTTTCAAAATGCGCGGCAAATGCTGCAAGCCCTGGGCCGCCGCATCGACCAGTCCGCCAGCACCGACAAGCGCGGGCGCAAGCCCCGCGCCAATGCGCTGGTGCCCAAGGACCCCGCACTCAGCGCGGAAGAAGCCGCAGCCCTGGCGGCCAAGGCCTTTCACCAGCACCGCCAGGCACAAGCCCAGCGCGCCCGCGTGTTGGGCATGGTGCTGCTGTCCTTTGATGCGGACTATGGCCTCGCCCAGCGCCGCAGCCCCGATGCGCGCCAGGCCTGCGCCCAGGCCTGGGGTGAGCCCGTGGCAGGCGAGGGCGCCAGCGTGGCTTCCATGCGCGAGCTATTGGGCTTGATCAGCGCCTATGAGTGGCGCAAAAACGGCGTCGAAGTACCCGCACTGGGCGAGGCACCGCAGAACCGCATTTATCCGCACTACGGCGTCTATTCCCCACTGCGCGGCGAGTACATCGCCATGGTGGCTGCCACCCACATGCCTAAGGACAAAGCGGCACTCACCGCCTTTGACATCGGCACCGGCACCGGCGTGCTGGCCGCTGTGCTGGTGCGCCGCGGCGTGGGCCGTGTGGTCGCCACCGACAACGATGCCCGCGCGCTGGCTTGCGCTGCGGAAAATTTGGCGCAGCTGGGTGTGGCAGACCAGGTGGTGCTGCAACCAGCGAACTTGTTCCCAGAAGGATTGGCCGACATCATCGTCTGCAACCCGCCCTGGTTGCCTGCGCGTGCAAGTTCCACCATTGAGCATGCCGTGTACGACGAGGGCAGCGCGATGTTGTTGGGCTTTGTGAACGGCCTGGCCGCGCACCTGAAGCCCAAGGGCGAAGGGTGGTTGATTCTGTCGGACCTGGCCGAGCACCTGGGCTTGCGGTCGCGGGCTGAGTTGCTCGCGGCCTTTGCTGCTGCGGGCTTGCAGGTGAAGGCGCGTATCGATGCCAAACCTGTGCACGCCAAGGCCTCGGATGCAACCGATCCGCTGCATGTGGCGCGGGCGGCGGAGGTGACTTCGCTGTATCGCTTGGTGGTCAGGGCTGCTGCATAAGTCGCTTCTTGCCTGCGTTTCTTCCGGACTCAGGCCGCCATGGCTCTCTGTTGCGTTCGTGTCCCCCGCCCTTCGGGCTCCTCCTTTACCTCACTCCACAGAGCGCCATGGCGTCCTGAGTCGGCCTGCACTGTGGTGCGCGTGGCGTTGGAATGCAGTTCAAACTTGCGCAAACGCAGGCCGCGTAAACACCTCGCGCAACATCGGCTCAAAGTAGCTCAGCGGCCGTGTGGGATACGCCGGGTCAAACGCCGCCTGGTCGTACAACTCCACAAAGCGCTGACACGATGCAAACCACGGGTGGTCCTTGTGGACCAGGTGGCCATCGACCGGTTTGCCGTAGTGGTGGGCGTAATACTGCATCTGGAACAGGCCGTGCATCTCCACCACCCAGGTCACCTCGGGGCGCACATAGGGCTTGAGGATGTCGGCTGCGAATTGGGAGTGGTTCTCGGGGGCCAGCTCATCACCCAGGTCGTGCACCAGGGCGGCCACGATCATCTCGATGTCGGCGCCGTCGTCTTCGGCGCGCGAGGCGCTTTGCAGCGAATGCTGCAGGCGCGAGAGCTGGTAGCCCTGCAGCGAGCCGCCCAGGCGGTTGAGGGCCACCAGCAGGCGGTCGGGTAAGGCGCTGATGTAATCGTGCTCCAGCGTTTGCAGGAACACATATTCCTCCTGCGTGCCGTGTTTCATCTCGGTAAAGGCGACGGTTTCCATGGTCTGTTCCTTGTGGGGCGTTTAGCCGAATTTACGCTGCAACACCAGATAGGTGCTGCGCGGGCCGTCGCGGTCCACGTAGCAGCCTTGCAGTTGGCGGTGGCCCTCGCTGGGGTTGAAGGAGGTGCGGCCGTGCAGTACGCGGTTGTTGTCGAACATCATCATCTCACCCGCTTGCAAGCGAAAGCGCAGCTCGTACTGCGGGTCTTCAAACAACTGTCCCAGGCGCTTGCGCGCGCGGTGGTAGCGCACCGTGTCGTCCTGCGACATCAGCGGAATGTCGTCCAGGCGGGGGCTGTAATGCACGCCGGTCATCTGGCCCTCGCCATCGAGCTCGATCATGGGTTTGACCGACACCAGATGGGTGCTGGCGTCGCGGTACTCAAAGCGCACCGGAATGCGGCTGAGCAGCTCAAACCCTTCGGGGTCTTCTTGCTGCACCTGCTCTGCCACGGCCAGGCTGTCGACCAGCGTGGAGAGGCCGCCCGAGGTTTCGTTTTGCAGGCACTGCAATATCTGGATGCCAGGCACCGGCGTGCGGTAGGGATTGTCGGTGTGTGGCCCCAGGGCCACCGGGCGGTAGGCCAGGTCGTTGGAGTCGGGGCGCGAATAGACCTCAAAGAAGCTGCCGAAGTTGGTGCTGCGCACAAAGCCAAAGCGCTGCGCAATCGTGAGGATGGAGTCGGCCTGCGTGGGCGTTTCGTTCACCAGCAAAAAGCCCAGCTCAATGAAGTCTTTGAGGGCTTGGTACAGCACTGCTTCCTGCTGCAAATCGGCCCAGAGATAGGTGGGCTTGCGGGCCAGGTCGGCGCGCCAGGGGCGGGCGGCCGGGGCGCCAGTGCGCAGCACCGAGCCTTGCAGCAGTTCCTGCGGGTCAAAGCTGCCGGAAAAGCCGTCGCTGAACGACAGGTGCAACCGGGCACCTTCCAGACGCGCGTCCAGCAGGGCCAAATCGTCGGGCAGCAGGTGCGGGTTCATCAGGCGCTGCCCGGTGACCGTATCGCGCTGCGAAGGGTCGGGGCTGCGGGCGCGCAGCCACAAGGCGGGCAACTCGGTGTCAGTGGCGCCGTCGCGCATCAGCACGCGGGTGTTGCCGGGCTCGGCGTGAACAAGAATGTCGGGCATGGCTGGGGTTTTCCGTCAGTGGGGCACACAACGTGCCAAAGGCCTGCAGTCTGCGGGAAGTGGCTGCATGTTTCAAACGAAAAAACTTCCGGTATAAGATTAGTTTGGCTAATGGCTCACTAATACCTCCCCCCTTTTTTGTATGGCACGCCTTCCCCCCCTGAACTGGCTGCGCGCCTTTGAGGCCTCGGCCCGGGCGCTGAGCTTTACCTCGGCCGCCGAAGAATTGAGCATGACGCAGTCGGCCGTCAGCCAGCAGATCAAGAGCCTGGAGAGCGCTTTGGGCCGCAGCCTTTTCCTGCGCCGCGCGCGCGGCCTGGAGCTGACCGACGCGGGGCGTGGCTACCTGCCCACGGTGCAGGCCGCCTTTGCCATGCTGGAAGAGGGCACCACCGTGCTGCAGGGCCGCAACGACCCCGATGTGCTGGAGCTGCAGGTGAACCTGTCGTTTGCGCTGTTCTGGCTCAGCCCGCGCCTGCACCGGTTCATGCAAGAGAACCCCAGCGTGCAGCTCAACCTGGAAACCTCGGTGTGGACGCAGGAGCGCCCTGCCAACGCAGCTGCCTTGCAGATCGTGTTTGGCCTGGGCAAGAAGGAAGGCATCACCGGCAAGCGCCTGACGCGTGACAGCCTGTTTCCGGTCTGCGCACCCGCATTGGCCAAACACATCCGAGGTCTGGGTGACTTGCTGGAGCAGCGCCTGTTTGATTTGCCCGGCACGGCGCAGAGCTGGAGTGCCTGGCTCCAGGCCCACCCGCAGGGCGGCAAGCTGGCATTGCCCGCTGTGCACCGCGCCAGCACCTGGGCCCTGAGCCTGGACTGGGCGCAGCGCGGCCTGGGTGTCGCGTTGGCGCATGACACCATTGCCAGCGATATGCTGGCCTCGGGCCGTTTGGTGCGGCTGTTTGACGTTGCCGTTCCGCTCAAGGAGGCCTATTACGTGATCGCGCCCGAGGGCACCCGCACGCGCCATGCCAGCCGCGTGTTCAAGGACTGGCTGCTGCGTGAAATGGCGGTCTTCCAGCTGCAGCAAGCCTGAGCCCGTGCACACCCAAGCAGACGGACGCCACCAGGTCCCATAATCCCGTCCAAACCATGGACCCAAACCTGAATCCCCTGCAAGAAAGGGCCGTGATTGCGGAGACACTGCTCTCCAGCGCGGCCCGGCTGATTCGCTCGCGTACGGAGCTTGAGGTGATCAAGGGGGTGTGCGAATCCCTGTGTGCCGCCAGCAGCCACATCAAGCTGGCCTGGACCTGGTTTGGCCCGCTCGCCACGCCCGTCATCCGCCCACAGGTGTATGCCGGCAGCGCCAGAGACTATGCGGCGGACCTGGTGCTGGACCGCAATTTTCTGACCGAGCTCGGGCCTGCCTTTCGCACGCTGAAGGGCGAGGCGCCCCAATCCTTTCAGGTCTCATCCTGGTCCCTGTTCACGCCCTGGCGCGTGGCGGCGCGCGACTATGGCGCACGCAGTGTGCTGGCCGTGCCCTTGCATTCCAGCTTTTCCGACCAGGCCGGGATCTTTGTGCTGTATGCGGATGAGCCGACGTATTTTGATGCGGTGGGCGCGGGGCTGTTCGTGGCGCTGGGCGCGCTCTTTTCATCGGTGCTGGGGGCTTCGGCCGAATTCGCGGCACTCAAGCAGGCTGTCAACAGTGACGCCTTGACCGGTGTGCTCAACCGGCATGCCTTGCCCATCGTGGAGCGTCGCATCGCGCGGCACTCGCTGTATGACCCCAAGGCCTTTGTCTTCGTGGTGGACCTGGACCATTTCAAGCAGGTCAATGACCAGCATGGGCACCCTGTGGGTGACCTGGTCCTCAAGCGCGCTGCCCAGGCCATGCGCAGCCTGCTGAGGCGGGACGACGATCTGATGCGCTGGGGCGGTGAGGAGTTTCTGGTGTGCCTGTCCAGTGCGTCGCTCGGGGACGCGCTGACGGTGGCCGAAAAGCTGCGCCACGGCATTGAAACACTGCAGGACCCGATCGCCGTGACGGCATCCATCGGGGTGGCCGAGGTCATGCCCCAGCGCAGATTGGAAGATTCCATCGCCATTGCCGACCAAGCGCTCTATGAGGCCAAAAACACGGGCAGAAACAAGGTCTGCTTCAAGGGCTGAGCGGCCGTCCTGACAGGCGGGCCACGCTGGCCACCCCGTCCTCCCGTTTTTGGGCCTGGTCCGAGGCCGCAAAGGTCCTGCCTTTTCTCCCAATACGCGGGCCTTGGGGCCCATGGGTTCGACAATTTCACAATTTATTTCAGGCATTCGGGCAAAGCCGTGCCTTTCGATCCCGCCGTTCCACTCAGGCATGCAGGGCTATGCTAAATTTCAAGGGGGAACCGGGCTGCTTTATGCCCAGCCCAATCAGGGTGAAAACCGTTGGACGAACAGATATGCAATTGACTAGGTTGGTTCTGGCCGGGGCCTCGGCACTCTTTTTTTCTGCCGCTGCATCGGCTGCCGACTTGTCTGTGACGGTGGTGGGTGAGGATGGCAAGCCCTTGGCAGACGCCGTGGTGTACCTGGATTCTGCCGCTGCCAAAGGCCTCGCCCGGCCCCTGCAAAATGTGGAGATGGCGCAGGCCGCAAGAAAGTTTATGCCCCCGGTGGCTGTGGTCACCACGGGCACCGCGGTCATGTTCCCGAACAAGGACACGGTGCGCCACCATGTCTACTCGTTCTCGCCAGCCAAAACCTTTGACCTCAAGCTGTACTCGGGCACGCCCTCCAGCCCAGTGGTGTTTGACAAGCCGGGCATCGTCAACATTGGTTGCAACATCCATGACCAGATGCAGTCCTGGATCGTGGTGCTGGAGACTCCCTACTTTGCCAAGACCGATGCCGCAGGTGTGGCCCGACTCACCGGTGTGCCGGCGGGCAGCTACAGCCTGCACGGTTGGCAACAACGCCTGCCCGTCAATGCAGCGCCGTCGGAGCAGCGCCTGGCCGTTGGCGCAACCGGCCAGGACATCAAAATCACCCTCAAGGGTCTGGACAACTGATGGCCTTTGAGCAGTTCAGGCACAGCTACAAAAGGTGGGGGCTGGTCACCAAGAGCTCCCTCTTCTCTGTGGCGCTGCTGCTGTGCATCCAGTTGATCGTTCAGGCCTTTATCCGGGACCGCATCGAGAACAGCGTTCAGATCAATCTCAGGGCCGAGCTGGAGTCGAGTTCGCGCGTGTGGGGCAAACTGCTGGACCAAAATGCGGCCAAGCTGAACCTGGGCGCCAGTGTGCTGGCATCGGACTTTGGCTTTCGCACGGCGGTGTCC
>CANCCF010000148.1 GCA_947374485.1 Comamonadaceae bacterium | reverse complement strand
CTCCCCTATTTTTAAGCGAATAACTGTATGAAACCGATTCAAGTAGGCCTTTTGGGCATTGGCGTAGTGGGCAGTGGCACTTTCAATGTGCTCAAGCGCAACCAGCAGGAAATCCAGCGCCGCGCCGGTCGTGGCATTGCCATCACCATGGTGGCGGACCTGGATGAGGCGCGCGCCCGCGCTGTGGTTGGCCCCGATGTGCAGGTGGTAAACGACGCCCGCAAGGTGATTGCCAACCCGGACATCGATATCGTCATCGAGCTGATTGGCGGCTACGGCATTGCCAAGACCCTGGTGCTCGAAGCCATTGCGGCGGGCAAGCATGTGGTTACCGCCAACAAGGCCTTGCTGGCCGTGCACGGCACCGAGATTTTTGCCGCCGCCTCGCAAAAAGGCGTGATGGTGGCCTTTGAGGCGGCCGTGGCCGGTGGCATTCCCATCATCAAGGCACTGCGTGAGGGCCTGACCGCCAACCGCATCGAATGGATCGCAGGCATCATCAACGGCACCACCAATTTCATCCTCTCCGAGATGCGCTCCAAGGGCCTGGACTTTGCCGTGGTGCTGAAAGAAGCGCAGCGTCTGGGTTACGCCGAGGCCGACCCCACGTTCGACATTGAAGGGATCGACGCCGCCCACAAGGCCACCATCATGTCGGCCATCGCCTTTGGCGTGCCAGTGCAGTTTGACAAGGCCTACGTGGAAGGCATCACCAAGCTCTCCAGCCAGGACATCAAGTACGCCGAGCAACTCGGCTACCGCATCAAGCTGCTCGGCATTGCCAAGCGCCGCCCCGAGGGCATCGAGCTGCGCGTGCACCCGAGCCTGGTGCCGTCGAAGCGCCTGATCGCCAATGTGGAAGGCGCCATGAATGCCGTCGTCGTGCAGGGCGACGCCGTGGGCACCACGCTGTACTACGGCAAGGGCGCAGGCTCCGAGCCCACCGCCAGCGCCGTGATTGCCGACCTGGTGGACATCACACGTCTGCACACCGCCGACTCGGCCCAGCGCGTGCCGCACCTGGCCTTCCAGCCCGATGCCATGAGCGACACCCCGATCCTGCCCATGGCCGAGGTGGTGACCAGCTACTACCTGCGTCTGCGCGTGGCCGACCAGGCCGGTGTGCTGGCCAAGGTCACCGGCATATTGGCAGAGTCCGGCATCAGCATTGACGCCGTGTTGCAGCGCGAGGCCGATGAAGTGGGCGGTGTGGATGCGACGCAGACCGACCTCATCATCCTGACCCACGACTGTGTGGAAGCGAAGATGAACGTGGCGCTGGCTGCCATGCAGGCCTTGCCCACGGTGCTGGAGCCCATCACCCGCATCCGCAAGGAAGAACTGGCATGAAGTACCTGAGCACCCGCGCGCCTGCATCGTCAACCGAGCGCAAGCGCTTCTGTGAAATCCTGCTCGAAGGCCTGGCACCCGACGGCGGCCTGTACCTGCCGGAAGCTTATCCGCAGGTGAGTGACGCCACACTGAACCGCTGGCGCACGGTCTACCACGCCCAGGGCTATGCCGAGCTGGCCTTCGAGATTTTGTCGCTCTACATCGACGACATTCCGGCCGCTGACCTGCGCGCCCTGTGCGCCAAGACCTATACCGCCGAAGTCTTTGGCACCGGCGAAATCGTGCCCCTGCGCCATGTGGAAGAGGGCCTGTGGATCGAGGCCCTGTCCAACGGCCCGACCCTGGCCTTCAAGGACATGGCCATGCAGCTGCTGGGCAACCTGTTCGAGTACGAACTGGCGCGCCGCGGCGAAGAGCTCAACATCCTGGGCGCCACCAGTGGTGACACCGGCAGTGCGGCTGAATACGCCATGCGCGGCAAAAAGGGCGTGCGCGTTTTCATGACCAGCCCGCACGGCCGCATGAGCCCCTTCCAGCAGGCGCAGATGTTCAGCCTGCAGGACGCCAACATCTACAACATTGCCGTAGAAGGCGTGTTCGACGACTGCCAGGACATCGTCAAGGCGGTCAGCAACGACCTGGAATTCAAGCGCAAATACAAGATTGGCACCGTCAACTCCATCAACTGGGCGCGCCTGCTCGCGCAAGTGGTGTACTACTTTGCGGGCTACATCCAGGCTACGGAAAGTAGCGCCGAAAAAGTGGTTTTCAGTGTCCCCAGCGGCAACTTCGGCAACGTCTGCGCCGGCCATGTGGCGCGCATGATGGGCCTGCCGATTGCACAGCTGGTGGTGGCCACCAACGAGAACGATGTGCTCGATGAATTCTTCCGCACCGGCGTGTACCGGGTGCGCGGCAGTGCCGACACCTTTGAGACATCCAGCCCGTCCATGGACATCTCCAAGGCCAGCAATTTCGAGCGCTTTGTGTTCGACCTGCTGGGCCGTGACGGTGAGCGGGTAAAGGCCTTGTTTGCCGATGCGCTGAACAAGCAAGGGCGCTTCGACTTGAGCGCCGACCCGCTGTTTCCAGACGCTGCCCGCCACTACGGTTTTGTCAGCGGCAAGAGCACCCATGCCGACCGCCTGGCCACCATCCGCGCCACCTGGGAGCAACACGGTTTCATCATCGACACCCACACGGCCGACGCCCTGAAGGTGGCGCTGGAGTTGCGCACGCCCGCCCACCCCATGGTGGTGCTGGAGACCGCCTTGCCTATCAAGTTTGCCGCCACCATCGTCGAAGCCCTGGGCCGCGAGCCCGAGCGGCCCGCCGGTTTTGAAGGCATTGAGGCCTTGCCCAAGCGCGTGCAGCTGATGGCCGCCGACGCGGGCCCCATCAAGGCCCTGATCGCACGCGAGTGCGGCTACTGAGAAGACCAAAGCCCTATGGCAACCCAACAGCGCGCGCCGCTCAAACCGCTGTCTGACGCACTGGCACAACTGCTGGCTGCCGCAACCCTGATTGCCGACACCCAAACTGTCGCCACCTTCGACGCCGACGGCCGTGTGCTGGCCGAAAGCGTGGTTTCTGCTTTGCAAGTGCCGCCACAGGACAACAGCTCCATGGACGGCTACGCCCTGCGCGTGCAGGACGTAGCAACATCCGGCGTGGAAATGCCGGTGTCCCAGCGCATTCCTGCGGGCTCTTCGGGCGCCGCCCTGCAGCCCGGCACGGTGGCACGCATTTTTACCGGCGCGCCCATCCCGGCAGGGGCGGACGCGGTGGTCATGCAGGAAGAGTGCGTAGTGCTCGCAGGCGCAGAGGGCGACTCAGCCACGGTGCAGGTCAATGCATCGCCCAAGCCTGGCCAATGGATTCGCCGTGCCGGGGAAGACGTGACCCAAGGCGCTGTTGTGTTGTCCAAAGGCCGGCGCCTGGGCCCGGCCGAACTGGGCCTGGCTGCCAGCATTGGCCGGGACACGCTGGCAGTGGTGCGCCGCCCACGCGTGGCCCTGTTTTCCACGGGAGACGAACTGGTCATGCCTGGCAGCGTGGCGCCGCAGGACATGGCACCGGGCGCCATCTACAACTCCAACCGATTCTTCCTGAACAGCCTGCTGCGCCGCATGGGCTGCGAGGTCACCGACTACGGCATCGTGCCCGACCGTCTCGAGGCCACGGTGCAGGCCCTGCGCGGCGCCAGTGCCGCGCACGACGTCATCCTGACCAGCGGCGGTGTCTCGGTGGGTGAGGAAGACCACATCAAACCGGCCGTGCAGTCGTTGGGGCAACTCGACCTGTGGCAAATCGCCATCAAGCCCGGCAAGCCCTTTGCTTACGGCCAGGTGGGTGCGGCGCACTTCATTGGCCTGCCGGGCAACCCGGTCTCCAGCTTCGTGACATTCTTGCTGCTGGTGCGGCCCTTCTTGCTGCGCTTGCAAGGCGTGGCCGATGCGGCGGCCGCGGGCGTCAGCATGCGGGCCGATTTCGACTGGCCGCGCGCCGACAAGCGGCAGGAGTTCTTGCGCGTGCGGCGCAATGCAGCCGGTGGCCTGGACCTGTTTGCCAACCAGAGCTCGGGCGTGCTGACCTCGGCCGTGTGGGGTGATGGCCTGGTGGACAACCCCTCTGGGCAAACCATTCAAAAGGGCGAAAGCGTGCGTTTTGTTTCGTTTGCGGAGTTGCTGGCATGAAGATCACCGTGCGTTACTTTGCCTCCATCCGCGAGGCCGCAGGCACAGGCTCCGAGGCGCTGGACACCCCGGCCGCCACACTGGCCCAGTTGCGCGACGAGCTCATTGGGCGCGCGGGCGCAGGCGGGGCCGCACTGGCACGCGGGCGCGCCGTGCGCATGGCGCTCAACCAGGTCATGAGCGACGAGTCGGCCAGCCTGCAGGAGGGCTGCGAGGTGGCCTTTTTCCCGCCGGTGACTGGCGGTTAGTCTGCGTCACCCGGCAGCAGCCCCATGTCAAAGGGCTGGCGGGCCTTTTGCAGGGGGTCGCGCAGCCGGTTCTCGATCCACCCGCATTGCGCCAGGGCGCTCTTGATGCAGGCCGGGTTGGGCTCGGCATAGAGCGCGCTGATCAGCGGCACCAGCGGCCGCCACAGCGCGCGGGCCGCGTCCAACTGGCCTGACCGCACCAACCGCATCACTTCTGCAAACTGCACCGTGCACACATGCGCGCTGGCGGCAATGGCGCCAGCGCCGCCTGCGGCCACCGTGCCCACTAGCTGCATGTCCTCACCGGCCAGCACCTGCAGCGCGCCGTCTGCAAGCAGGTGCTGCGTTTTGGCCGCATCCCCGCCACAGTCCTTGATGGCCTGCACCATGGGGTGCTGGCTGAGGTGGCGCAGGGTCTCCAGCGTGATGTTCACGCCGGTGCGGTAGGGAATGTCGTAGAGCACGATGGGCTTGTTCGACGCATCGGCAATTGCCTCGAACCAGCGCCGCAGGCCGTCTTGTGAGGGCCGTATGTAGGGCGGTGCTGCGACCAGCAGCCCCGCAATGGGCAGGCGGCAGGCCTTCTCTACAAAGCCCACGGCGTCTGGCAGGTGGTAGCCAGAGACGCCCATCAGCACCGGCAGGCCATCGGCGCTGTCCAGCACCGTGCCCAGCACGGCCCATTGCTCTTCTTTGCTGAGCGCTGCGGCTTCGCCGGTGCTGCCGCAGACCACATAGCCCGCAATGCCGGTGGGCCGGTAGTGGGCCAGCAAGCGCTTGAGGGCGGCGTGGTCAATCGCCAGGTCGTCGCCGGTAAACGGCGTGATCAGGGGAATCCAGAGGCCCGAAAAATCGGTCCTGGGCACGGTCAAGGTCAAGGGGTTCGCAGTCGGCATACACCATCCATTTCAATGAATGACCGTAAAAACCGCCAACAGTGTGCGAGGGTTCCGGAGAAAAACTACGTGTGTGCAGTCTTCCACTTTGGTTCCATCGCTCATCTGAGGACGGAACCAGGGCTCCGGTCAGATGAGCTTGGTCTTTTTCGATTTGCTGTTGCGCACGCACACGGTCCCACCCTGGCCGTGGCCGTGGCCGGGGGCGATGGAGGAAGTGCATGCGCTCAACATGGTTTGCAGTGTAGCAGCGCTAATTGGCCTCAGGCTGGTGCCAAAATACGTGCATGACCTTTGCCCGCGTATCCATCCAGACCCAGGACTTTGACCTCTCCACCGAGTTGGCACGCTTGCAGGCGGGCGACCAGCGGGTGGGCGCGGTGTGCAGCTTTGTCGGCCTGGTGCGCGACCGCAATGGCGGCACCACGGGCTCGGTGCAGTCCATGGAGCTGGAGCACTACCCGGGCATGACCGAGAAGTCGATCGAGGCCATGATCGACGAGACGCAGCAGCGCTTTGACATCTTCGGCGCGCGCGTGGTGCACCGCGTGGGCGTGTTGCAGCCGCTGGACCAGATAGTGCTGGTAGCAGTGAGCTCGGCGCACCGTGGTGAGAGCTTCAAGGCCTGCGAGTTCCTGATGGACTACCTGAAGACGCAGGCGCCGTTCTGGAAAAAAGAAGCCACGCCGGAGGGTGCACATTGGGTGGATGCGCGGGTGAGCGATGACGCGGCCTTGGCGCGCTGGGGGATCGCAGGGACCAACGCTGTGGAATGAGCGTTGGTGGTGGACTATGCCAGCACTGTTGGTGCGCAATGAATTCATACCTTTCGCACTCCAACCACGCTGGCAGACTCAGGACGGCGTGGCGCTCAGTTTCGTTAAGGTAAAGGAGGAGCCCGCAGGGCGGGGGACACGAACGGAACTGAGTGCCATGGCGGCCTGAGTCCAGAAGTGACTAGTCCCGGATATGACCCAGCCCCCACTCCATCTTTGACGTATATCAGTCTTGCAAGCTGCCTATGCGGTCCACCGCACTTGAAAACATCCGCCCTTGCCCTCAAGCTAGGAAGCAACCGACCTCAGCGTCAAAGGATGTTTCATGCGAACCGACAAACTCACCACCAAATTCCAGGAAGCCCTGAGTGACGCCCAGTCACTCGCGCTGGGCAACGACAACGCCTACATCGAACCGGCCCACGTGCTGGCAGCGATGCTGCGCCAGGAAGACGGTCCCAAGGCCTTGCTGCAGCGCGCAGGCGTGAATGTGGCCGGCCTGCTGGCAGCGGCTGAAGGCGCGATCAAAAAGCTGCCCCAGGTGCAGGGCCACGAGCAGGTGCAGGTGGGGCGCGACATGGTGTCGCTCTTGCAGGCCGCCGAGAAGGAATCCATCAAGCGCGGTGACCAGTTTGTCTCCAGCGACTTGTTCCTGCTGGCCCTGGCCGACAGCAAGGCCGACATCGGCAACATGGCGCGCGCCAACGGCCTGAACCGCAAGAGCCTGGAGACGGCTGTGGACGCCGTGCGCGGTGGCCAGAGCGTGGACAACCCGGACGCCGAAGAGCAGCGCGAGTCGTTGAAGAAATACTGCGTGGACCTGACCGAGCGCGCGCGCCTGGGCAAGCTCGACCCGGTGATTGGCCGCGACGACGAGATCCGCCGCGCCATCCAGGTGCTGCAACGCCGTACCAAGAACAACCCCGTGCTGATTGGCGAGCCCGGTGTCGGCAAGACCGCCATTGTCGAAGGCCTGGCCCAGCGCATCGTGGCCGGTGAGGTGCCCGATTCGCTCAAGGGCAAACGCGTGCTGTCGCTGGACATGGCCTCGCTGTTGGCCGGTGCCAAGTTCCGCGGCGAGTTTGAAGAGCGCCTGAAAAACGTGCTCAAGGACCTGGCCAAAGACGAGGGCCAGACCATCGTCTTCATTGACGAGTTGCACACCATGGTGGGTGCGGGCAAAGCCGAGGGCGCCATGGACGCGGGCAATATGCTCAAGCCCGCGCTGGCCCGGGGCGAGCTGCACTGCGTGGGCGCCACCACGCTGGACGAATACCGCAAGTACATCGAGAAAGACGCCGCGCTGGAGCGCCGCTTCCAGAAGATTCTGGTGGGCGAGCCCACGGTGGAAGCCACCATCGCCATTCTGCGCGGCCTGAAAGAACGCTACGAGGTGCACCACGGCGTGCAGATCACCGACCCGGCCATCGTGGCCGCTGCCGAGCTGTCCAACCGCTACATCACCGACCGCTTTTTACCTGACAAGGCCATCGACCTGATTGACGAGGCTGCCTCCAAGATCAAGATCGAGCTGGACTCCAAGCCCGAGGTGATGGACAAGAAGGACCGGCGCCTGATCCAGCTGCAGATCGAGCGCGAAGCGGTCAAGCGCGAGAAAGACGAGGCTTCGCAAAAGCGGCTCGACTTGATCAACGAAGAGATCACCGCCTTGCAAAAGGAAATTGCCGATCTGGACGAGCTGTGGAAGGCCGAGAAGGCGCAGGCCCAAGGTTCCAAAACCATCATGCAGGAGGTGGAGAAGCTGCGCTTCCAGATCAAGGAGCTGACCGACAAGGGCGACTTCAACAAGGCCGGTGAGCTGCAATACGGCAAGCTGCCCGAACTGGAAAAGCGCCTGAAAGACGCGCAGGCTGCCGAGGCAGGCAAGGCCCAGTCGGCCAAGGACGGTGGCCGCGCGCAGCTGCTGCGCACCATGGTGGGAGCGGAGGAAATTGCCGAGGTGGTGAGCCGCGCCACCGGTATTCCGGTGGCCAAGATGATGCAGGGCGAGAAAGACAAACTGCTGCAGATGGAGGTCAAGCTGCACGACCGCGTGGTGGGGCAGGACGAAGCCATTGCCGCAGTGTCCAATGCCATCCGCCGCTCGCGCTCGGGCCTCTCCGACCCCAACCGGCCCACCGGCTCGTTTCTGTTCCTGGGCCCGACGGGTGTGGGCAAGACCGAGCTGTGCAAGGCCTTGGCGGGCTTCCTGTTCGACAGCGAAGACCATTTGATTCGCATCGACATGAGCGAGTTCATGGAAAAGCACTCCGTGGCCCGCCTGATTGGCGCGCCCCCTGGCTATGTGGGCTACGAGGAGGGCGGCTACCTGACCGAAGCAGTGCGGCGCAAGCCCTATTGCGTGGTGCTGCTCGACGAGGTGGAAAAGGCCCACCCGGATGTGTTCAACGTGCTTTTGCAGGTGCTCGACGATGGCCGCCTAACCGATGGCCAAGGCCGCACCGTGGACTTCAAGAACACGGTGATTGTGATGACCAGCAACATCGGCTCGCACCTGATCCAGAGCATGGTGGGCCAGGACGCCGATGACATCAAGGAAGCCGTGACCGGCGAACTGAAGAACCATTTCCGCCCCGAGTTCCTCAACCGCATCGACGAGACCGTGGTCTTCCATGCGCTCGATGCGCAGAACATTGCCTCCATTGCCAAAATCCAGCTGCAGGTGCTGATGGCGCGTCTGTCGAAGATGGACCTGACGTTGGACGTGTCGGAAGCCGCCGTGGCCGAGCTGGCCAAGGTGGGATTTGATCCGCTGTATGGCGCGCGGCCCCTGAAGCGTGCGATCCAGCAGCGCATCGAGAACCCGTTGTCGCGCTTGCTGCTGGAGGGCAAGTTCATCCCCAAGTCGACCATCCGTGTCGGAGTGGACCCCATTTTGGCGCCGGGAGAGTTCAGCTTCAGCTGAGTCCCGCACGCGATAGCGCGCAGGCCGGGCAAAGGGGCGGGCGACTAAAATCGTGGCATGAGTACAGCCACCGCAAGCACCACCTTCCCCGCCCAGGCGGTTCCCCTGCAACAGGACGCCGCCATCATCGGCCTGGTGGGCCTGGCGCATGCCAGCTCGCACTTCAGCCACTTGCTGTTGCCGCTGCTGTTTCCGGTGTTCATCAAGGAGTTTGGCTTCAGCTACTCCGAGCTGGGCCTGTTGATGACGGTGTTTTTTGTGGTCTCGGGCGTGGGCCAGGCCTGCGCCGGTTTTGTGGTCGACCGCTTGGGCGCGCGCCCCTTGCTGTTCACGGCCATGGTCATTTTTGTGCTCACCTGTGTGGCCGCCTCCATGGTGACCGGCTACACCGGCCTGGTGCTGGTGGCGGCCATGGCCGGGCTGGGCAATGCGACCTTTCACCCGGTGGACTTCACCATCCTCAACCAACGCGTCTCGGCACCGCGCCTGGGTTACGCTTTCAGCGCCCATGGGCTCACCGGCAACCTGGGCTGGGCCGCAGCCCCGGTGTACCTGGCCACCGCCGGTGCGGCCTTTGGCTGGCGCAATGCCTATCTGGGCGCGGCAGTCATGTACGCATTGATCTTGCTGCTGCTGGTACTCAAGCGCGACAAGCTCGCCACCCAGGCCGCCCACCACACGCGCGACACCAGCGCCGGCGCGCCGCATGCGTTGGCCTTCATGAAGCTGCCGGTGGTGTGGTGGTGCTTTGCCTTCTTTTTGCTCTCCACCATGACCATGGCGGTGATCCAGAGCTTTTCGGTCTCCATCCTCAAGGCCATGCACGGCGTGAGTTTTGAAGCCGCCACGCTCACCATCACCGGCTACATGCTGGCCGGCGCTTTGGGCATGTTCATCGGCGGCTTTGTGGCGGCGCGTACACCCAACAGTGACCGTGTGGTGGCCCTGTGCATGGGGGCCGGTGCCTTGTTGCTGGCCCTGTGCGGCACCGGCTGGCTAGGCGCTACGGCCACCATGGTGCTGTTGGCCAGCAGCGGCTTTGCCATTGGCATTGGCGGCCCTTCGCGCGACATGATGATCAAAAAGGCCACACCCAAGGGTGCCACCGGGCGTGTCTATGGGCTGGTGTACTCTGGGTTGGATACGGGCTTTGCCATTTCG
>CANCCF010000147.1 GCA_947374485.1 Comamonadaceae bacterium | reverse complement strand
TTTGCCCTGGGCACGGTGCTGCTCCTGACCTTTGTGCTGACAGGCCATGGGCTGGGCGCCACCGGCTTCACCACGCGCCTGAGTGCCTGGCTGGGGGAGCACGTGTCGCCCGCCTGGACCTTGCAGAATGACTACCTGGGCCCTTTCCTGGAAGGCGGGCCGGTTCTATCTTCCTGGATCAGCTGGCAGGTCCTGGGTGTCTTCGCGGGCGGCCTGCTGTCGGCCTGGCTGGCGGGTCGCATGCGCTGGCGCATTGAAGGCGCCGCGTCCGCTGGCAGCGCCCTGCGCTTGTTCAAGGCCCTTATCGGTGGTGTGCTGGCCGGCTTTGGCGCCCGCATCGCTGCCGGTTGCACCAGCGGGGTAGGGCTCTCGGGCTCGGCTGTGCTAGGGGTGGCCGGCTTTGTCTTTTTGGCCGCGTTTTTTGCTGCGGGCCTGATTGCCTCGCGTCTGACCGGTGGGGGCGTGCGATGAGCAGCGCGCTGGCCTTGAGCGCACCGGTGTCCGGCGTGCTGCTGGGGTTCGGCTTTGGCTTTGTGCTGGAGCGTGCCGGCTTCGGCAGCGGCTGCAAGCTGACGGCGCAGTTCCGCCTGACGGACTGGTCGGTCTTCAAGGTCATGTTCACCGCCATCGTGTTTGCTGCCGTGGGCCTGTATGCGCTGGAACGGATGGGCCTGGTGGATGCTGGCGGCATCTACGTCCCCGCCCCTTACCTCTGGGCGATTGCGGCCGGTGGCGCTGCCATAGGCGTCGGTTTTGCCGTGGGAGGCTACTGTCCGGGTACGGCCATGGTGGGTATCACCACGGGCCGGGTGGATGCCATCGTCTTCTTTGCGGGGCTGCTGGTGGGCACCTTTGCCTTTGCCGGCCTCTTCACATGGCTGGAGCCGCTCACCACCGCTGGCGAGTTGACTACGGGAGACCGGCTGCCCGAGCTGCTGGGTCTGCCCGAATGGCTGGTGCTGGCTGTTTTGGTGGGGGCTGCGGTGGGCGTGTTCTATCTGGGCGCCTGGTTTGAACGCCGTGCCAATGCCCCCGTTGACGAGATCATCACTGTGCCCCCCTTCCACTAAAAGTACTTCATGAAATCTGCACGCAAAAACACTGCTTCCCTGGCCGCCGCCCTGGCCCTTGCCTTGCTCGGCCTGCCGGTCGCCCCGGCTGCCAGCGCTGCGGAAATGCCAGGCAGGCAGGCTTCCGCACCGTGCGCGGGCAACCCCTGCGGGGGCAAACGCAAATGTGCCCGGAGCGAATCCGACAACCCCTGCGCCGGCGCCAAGTGCAAGCGCAACAATGACAACCCCTGCGCGGGCAAGTCCAAATAGTGACGGACGCTGCGCCGTTGGCCATGCAATCTGCACTGCGCAGGCAGCTCGTGCTCGCACGCAAGTCGCGCAGCATACTTTTTCCTTTCATAGGGCGAAGTGCACCGTTCCAGGCTTGGCAGCACTATCCCAAAAATGACGCAACAGACCGCAGCGGCGCCTGGCAGTTCTACTACCATGCCCATCACGCCAGCCATGAGAGCGGTGCACCGCATCCGCAGGAGCACGGTCATATCCACCTCTTCAGGCGTGTCATGCAAGGCCAGCTCTCCCATGTGGCAGGCTTGTCGCTGGATGCACGTGGCATCCCGCTGACCTGGTTTGCCTGCAACCAGTGGGTCACGGGTGAACGCTGGAAAGGCGCAGCGTCCATGGGCCATGGCCTGGAGTCGCTCAGGCTGGAAGTGCGGGGCCCCCTGGCCGGTGTAGCGTTGTGGCTCTCTGACCTGGTGCGTGCCTATGCCCGGCCACTGCGCGCCATGCTGCTGGCCCGCGATGCAGCGCTTGGGCGTTACTGCCAGCAGCAGCAAGTCAGTACCCGGCGGGCACTGCAGGAGCGCAGCATTGCCGTCTGGAGTTTCTTCCCCATCAGCTGGCCAGATGACGCCGTGGCCTTGCGTGGCCAGGTCTGTGCCTTTGACAACCCAAGGAGATCAGCATGAAAGTAGCAACGAAGTGGATGGCAACGGGCGCCCTGATGGCGCTGTCGCAGTGGGCAGCCGCACTGCAGGTGCCGGGCCCGGTAGTGGATGGCGAATGGCTGAGCAGGAACCAGGCGGAAGTGACCGTGCTGGATATCCGGCCCGACACCAAATCCTTCACGGCCACGCCACAGTTTGAAACCGACAAGAAGACGGGCAAGAAGGTACTGGTGGAACTGGGTGGCCACATCGCCGACGCTGTTTCTGTGGACCCCAAAATGATTCGCGTGGAGCGCACCCTGGGCGGCCTCAAGGTGAAATTCATGCTGCCCGAGCGGGCGGAATTTGAAAAAATGGCGCGCAGCTGGGGTGTGCAAAGCGGCAAGCCGATAGTCATCGTCGCGGCCGGCCAGGATGCCACTGACTTCAATGACGCCACCCGCCTGTACTGGCAGTTCAAGGTTTTTGGCGAAGACAACATCACCCTGGTCAATGGAGGCACGAGTGGGTGGATCGGTGAAGGGCGGGAGGTCGTAGGCGTTGCCAGCAAGGCCGTGGAAGGTAACTGGACCGGCAAGCCCGAGCGCATGGACTTGCTGGCCACCTCGGAGGATGTGGAGAAGGCCATCGCCGCCAAGTCGGCACAGCTGGTGGATGCGCGCACTACATCGCAGTACCTGGGACTGGGCAAGCGCGACGTGGTGTACGCCTATGGCCATATCCCCGGTGCCCACAGTGTTTCAAACGAATTGTTGGTGACCAATGGGGGCGACGCCGCCCGCATGCTGCCGGCAGTGACGTACCGTGACATCTTCAAAGCCAGTGGGGTAGACCCACAGGCCTCCACCATCACCTATTGCAATACCGGCCATCTGGCCTCCAGCGCCTGGTTTGTCCTCTCCGAAGTGCTGGGCAACAGGCAAACCAGGCTGTATGACGGCTCCATGCACGAGTGGACGCTGGAAAAGCGTGCCGTGCAGTCTGTGGCACGGCAATAAAAGACCGACTGCCACGCGCCAATGATCCCCATCAAAACCGAGTCCGCATGGCGGGGAACCTCCAACTGCCGCGATTGCGCGATACGCGAGACGGTGCTTTTCGCCGAATTGACGGAGCAGGACTTCGGCCTGATTCACGCACCCATTGACGATATGGAATTCAAGGCCGGTGCCCGCTTGTACGGCGAAGGGGACACCGCTTTGGGCATCTTCACCCTGCGCACCGGCATGGTCAAACTGGTGCGCATCACCGCGGACGGGCGCCGGCGCATTGTGCGGGTGCTGCGCCCGGGTGATGTGGTGGGCCTGGAGGCACTGGCCACCCAGCATTACAACAGCGAGGCGGTGGCGCTGACCGAGGTGTCGGTCTGCCGCATCCCGCTGGATGTGATGCACCGCCTGGGCGGCAGCAGCCAGCGCATGCACCTCACGCTGATGCAGAAATGGCAGCAGGCGCTCAAGGATGCCGACGACTGGCTGGCCGACCTGAATTTCGGCAGTGCCGGCCAGCGCGTGGCCGCCCTGGTGCAGAAGATGCGCAATCCCTTGGACGGTCTGACCTGCACCCTGTTCTCGCGCGAAGACATGGGCGCCATGCTCAACCTCAAGCTGGAAACCGTGAGCCGCGAAATCAGCAAGCTCGTGCATGAAGGCATCATCGAGGCTGCAGACAAGACGGCACGTATCTATTTCATTCGCAAGCCCGAGCTGCTGCTGAACCGATGAGACCCCTGAGAGCCGCCGCCTTGCGCAGCATCACCAATCGCTACAGGAAAGTCCTTATGCGGCCCACCACGTTCCTGGCTGGGTGTCTTCTGGTGTTGGCGGGCACAAGCCTGGCCCAAGACGCCGTGTTCTCCACCAGAACGCTCACACCCGAGACTGCGCTTGCGGCAGCCCGCGCCGCGCTGGAGGCCTGCAGGAGACAGGGATTTCAGGTGGCCGTGGCCGTAGTGGACCGTTCTGGCATGACGCAGGTGCTGCTGCGCGACCGTTTTGCCGGCGCCCATACCCTGGAACTGGCCGCCAACAAGGCCTGGACCGCAGCCAGCTTTCGCATGGCCACCAGTGCCCTGGCCCTGGAAACCCAGGCGGGCAGGCCACAAAGCGGCATGCGCAGCCTGGCGCGCTTTGCCGGTGTGGCCGGCGGCTTGCCCATCGAAGGCGCCGGCAGCATGCTGGGGGCCATTGGGGTGTCTGGCGCACCCGGTGGCGAGGCGGACGAGACCTGCGCCAGGGCCGGCATAGTGGCCATCACCGAGGCCATCGAGTTGTAGCCGACCGCTGCCAGCCAGCAGCATTCCTTTTTATTCAGGAGATTCAATTGAAAACAGCCCACGATCTGGTCGCCGCCGCCAAGGCCCGCGTCCCGGAAGTTTCCGTAGCCAACGCTGACCCAGCCATCCAGGCGGCCGACGTGCTGGTCGATGTGCGCGAAGCGGATGAATTCGCTGCAGGCCACCTGCCCGGTGCGGTACATATATCGCGTGGCATGCTGGAGTTCCGCTTCCAGGCCATGCCCGCGCTGCAAGCGCGTGATACCCATATTGTTCTGTATTGCAAGACCAGTGGCCGTGCGGCACTGGCTGGTGCGGCCTTGCTGGACATGGGCTATCTGAATGTGCAAAACATCGCCGGAGGTTTTGACGCGTGGGTGGCCGCGGGCAAGCCGGTGGCCAAGCCTGAAGCGCCCGCATTCGAATGACCAGGCGATGGGGCTGGCATGTGTCTGCCGGTCCCATCGGCTACCTTTTCAAGGCTTCGGAAATTTGCGCCAGGTGCCGATGTTGTGCACATTCTGGTAGCCGTTTTTCTTGAGCAGCATCCGGGCCATGCCGCTGCGGGTTCCGCTGGCACAGCAAAGCACAACGGGCACTGACTTGGGTATTTCACCCAGCCGGTTGCCCAGCTCGCTCAGCGGAATGTTGATCGTCCCGGGGGCGTTGCCACTTGCAAATTCTGCGCTGGACCGGACATCGACGAGCAGGGCACCCTGTTTCTTGAGTTCGGGCAGCAGGGCAACGACCCGGTGCGAGTTCCACCATTTGTAGGCCATCCAGGCGGCAAACGCCAGGACAGGCCCAAACTGCTGCAGTAGTTCTGTGAGTGACATGGGGCAGCCTCGGCTTATGCGCTGGCAGTGTCGCAAGACATGAGCTCAAAGGCGCTGAGTGCCTCCGCCGTATACATGAGGGCGGGGCCACCCCCCATGTAGACGCAGACGGTGAGCATCTCTTCGAGCTCCTGGCGCGTGCAGCCGAGTTTGATCAGCGCCTTCACATGAAAGCCAATGCAGCCAGAGCAGTGCTGCGTGATGCCAATGGCCAGGGCCATCAACTCCTTGTGCTTGGTGCTGACCGCGCCCTCGGCCATGGCGCTGCGCGCCAACTGCCCGAACGCTTGCATGGCGTCCGGCTGGGATTTGCGCAGGGGCGCGAGGTTCTGGTTGATGTTCGTGATCAGACCGGAATGGTCAAAAGTGCTCATGGTGTGTTTCCTTTGGTGACGCTGTCTGCAGTGGAGGACCGGGCTTGGCTGAGCTGAACTGGCAGTGTCCTGGCGTTGATCTGTTGCCCGACGCAGCTCTGATACCCATACCCGTATTTTTAAAAATTGCATTTTATCCTTTATTGCATACCCATACCAGTATGTAATACACTAGCGAAACCCAAAAACAGGTGGACTTGATGCGCTTGCAAATGAAACAAATAATCCGTTCCTCCAGAGTGCCGGCATGGGCCTTGCTGTGCACCATGCTCGGTGCCATGCCAGCGCTGGCGTTTGCCGAGGGCGTGCCCACCGTGGCGGTGCAAAGCACGGCAAGCATTGGCAGCTACGTTCTCGACGGCGTGATCCAGGCCACCCGGCAAAGCACGGTGGCGGCCCAGGCATCGGGCCGCATTGCCAGCTTCAATGCCAAGGCCGGTGACAAGGTGCGCGCCGGGCAGGTGCTGGCCAGCATTGATGACCGCGAGGCCCAGGCAGGCGTTCAGCGCGCGCAGGCGCAGATCACGCAGGCCGACGCCGAGCTGCGCAATGCCAGGTCGCAGATGGAGCGCACCCGCGACTTGCAGACGCAGGGCTTTGTCAGCAGGGCCGCCTTTGACAGCGCCAACACCCAATACCAATCGGCCCAGGCACAGCGCGCGCAGGCCGAAGCCGGCGCGCGCCAGACGGTAATAGCACAAGGCTTTACCCGTGTGACTGCGCCCATGGATGGCTGGGTCTTGCAAACCTTCGCCCAGGCGGGTGATCTGGCGGTTCCCGGAACGCCTTTGTTGGTGGTGTATGCGCCCCAGCCCCTGCGCGCGGTGGTGCAGGTTCCGGCATCGCGCAGCCAGGCGGTGCGCCAGGCCAAGCAGACCTCCGTCATGGTTGGCAGTGGGGCTTCTGGGGCTAACCAAAGCATCACCCCCCTGAATCGCCTGGAAGTGCCGGCTAGCGATCCGGTGTCCCAGACCACCGAGTGGCGCATGGACTTGCCGGCCAAGGAGGCTGCAGCACTGCTGCCCGGACAACAGGTGCGCGTCAGCTTTGCGTTGGAGGCCAATGCCGCCGTTGCCCGCTTGCTGGTTCCTGCATCGGCCGTGGTGCGGCGAGGCGAGTTGACTGCCGTGTACGTGGCCGCGAACCAGCATTTCGCCTTGCGTTCGGTGCGCCTGGGCGCTGACCTGGGTAGCCAGGGCCTGGAAGTCCTCTCGGGTCTGCGCGCCGGGGAGTGGGTTGCCACCGACACCGTGCGCGCATCCCAGCCCAATGCCGTTCCGGCAGCCAAGTGAGCAACGCATGACAAACCCCCAAGCTCTGGGCATCTCAGGCCGCATAGCGGCTGCCTTTCAAAGCAATGCGCTCACCCCCTTGCTGGCGCTGGTGGCCTTGTTGCTGGGACTCTTTGCCGTGCTGGTAACGCCGCGTGAAGAAGAGCCGCAAATCAATGTGACCATGGCCAATGTGCTGATTCCCTTTCCAGGGGCCAGCAGCACCGACGTGCAGAACATGGTGGCCAAACCGGCTGAGCAGGTGCTGGGGCAGATGGCCGGCATTGAGCACACCTACTCCGTGGCGCGCCCCGGCATGGCCGTTCTCACCGTGCAGTTCAAGGTGGGCGTGGCGCACTCCGAGGCCCTGGTCCGGCTGTTTGATGTCTTGAATGCCAACCAGGACTGGCTGCCGCAAGGCCTGGGCACGCTGACGCCCATCGTGAAGCCCAAGGGCATCGATGACGTGCCGGTGGTGGCGGTGACGCTATGGGCCAAGGACACAACGTCTGCAATGGACCTGGAAACCGTGGCCCACGCCCTGGAGACCGAGGTCAAGGCGGTAGCCGGTGTGCGCGAAGTCAAGACCCTGGGTGGCCCGGGGCGTTCCGTGCAGATTCAGGTCGACCCGGCCCGCATGCGTGCGCGCGGTATTGACATACTGACTTTGCAGAAAATGGTGGGCGCGGCCAACTACGGCATGCCTGCCGGCGCGGTGGCCAGTCCCAGCACCCCTGCGCAGATGCTGAGCGTGGAGGCGGGTGAGTTCCTGCGCAATGCCGATGATGTGGCCGACATGGTGGTGGGTGTGAGCAATGGCAAACCCGTGTTCCTGCGCGATGTGGCCGTGGTGAGCGCAGGCGCGCAGCAGACCACGAGCTATGTGTGGTTCACACCCGGAGCGGCCGCAGAACAGGAAGTTGGCCAGAAAGACGATCGCGAACCTGCGGCGCAGACCGGCCAGACCTACCCTGCAGTGACCCTCCAGGTCAGCAAAAAGCCCGGTGAAAACGCCGTGGATGTGTCGACTGCGGTGCGTGCCAAGATTGACGCCCTGCGCAATACAGTGATCCCCGCCAATGTGCAAGTCACCGCCACCCGCGACTACGGCCTGACGGCGGCCGAAAAAGCCAACAAGCTGATCCAGAAGCTGGCCTTTGCCACGGGTTCCGTGATTCTGCTGGTCGGCTTTGCGCTCGGTCGGCGCGAAGCCATCATCGTCGGGGCCGCCGTGATTCTGACCCTCACCGCCACGCTGTTTGCCTCCTGGGCCTGGGGCTTCACGCTCAACCGCGTGTCGCTGTTTGCGCTGATCTTCTCCATCGGCATTCTGGTGGACGACGCCATCGTGGTGGTGGAGAACATCCACCGCCACCAGCAGCTGGAGCCGGATGCGCGGCTGTTGGACATCATTCCCCGTGCGGTGGATGAGGTGGGTGGGCCCACGATTCTGGCCACCCTCACGGTGATTGCGGCCTTGCTGCCCATGGCCTTTGTGTCGGGCCTGATGGGTCCCTACATGAGCCCGATCCCGATCAACTCCAGCCTGGGCATGGCCATCTCATTGGCCATTGCCTTTACCGTGACGCCCTGGCTGGCACTGAAATTCATGCGTGAGCAGGGCGGCCATGCGGTGCACGATAAAACCCCTGACAGGGCGCATGCGCAGGGCGGGGCCAAGGCCTCCAAAGTGCAGCGACTCTTTGACACCATCCTGTCGCCTTTTCTGAACAGTGCGCGCAAGCGCTGGCTCTTGCTGGCGGGCATTCTGGCTGCGCTGATGCTGTCCGTGGGACTGGCCGTGGTGCAACTGGTGGTGCTCAAGATGCTGCCTTTTGACAACAAGAGCGAGTTCCAGGTGGTGGTGGACATGCCAGCGGGCACCCCGCTGGAAGAGACTGCCGCCACGCTGCAGGAACTGGGCGCCTTTCTGGCGCTTCAAGCCGAGGTCACCAACCTGCAGGCCTATGCCGGTACCGCTTCGCCCATCACCTTCAATGGCCTGGTGCGCCAGTACTATCTGCGCGCCGATGCCGAGCAGGGCGACCTGCAGGTGAATCTGGTAGACAAACACCACCGCAGCGACAAGAGCCATGTGATTGCGCAGCGCCTGCGCCCGGCCCTGGAGAAGATAGGCTTGTCCCACCATGCACGCATCAAGGTGGTGGAAGTACCGCCCGGCCCTCCCGTGATGTCGCCCCTGGTGGCCGAAATCTATGGGCCCGACGAAGCCGGCCGCCAGAAACTGGCGCTGCAGGTGGCGCAGTCCTTTGCCGCAACGCCAGACATTGTGGCCATTGATACCAGCCTGCGCGAGGATGCCGCACGCGCCTTCCTGCGCGTGCGTCGCCAGCGCGCCGACAGCCTGGGCATTCCGGTAGCCGCCGTGGCGCAGACCGTGGCGTCGGCACTCTCGGGCGCTGACGCCGCCTACCTGCACGATGGCCAGTCCAAATACCCGGTGCCGGTGCGCATCCAGTTGCCACTGCAAAGCCAGGTGGGGCTGGACGCGATCCTGGCTCTGCCTATGCGTGCGGCCAATGGCCAGTTGGTTCCGCTCTCGGAGCTGGTGCAAGTAGAAATGGGTGTGATCGACAAGCCGCTCTACACCAAGGACCTCAAGGGCGTGAGTTATGTGTTCGGGGACATGGCGGGCAAACTCGATTCGCCCTTGTATGGTCTGTTCGCCATTCGCTCGCGCCTGGATAAGCAGGTGACGACCGAGATGGGTGAGTACTGGATCCACCAGCCCGCGGACACCTACCGCCAGTACGCCCTGAAATGGGATGGCGAGTCCCAAATCACCTACGACACCTTCCGCGACATGGGTGCGGCTTATGGTGTGGGCCTGATCCTGATCTACCTGCTGGTGGTGGCCCAGTTCAAGAGCTATTTGACGCCACTGGTGATCATGGCCCCCATTCCCTTGACCCTTATTGGCGTGATGCCAGGCCACGCCTTGTTGGGCTCACAGTTCACCGCCACCAGCATGATCGGCATGATTGCGCTGGCCGGCATCATCGTGCGCAACTCCATCCTGCTGGTGGACTTCATCGAACTGCAGGTTACACAGGGTGTGGACTTCAGGACCGCTGTGCTGCAGTCTGCCGTGGTGCGTGCCCAGCCCATTGTGCTCACCGGTCTGGCGGCGATGATTGGCGCCTTCTTCATTTTGGATGACCCGATCTTCAATGGCCTGGCCATCTCGCTCATCTTTGGCATTCTGGTGTCCACCATGCTCACGCTGGTGGTGATACCCGTCCTGTATTACGCGCTGTTCAGGCGCCGCATGGAAGCGCGCGCGGGCACAACGGCCATCCCCGCATAAGCAAGCCACACAGCCCAGCAACACAGGCCCCCACCAACTACCTATTTCACCCAGGAGATTTCCATGACCGTAGACCGCTATATCCACCTCTTCGCTGGCAGCTTCATCCTGCTGTCCCTGGCCTTTGGCGTG
>CANCCF010000146.1 GCA_947374485.1 Comamonadaceae bacterium | reverse complement strand
GGCCGGTGCCTTCAATGCCGCCAAAGATGATCAACGCCGAGGAGATGTACAACGCACCCAGGAGCAGCAACAACTCGGCGCCATCAATGTGCTGCGGCCGGTTGATGAACAGGGCCGCCGGCACAAAGAAAAGCAGCATGCTGAGCAGCTCGGCAAAGCCCAGCATGCGGGTGGTCGGCGCGGCAATATTGAAGGCGGAAAACGCCACGCTGCAGACGATGCAGATGGTGGCCGTGGCGCGCACGTGCTGGACGCGCTCATCCAGCTCGATCTCGTCGACCAGGTTGGTTCCCAGGGCCTCGACCAGCAGGGCGGCGAGTTGATTCATGGGCTGCCCTTTGTGTCGCGTGTGCCTTGTGTCATGCGGTGCACTTTAAACCGCTTGCAGCGGCAATTCCGCGCCAAATTTGCTGCGCTTGACGCTGAAGAACGCTTTGACGTTGCGCACATTGGCGTCGCTGGTAAACAGCCGCTGCACCAGTGCCAGGTAGGCGGGCATGTGGGCGGTGTGCACCACCAGCACAAGGTCAGGCCCGGGCGAGACGCGGTAGCACTGCTGCACAGCGGCGTCTGCCACCACGCGGGCCTCAAAGCGCCCCAGCTCTTCGGCGCCTTGGCGGTCCAGGGTGATTTCGACAATTGCGCAGAGGCCGTGGCCCAGCGCCTGTGCCAGCGCGTCAGGGTTGAGGATCGCAACCTGCCGCTCGATCAGGCCAACGTCCCGCAAGCGCTTGAGGCGGCGCAGGCAGGTGGGCGCGGAGGTGTGCACGGCCAGCGCCAAATCCTGGTTGCTGAGCGAAGCGTCGCGCTGCAGCTGCCCCAGCAGGGCCAAGTCCATAGCGTCAAGTTCAATTTCTTTCATTTAAATTCACAAATTGATGCTTTATTCCAACTTTTCACTTCAATGAAATTTTTATTCATTTTTAATCATAAATCAACCACTAATTTTTAAGTGAGAGCCATACGATCGCAGCATTAACCCCATTGGAGTGTGCGTATGTGTGGCATCGTCGGCGCGGTTTCGACCCGCAATATTGTTCCCGTACTGGTTCAGGGCCTGGAGCGCCTGGAGTACCGGGGCTATGACTCCTGCGGCGTGGCCGTGTATGCGCAAGACGGCGCGCCCGGCCTGAAGCGCGCCCGCAGCACCGCCCGCGTGGCCGAGCTGATCGAGCAGGTGGCCAGCACCCACCTGGAAGGCACGCTGGGCATTGCCCACACCCGCTGGGCCACCCACGGCGCACCGCTGGTACACAACGCGCACCCGCATTTCAGCCACGGCCCGGGTGCCGATGCCTCAACAAAGCCCGGCCCGAATGGCGAAAGCGTCCCGGCCAAGCCGGGCCGCGTGGCCCTGGTGCACAACGGCATCATCGAAAACCACGACGAGTTGCGTGCTTCCCTGCAGGCCCGTGGCTACGTGTTTGACAGCCAGACCGACACCGAGGTCATTGCCCACCTGATCGACAGCCTGTACGACGGTGACCTGTTCGAGGCCGTCAAAAGCGCCCTCACCCAGCTGCACGGCGCCTATGCCATTGCCGTGTTCTGCAAGGACGAGCCGCAGCGCCTGGTGGGCGCGCGCGCCGGCTCCCCTCTGATTCTGGGCGTGGGCAAAGACGGCCAGGAAATGTTCCTCGCCAGCGACGCCATGGCCCTGGCCGGTGTGACCGACCAGATCGTCTACCTGGAAGAAGGCGATTTGATCGACATGCAGCTGGGCAAGTACTGGCTGTTTGACAAGGCGCGCAAGGCCATGAGCCCGGAGCAGCGCCCGGTAAAAACCGTGCTGGCGCACAGCGGCGCGGCCGAACTCGGCCCCTACCGCCATTACATGCAAAAGGAAATCTTCGAGCAGCCGCGCGCCATTGCCGACACCCTGGAAGGCGTGGAGGGCATCACGCCCGAGCTGTTTGACCAGCAGATGAACCACAAGCCTGGCGCCAATGCGGCGCGCGTGTTTGGGCAGATCGACTCGGTGCTGATCCTGGCTTGCGGCACCAGCTACTACAGTGGCTGCACCGCCAAGTACTGGCTAGAGAGCATCGCCAAAATTCCGACACAAGTGGAAGTGGCCAGCGAGTACCGCTACCGCGACTCGGTGCCCAACCCCAACACCCTGGTGGTCACCATCACCCAAAGCGGCGAGACCGCCGACACCCTGGCCGCCCTGCGCCACGCCCAAAGCCTGGGCATGGCGCACACGCTGACCATCTGCAACGTGGCCACCTGCGCCATGGTGCGCGAATGCAGCTTGGCCTATGTGACGCGCGCCGGTGTCGAGATTGGCGTGGCCAGCACCAAGGCCTTCACCGCCCAACTGGCCGGCCTGTTTTTGCTGACCCTGTGCCTGGCCCAGGCCAAGGGCCGGCTGAGCGACAACGAAGAAGCCCGGCACATGAAGGCCATGCGCCACCTGCCCTCCGCCCTGCAGGCCGTGCTGGCGCTCGAACCCCTGGTCATAGCCTGGGCCGAAGACTTTGCGAAGTGCGAAAACGCCCTCTTCCTCGGCCGCGGCCTGCACTACCCGATCGCCCTCGAAGGCGCCTTGAAGCTCAAGGAGATCAGCTACATCCACGCCGAGGCCTACCCCGCCGGTGAACTCAAACACGGCCCCCTGGCCCTGGTCACCAGCGCCATGCCGGTGGTCACCGTAGCCCCCAACGACGCCCTGCTGGAAAAACTGAAAAGCAATATGCACGAGGTGCGCGCGCGCGGCGGCGTGCTCTATGTGCTGGCCGATATGGACACCCGCATTGAAAGCGGTGAAGGCCTGCATGTCATCCGGATGCCCGAGCACTACGGCGAACTCTCACCCATGCTGCATGTGGTGCCGCTGCAATTGCTGGCGTACCACACGGCGTGTGCACGGGGGACGGATGTGGACAAGCCGAGGAACTTGGCGAAGAGTGTGACGGTGGAGTGAGGGGGTTGCATACCCCACGGTGCTTTCCAGCTTTGCCGGCCCCCTATGGCCATTCACTAGAATGCCCCATAGGGAGAAGCCATGACGCCAGAGCAAAAAGCCAGAGTCAGCATCGACGCACTGCTTGCTGCAGCCGGTTGGCACGTCTGCAATATCTCGGATGCCAACATCCACGCCGGGAGCGGTGATGCAAAGGGCGTGGCCATCCGCGAATTCCCCCTCAACCCCGGCTTTGGTTTTGCCGACTATTTGCTTTACGTAAATGGCCGGGCCTGCGGCGTCATCGAGGCCAAGAAGCAGGGCGCCACGCTCACCGGCGTCGAACTGCAAAGCGGCCGCTATGCCCAGGGCCTGCCAGCATCATTGCCCGCCTGGCGCCGCCCACTGCCCTTTGTGTGGGAATCCACCGGCATCGAGACCCACTTCACCAACGGGCTGGACCCCGAGCCGCGCGCTCGTGGCGTATTCGCCTTCTTCCGCCCCGAGCTGCTGGCGCAGTGGTTGATCTATTTGCCGGCACCGGTGGACTCCTCCCACACAGTGCAAGAAGCCGCAGGCACCTCCAACGCCACCTTTCTGGCCCGCATGCAGTACCTGCCCCCGCTCGTCACTGAGTGGGGCAGCGGCGGTGCGCACTATGCCTTGTGGCCCGCGCAAATCAGCGCCATTACCAACCTGGAGAAAAGCCTTGCCGCCAACAAGCCGAAGGCCCTGATCCAGATGGCCACCGGCAGCGGCAAGACGTTTACCAGCATCGGCTTCATCTACCGCCTCATCAAGTTCGGCGGCGCGCGGCGGGTATTGTTTTTGGTGGACCGGGGCAACCTGGCGCGCCAGACCAAGAAAGAGTTTGACGCCTACGCCAGCCCCTACAACAACTACAAGTTTGGCGAGGAATACATCGTCCAGCACCTGCAAGGCAACCAGCTCGACACCAGCGCCCGCGTGGTGATCTGCACCATCCAGCGCATGTTCAGCATGCTCAAGGGGCGCGATCTGCCCGAAGAGGCAGACGAAGAAAGCACGGAGCGCATAGAGGGCCTGTTCAAAGACCCCGAGCCCATTGGCTACAACCCGGCCATTCCCATCGAGAGCTTTGACATTGTGGTGACGGACGAGGCCCACCGCAGCATCTACAAGCTGTGGCGCCAGGTGCTGGAATATTTTGATGCCTACCTCATCGGCCTGACCGCCACCCCCAACAAACAGACCTTTGGCTTCTTCAACCAAAACCTGGTCATGGAATACGGCCACGCCCAGGCCGTGGCCGACGGCGTGAACGTGAACTACGACGTCTACCGCATCCAAACCGAGGTGGGCGAGCAGGGCGCCCGGGTGGACAAAGGCTTCTGGCTGGAGACGCAAGACAAAGCCACCCGCCGCAAGATCGCCTGGCAGCTGGACGACGACTTTGAATACCAGAGCGAAGAGCTGGACCGCGCCGTGCAAACGCCCGACCAGATTCGCACCGTGGTGCGCACCCTGCGCGACCGCTGGCAGGCCGACATGTTCCCGGCGCGCACCGAGCTGCCCAAAACCCTCGTCTTTGCCAAGGACGACAACCACGCCGAAAAGATTGTCGAAATCCTGCGCGAAGAGTTTGGCCGCGGCAACGCCTTCGCCCAAAAGATCACCTACCGCAGCGCCCAGGGCGGCGGCACCAGCCCCGAGCAGCTCATCAAAGACTTTCGCACCAGCTACTACCCGCGCGTGGCCGTCACCGTGGACATGATCGCCACCGGCACCGACATCAAGCCGGTGGAAATCGTCGTCTTCATGCGCAGCGTAAAAAGCCGCAGCTTCTTCGAGCAGATGAAAGGCCGTGGCGTGCGCGTGTGCAACCCCACCGACCTGGCGGCAGTCAACCCCGGCGAACACATCAAAAAAGACCACTTCGTCATCGTCGACTGTGTGGGCGTGTGCGAGCGCGACAAAACCGACAGCCGCCCCATGGACAGCAAAAAGAGCGTGCCCCTGGACCGCCTGCTGCAAGCCGTGAGCCTGGGCAACGTGGAGGACGAGGTGCTGAGCAGCATCGCCGCAAGGTTAGCCCGGCTGGACAAAGACGCCAGCGATGCCGACCGAGCCAAAGTGGTGGAGTTGAGCGGCGGCCAGACCCTGCGCGACCTGGCGCGCGGCATTGTGGATGCCCTGGCCATAGACGCCACCCAAGACATGCCCCCCGCCGAGGCCGAGCAACGCTTGCGCGACGCCACCAAGCCCTTTGCCGCCCCCGCCCTGCGCGAGCAACTGTTGAAGATGAAGCAAAAGGCAGACCTGGTGATCGACACCGTCACCCAAGACACGCTCATCCACGCCGGCTTTAGCGAAGGCAGCGACCGGGCCAGCGCGTTGGTGCAAAGCTTTGAGCAGTTCATCGCCCAGCACAAAGACGAAATCACCGCCCTGCAAATCTTGTACAGCCGCCCCACGCGTGCGCCACTGAAATTTGAAGACGTACAAGCCTTGGCCGAAGCCCTGCACGCCCCGCCGATCAACATCGACGAAGGCGCCCTGTGGCAGGCCTACGCCACCCTGCACAAAAGCAAAGGTGAAAGGCGCAAAGCAGCGCCGCCTGCTGACCGACCTGGTCAGCCTGGTGCGCTTTGCCATGCAGCAGACCAACGAGCTGATACCCTACCCCGAGCGCGTGCAGGCCAACTTCAAAGCCTGGCTGGCCCAGCACCAGCAGGCGCACACCCACCCGTTCACCCAAGAACAACAACACTGGCTAGAAATGATCCGCGACCACATCGCCGCCAACCTTGGCATTGAGATAGACGATTTTGAGCTTGCCCCTTTCAATGGCCAAGGCGGGCTGGGCAAGGTGCACCAGCTGTTTGGGGCGGAACTGCCGAAGGTGATTGAGGAATTGAATCGGGAGTTGGCGGCGTAGTTATGGCACTCACAGTTTCTTTAGATGACATCGTCGCCAGTGGAAATTCGCTCCTAGCCATCAAACCGCATTGGAAGCGCGTGCGCCTCGGTGACGTTGGGCAAGTGCTAAACGGCTATGCCTTCAAAGCCGAGCTTTTCACCCGCGAAGGTGGCATGCCACTCATTCGAATTCGTGACGTTGGTAGCGCGGCTTCCGAAACTTTCTACTCCGGCGAATTTGATGAGCGCTATGTCGTGAATGCCGGAGACCTGCTCGTCGGCATGGATGGCGACTTCAACTGCGCTCGTTGGCGCGGTCCGCGCTCGCTGCTCAATCAGCGGGTTTGCAAAATCACGGTCGATGAGGCGCTGTACTTACCGCGCTTCCTCGACTACGTCCTGCCGGGCTACTTGAAGGCAATCAACGACGCAACTTCATCCATCACAGTGAAGCATCTTTCATCGAGGACGATTCAAGATATTCCTCTGCCATTGCCTCCAATGGACGAGCAGCGCGAAATCGTCGCCGAACTCGAGAAGCAGTTCTCCCGCCTTGACGAAGCCGTCGCCAACCTCCAGCGCGTCAAAGCCAACCTCAAACGTTATAAAGCCTCCGTCCTCAAAGCCGCCGTCGAAGGCCGCCTCGTAGAAAATGAAGCCACCCTGGCCCGCCGCGAAGGCCGCACCTACGAGACGGGTGAACAGCTTTTGCAGCGGATTCTTGAAGAGCGGAGGATGAATTGGTCGGGCCGGGGTAAGTGGAAAGCGCCCGAAGCATCGACAACGGCCGCTCGCTTGCCCGATGGTTGGGCGTGGGCCAGTGTTGATCAGTTGGCCGACGTTGGAACTGGTGCAACTCCAAAGCGCGATAAGGCTGCGTATTGGAAGGATGGCGATGTGCCATGGGTTACCAGCAGCGTGGTGAACGGTGACTATGTTGATGAGGCGTCAGAATACGTTACCAAGTTGGCGCTCGCTGAAACCAATTTGACGCTTTACCCCATTGGCACTTTGCTCATTGCAATGTATGGCGAAGGAAAAACACGGGGCAAGTGCACTGAGTTGCGTATCTCTGCTTCTACAAATCAGGCACTTGCTGCCTTACTGGTTGATGCGTCCATCCGTGGCTATCTCCGTCACTTTCTGGAACTCAACTATGAAGAAATGCGCAAAGTCGCTTCTGGCGGAGTTCAGCCGAATTTGAATTTGAGTCTGGTCAGAGCCGTATGTGTACCTTTGCCGCCGCTGCCTGAACAAGTCCGCATCGTCGCAGAAGTCGACCGCCAACTGTCCATCATTCGCGAAGTCGAGGCCGAGGTCGACGCCAACCTTCAGCGCTCGCAGGCGCTGCGACAGGCGACGCTTGCGAAAGCCTTCACAGAACCAATGCAAACCTAGGACCAATACCAATGAAGTTTCGATTGCCTGAGCTAGAGATTCCTTTTGACGATCCCTTCCACAATGATGCGCTGGAACGCAAGCCAGTTGTCGAGTTTCTTGCGGGTCTGCTAGATAAATTCGAAGGACCATTTGTATTGGCACTTGATTCCCCATGGGGTACCGGCAAAACGACGCTGGTGCGGATGCTGAAAGCACAATTGGCGCAGGCCAATTTTCAGTGCGTGTATTTCAATGCCTGGCAGACCGACTTTGTTGAAGATCCATTGGTGGCACTGGTCTCTGAGTTGGACCGCCTGGAGCTTGCAGAAGGCGAGGCCAAAACCGCATTTCAGAAGCATCTCGGTACAGCGAAGAAAATCACCAGTGCAGTTGCAAAGCGTGGTTTGATTGCGAGTGCCAAGGCAGCAACTTTTGGTGGTCTGGATTTGGCTCGGGAATATGAGGCAATTGCTGCTGACATTTCCGGTGGGCTTACCGGGGATGCAATTGAGTTCTTTCAAAAGGAACAGGCCGCCTTGAAGAAGCTCCGCGAAGAGCTTGAGGCGGCTGTTGCCCAATTGAAGGTTGCCGGAAAGCGAGAGTCACTTGTTTTCTTTATTGACGAATTGGATCGTTGTCGCCCGACGTTTGCCATTGAATTGCTTGAACGTATCAAGCACCTGTTTGACCTGTCGAATATTGTTTTCGTGCTGTCGGTTGATAAGGCGCAGCTTTCAGCGAGTGTCGCATCGGTTTATGGCGAGAAGTCAGACACGCAAGAATACTTGCGGCGCTTCTTTGATCTTGAGTTTGGTCTTCCGAAAATAAACTCTAAGCGCCATACCACCGTGCTGCTCACGCGATTCGGCATGGATGATATTTTTGCAGACCGTAAAGGGGAATTACAGTACGACAAGAGTCATTTTGTTGACTACTTTTCAGCACTGGCTGACGTGTTTCAGTTGTCATTGCGTGCTCGCGAACGTTGTGTAACGTTGCTCGCAGTAGTGATGCATCAAACACCCGGCAGTCAACATCTCGACGCAATTTTGGTTTCTTATTTGATTGCCCTCCGTGCCAAACAACCTGAGTCCTTTCGCGCCTTGTGTAAGGGCACTTTATCAGTAAGAGCGGCGATGGATGCTTTGAAAAAATTGCCGGGCGGAAGTGACCTCGTGGCGGACCTATCAGGTATGTTAATCGAGTCCTATTTGCTGGCGGGCGATCCAAATCAAAATCGCACAGATGCGCAATACAAGGAGCTTGAAGACTTCTGGAAGTCAAGTACCGATGACTCGCCAACTCGCGCCCGAGCGCAGGAAATGCTTCGGCTACGCGGCAACGTCGTATCGGGGTACCGCCGTCGTTTTGATTACCGGCATGTTGCAGCGAAGATTGATTTGGCCGAATCTATTCGGGACTGATGAGTAACCATGCGCCAGCTTGACCTCTTCTCCGCCCTGCAATCCAGCACCGAGGGCATCGACACCGAATTCAAATCGGCGCGTGGTGGCATGCCCGGCAGCTTTTGGGAGTCCTATTCCGCCATGGCCAACACCCAGGGCGGCACCATTGTGTTGGGCGTGGCCGAAAAGTCTACCGGCCTGGTATGGGAGGGTGTGCCCGATGCCGCGCAGCTGCGCACCGTGCTGTGGGGCCAGTTGAATGACCGGCACAAGGTCAGCGCCAATCTGCTGCGCGATGACGATGTGCGCACGGTGCAAGATGAAGGGCGCCAGTTTGTGGTGCTGAATGTGCCGCGCGCCTCGCGGCTGCAGCGCCCGGTGTTTGTGGGGCCCAACCCCATGACGGGCACTTACCGCCGTGCGGATGAGGGCGACTATCGCTGCTCAGATGACGAGGTGCGGCGCATGCTGGCCGACCAATCCGACACGCCTGCCGACTCGCAAATATTGGAGCACTTTGGCCAGCCAGACTTTGACCCGGAGACGGTTCGGCAGTACCGCAACCGCTTTGCTTCCCGCGCGCCAGACCATCCGTGGCTGCTGTTGGACGATGGCCCATTGCTCACCAAGCTGAGTGCCTTGCGCCGAGACCGTGCCACGGGCTTGGAAGGCGCCACGATGGCGGGGTTGCTGATGTTTGGCCGGTTTGAGGCCCTGCGCGATGCGCTGCCGGGCTTTCATGTGGACTACCGCGAACGCCTATCCGACGACCCCGCGGTTCGTTGGACCGACCGCGTGGTGCCCGATGGCACTTGGGAGAACAACCTCTTCCAGTTTTATGTGCGGGTGATGCAGCGCTTGTCCGGCGATTTGAAAATGCCTTTCCAATTGGACCGCGAGTTGTACCGCAAAGACGACTCTGCCGTGCACGAGGCGCTGCGCGAGGCGGTGGTCAATGCGTTGGTGCATGCGGACCATCGCGGCCAGGGCGGCGTGGTGATTGAGCGCTATCCGGATCGGATCGAGCTGTCCAACCCCGGTTCGCTGTTGGTGTCGCGGGTGCAATTGCTGCAGGGTGGCGTGAGCGAGTGCCGCAACAAGAGTTTGCAGCTGATGTTCCAGCTCATGGGCGGTGGCGACAAGGCTGGCTCGGGTATGGACAAGATTCGGGCGGGCTGGCGTTCGCAACATTGGCGCTCACCCCGGCTGGAGGAGTCTTTGCAGCCCGACCGCGTGAAGCTGGTGTTGCCCATGGTCAGCCTGATACCGGAGGAAGTCGACCAAGCGCTGCGTGTGCGCTTTGGTGACCGGTTTGCCAAGCTGGACAAGACGGCGGTGCAAGCGGTGGTCACGGCCCAGGTAGAAGGCGGCGTGACCAACAGCCGCATGCAAGAAATCACCGGCGAACATTCGAAAGACATTACCGGTGTGCTGCAAAGCCTGGTACGGGATGGGCTGTTGACGCAACAGAACCAGCGCCGCTGGGCGAGTTACCGCGTGGCGGAGGACTCCCCCCATTCCGGCAACGACGCCCCTCATTGGGAGGGCGACTCCCCCCAAAGCTCCCCCCAATCGGGCGGGGACTCCCCCCAATTGCCGCCGAACTC
>CANCCF010000145.1 GCA_947374485.1 Comamonadaceae bacterium | reverse complement strand
AAGTGCTCGAAGTGGCCGAAGCGGATAAAACTGGGTGCCAGGCGCGTCACCACGGCGGCTGTCTCGATGGTTTCGCGGCGCACCGGCGCGTCCGAGCCGGTCACACACAGGGCGCGCGTGGTGGGAATGTGTAGGCCGTGCATGGCCTCGCTGCACAAAAACTCGCGGATGCTGCTGCGCAAGACGGCGCGGCCATCGCCCATGCGCGAGAAGGGCGTCAGGCCCGCGCCCTTGAGCTGCCACTCCTGCCCATGGGCCTCGCCCAACAGGATGGCGCGGCCATCGCCCAACTGGCCGGCCCACACGCCAAACTGGTGGCCGCTGTAGACCGAGGCCAGCGGCGAGCTCCCCTCCAGCAGCGCATTGCCCGAGAGTGCCTGCAGCCAGTGCTCCGACTGTTGCCAGTCGGCAGGCAAGCCCAGTTCTTCAGCCAAGGCCGCATTGCAGCCCACCCAATAGGGTGCGGGCAGGGGTGTGGCCTGCAAGGGGACATAAAAGCGCTCGCCCAAGGCGGCAAAACTGTGCTGCCATGCAAGCGTGGGTGCTACTGAAAGGGCGTCAGGGGTGGAAACAGACATGGGCAGATTGTCCCTTGTTTGCCGAAGTCGGGCGCTTGTTGGGGCCTTGCAGGGGGTACCATGCGCCTAGTGGTGCACATGCACGCGGTCCACAAGAACAGCGGCACACCCCCTCATTTGCAGGAGACAAAACATGCTTGGATTGATGCAGGGTCAGCAGTTGTTGATTTCGACGCTGATCGAATTTGCCGACCGGCACCACGGCGACGTGGAGGTGGTATCGCGCCGGGTGGAGGGGGACATCCACCGCTCGAATTACCGGCAATTGGCCGCGCGCTCGCGCCAGGTGGCGAATGCCCTGGACCGCTGGAACCTGGGCTTTGGCGACCGCGTGGCCACGCTGGCCTGGAACGGCTACCGCCATATGGAGCTGTACTACGGCGTGAGTGGCTCCGGCCGCGTCATCCACACCCTGAACCCGCGCCTGCACCCGGACCAGATTGTCTGGATCGCCAACCACGCCGAAGACCAGGTGCTGTGCTTTGACCTGAGCTTTTTGCCCATCGTGCAGGCCGTGCACAGCCGCTGCCGCACGGTCAAGCACTTCATTGCCCTGTGCGACGAGGCCCGCCTGCCCGCCGACAGCGGCATTCCCGGCCTGATCAGTTACGAGGCCTGGATAGGGGCGCAATCCAGCCGCTACGAATGGCCGGATTTTGAGGAGAACTGTGCCTCCAGCCTGTGTTACACCAGTGGCACCACGGGCAACCCCAAGGGCGTGCTCTACAGCCACCGCTCGACCTTGTTGCATGCCTTTGCCGCCGCACTGCCGGACGGCTTGAACGTGAGCGCGCGCGATGCCATTTTGCCGGTGGTGCCCATGTTCCACGTCAACGCCTGGGGCCTGCCCTATGCAGCGGCCATGACCGGCGCCAAGCTGGTCTTCCCCGGCCCGGCCATGGACGGCAAATCCATTTACGAAATGCTGGAATCCGAGAAGGTGAACTATGCCGCCGGGGTGCCGACGGTCTGGCAAATGCTGCTGTCGCACATGCAGGGCAATGGCCTGCGCTTCTCCACCCTCAAACGCACGGTCATCGGCGGCTCGGCCTGCCCACCGGCCATGATCAGTGCCTTTCTGGACACCTATGGTGTGGAGGTCCTGCATGCCTGGGGCATGACCGAAATATCGCCCTTGGGCACGGTGTGCACCTTAAAAAACAAGCACCTGCAGTTGAGCCCAGAAGAGCAGCTCAAGGTGCGCATCAAACAAGGCCGCAGCCTGTATGGCGTGGACATGAAGATCGTCGACGGCGAAGGCCAGGAGTTGCCCTGGGATGGCGTGGCCTGCGGAGACCTGCTGGTCAAGGGCCCCTGGGTCGCCAGCGAATACTACCGCGGGGTGGGTGACAAAGAGGGCGGCTCCATCCTGGTGGACGGCTGGTTCCCCACCGGCGACGTGGCCAACATCGATGCCGATGGCTACATGCAGATCACCGACCGCAGCAAGGACGTCATCAAGTCTGGCGGCGAGTGGATCAGCTCGATTGATGTGGAGAACATCGCCATGGCGCATCCGGCCGTGGCCATGGCGGCCTGCATTGGCATCAAGCACCCCAAGTGGGACGAGCGCCCCATCATCGCGGTGATGAAAAAGCAGGGCATGGAGGTCAGCCGTGAATCGCTGCTGGCGTTTTACGAAGGCAAGACGGCCAAGTGGCAGATTCCCGATGACGTGGTGTTTGTGGACGCCATTCCGCTGGGCGGCACCGGCAAGATGCAAAAGAGCAAGCTGCGCGAGATGCTCAAGGACTACCAGCTGCCCAACACCTGAAAGCCACGGCATGGACGGCGGCATGGCGGCTTGGGGTATGGTGGGGGCATTCAGTAACAGACCCGCTAGCGGTGCGAAGGCAAATCCCCATGTCCTTTTTTGAAAAATACAACGGCACCTCCAACGCGCGCCTGCTGCGTCTGGAGCGTGTCATCTGGCCACTGGTCTACGGCGGTCTGTTGGCTCTGGTGCTGGGCTGGTTCACCGACAACACGCAAGGCGCGGATGCCACCGGCCTGTATGCCGTGGGCAGTATTGCGCTTGCCATGGGCCTGGTGGCTTTTTACTGGCGCTCGCGCCAGCGCGAAGAGTAGGGCGCAGACATGGCCGCACGCACGGTACAACAACTTTTCGACCTCAGCGGCAAGACCGCCCTGGTCACCGGCGGCTCGCGCGGCCTGGGCCTGCAAATGGCCTTTGCGCTGGGTGAGGCGGGGGCCCGCATCATGATCAGCTCGCGCAAGGCCGATGACCTGGAGCAGGCCATGGCCGACCTGCAGGCCGCAGGCATTGATGCGCGCTGGATTGCTGCCGACTGCGCCAAAGAAGCCGACATCACGCGCCTGGTGGATGACACCTTGCACCGCATGGGCGACATCGACATTCTGGTCAACAACGCTGGCGCCAGCTGGGGCGCACCCGCTGAAGACCACCCTGTGGCGGCCTGGGACAAGGTCATGGACCTCAACGTGCGCGGCTACTTTTTGCTCAGCCAGCAGGTGGCCAAAAAATGCATGATTGCCAGGCGCTCGGGGCGCATCATCAATGTGGCGTCGATTGCCGGGCTCAACGGCAACCCGCCCTTCATGCAGACCATTGCCTACAACACCTCCAAGGGTGCGGTCATCAACTTCACGCGCGCCCTGGGTGCCGAATGGGGTGCCCACCACATCACCGTCAATGCCATTTGTCCGGGCTTTTTCCCCAGCAGGATGACGGCCGGGCTGCTCAGTACCGTGGGCGAGGACCAGATGGCCGCAGCTGCGCCGCTCAAGCGCCTGGGCGACGACGAAGACCTCAAGGGCGTGTGCCTGCTGTTTGCGTCAGACGCGGGCAAGCACATCACCGGCCAGTGGCTGGCGGTGGATGGCGGCGTGAGCTCTGTCACGGGATGACCCCACTCAGCTTTGGGGTGAACGTCCCCTTCGTGCAGCATCTGGGCTGCGAACTGGTAGTGTTTGCAGACGGGCGCGCAGAAATCCATTTGCCGCCCAAACCCGAGCTGTTGAATTCGTTTGCCGTCACGCATGGCGGTGTGCTGATGACCCTGCTGGATGTGACCATGGCCACGGCCGCGCGCAGCCTGTGCCCGGAGATGGGCGTGGTCACCATCGAAATGAAGACCAGCTTCATGATGCCCGCCCTACCCAGCCAGCGTGGCCCGCTGGTAGCCAAGGGCGAGATCATGCACCGCACCGCCACCCTGGCCTTTACCCAGGCCAGCGTGTTCGATGCCCGAGGTCACTTGTGTGCGCACGCCACTGGCACCTTCAAGTACCTCAACCGCCTGGCCACCGGCGCCCGCAGCGCGAACCCGGTGCAGCTTGCCACCGACTGAAAATGCGCTGCAGGAGATGAGCATGCAGGACATCACAGGCCAGGCCTTCCAGGACGACACCCGCAGGCCAGGCGACCACAGCGTGCGGGCCCGCCGCCTGCTCACCGGTGAGGAACTGCGGCCGCTGACTGAACTCTCGGCCGCGCGCTCCCTGCTCGCCATCGCGCAAACAATGGCCCTGATCGCCGTGGGCATGGCCCTGTGCTTTTTGACCTGGCCCAGCCTGTGGTTTCTGGCCGGCTGGCTGGTCATTGGCGTGGCCCAGCACGGCCTCTTCATCCTGGCGCACGAGGCGGCACACTACCGCCTGTTTGCCAACCGCCGCCTCAATGACGGCGTGGGGCGGCTCATTGGCATGTGCAGCGGCATTTCCATGTGCACCTACCGCGTCACGCACCGCCTGCACCACAACCACCTGTATGGCCCGCAAGACCCGGACACCGCCATCCACGGCGGCTACCCGCGGGGGCGGGCCTATTTGCTGCGCAAACTGGCAGAGGACGTGCTGGGCCTGAATGCCTGGAAAACCTTTGCCTATTTTTTTGGCTCACCCGCCATCAACGAGGAAACCGGGAAGGGCCTGCGCCCGCTGGGCGACACCTCGCCCGTGCTGCGCGCCGCTGCCCGGCAAGACCGCTGGCTGGTGCTGGCCTTGCATGTCGCAGCACCGCTGCTGGCCTGGCTGTTGGGCGGCCTGCAGGCACTGGGCTGGTACGCCGCACTCTGGTTGCTGCCGTTGCTCACCACACTGCAGCCCATCTTGCGGCTGCGCGCCATCTGCGAGCACGGGGCCGTGACCGACCTGTCTTCGCCCCTGACGGCTGCGCGCAGCAACCGCACCCAGGGCAACGGGCTCAATTGGCTGGGCCGCTTTTTTCTTTTTCCGCACCACGTGAATTACCACCTGGAGCACCACCTCTACCCGGCGGTGCCACATTACCGCCTGCCCGCCTTGCACCGGTTGCTGGCCAGCAAGGGCGCCCTGCAAGGCGCCGAGGTACGCGACCTGGGCGAAACCCTCCACCTGATTTTTGCCCCCAGGAGACCCCGTGTCCACTGAACCCCACACCCTTGTGCTTCACCACTACCCCATGTCGCCCTTCGCGGAAAAAATCCGCGCGGTGCTGGGCTACAAGCAATTGGCCTGGAAGTCGGTCACCGTGCCCGCTGTTGCACCGAAGCCGGATGTGGTGGCACTCACCGGCGGCTACCGCAAGACGCCCTTCCTGCAGATCGGCCGCGATGTGTACTGCGACACCGCGCTGATCTGCGATGTGCTGGAGCACCTGCAGCCCGAGCCCCGGCTCTACCCCGAGCGCGATCGGGGCCTGGCCCGCGTGCTGGCCCAGTGGGCCGACACCACGCTGTTTTGGGCTGCCATGGCGTACAACTTTCAGCCGCAGGGGGCAGCCGCCCTGTTCAGCACGGCGCCACCCGGTTTTGCCCAGGCCTTTGGCGCAGACCGCAGCGCCATGCGCGGTGGCGCGGCGCGCATGGCACCCGCCGACGCGGCAGCGGCCTACAAGTCGTATTTGCGGCGCTTGTCCGACATGCTGGATGGGCAAACTTACCTGCTTTCCAACACCCCTTGCGTGGCCGACTTTGCCGCCTACCACCCGCTGTGGTTCACCCGCACCCAGGTGCCGGGTCTGGCGGGCATTCTGGAGGCCACGCCTGCCGTGCTGCACTGGATGGATCGCATGGCCAAGCTGGGCCATGGCCAGCGGCAGGAACTGGGCTCCACCGAGGCGATTGCCCTGTGTGCTGAAGCCAATGACGGCTTCCCGTTGCACGACTCTGCTTTTCAGGATGAACACGGAATAGCCCTGGGCAGCCAGGTCACGGTTGCTGCCGAGAGCTTTGGCACCGAGGCCACCGCGGGTGAACTGCTGGGTGCCAGCCGCACGCGCTACACCATCCGGCGCCAGGACCCGCGCGCAGGGACGGTGCTGGTGCACTTTCCGCGCATTGGCTATGTACTGAAGAGGGCTGAGACCCGCTAAAAGGTCAGAAGGTGCCGGTCAGGCGCGCCTCTGACAAGGCCTGCCAGCGCTGCCAATATTCCACAGCAATGCGGTAGGTGTTGTGCTGCACTTGCACCGTCGTGCGGATGTCGGTGCCATAGCCGCCACCCATGGCGAACACGCAAGGCAGGCCGCGCGCAAAGCACCAGTCAAACACCCGGCGGTCGCGCGCCTGCAGGCCGTCATAGCTGATCTTCAGGCGCCCCAGACGGTCGCCCTCATGCGGATCAGCCCCGGCAAGGTACAGCACCACGCCGGGGGCAAAGCGGCCCTCCAGTTCGAGCAGGGCGTTTTCCAGGCTGGCCAGGTAGTCGCCATCGGTGCAGCCATCGGGCAGGGCCAGGTCCAGATCGCTGCCTTCCTTGCGGAAGGGAAAGTTCTTTTCGCCATGCAGCGACAGCGTGAACACGCTCTTGTCATTCCTGAAGATGCTGGCCGTGCCGTTGCCCTGGTGCACATCGAGGTCGATGATGGCCACCTGCAGCGCCGGGTGCTGGCTGCCATGCTGGCGGCTCCACTCGGTTTGCAGCACACGTGCGGTCACCGCCATGTCGTTGAAAACGCAAAAGCCGCCGCCCTTGTGGGCATAGGAATGGTGCGTGCCGCCCGCCAGGTTGGCCGCCACGCCTTCGCGCATGGCAGCGCGTCCCGCAGCGAGGGTACCGCCCACTGAGCGCCTGGCGCGCGCCGCCATGGCCTCGCTCCAGGGGAAGCCGATTTCGCGCAGGACTTTCGGGTCTACCGAGCCGTCCGCAATGGCCTGGATATAGGCCGGGGTGTGGGCCAGGGCCAGCTCGCCTTCCGTGGCCTCGGGTGCCTGCTGCATGCGCACCTGCGGCAGCTCAAGGGCCAGGCGGTCGCGCAGCAGGCGGTACTTTTCCATGGGAAAACGGTGGCCGGGTGGCAGGGGAAGCACAAAGCGGTCACTGTAAAAGGCTTGCATACCGGCATTGTGTCGCACCCCTTGCGGGCGGTCCGTCAGAGGCCCGCCAAAAAAATGTTCAAATAGGGGGTCTTTACTTATTTCTCCTGGAAAACCAAATGGGCAACAAAATCGTTACCGAAGCTGACCGCAAAGCCTCTCCCCGTCCTGCCACCTTGCCTGGCTTCACCCTGCCCACAGGTGGCCGTGGCCAGCGCGTGAGCCTGGAGCGCGGTGTCTCCACCCGCAGCAAAAAGAACCCCGGCAAGCGTCCCAGCAAGGGCGGTTGATTCGGGCGGCTTCACGCTGACGCCAATGGAAAAAGCCCTCGCAAGAGGGCTTTTTTGTATGCGCTTTTTTCTATCTAGCTTCGGTGGTTCTTCATGGCGCGCTCGACTTCGCGCTTGCCTTCGCGGTCTTTGATGGTGTCGCGCTTGTCGTGCTCGGCCTTGCCCTTGGCCAGGGCAATCTCGCACTTCACCTTGCCCGCCTTCCAGTGCAGGTTGATCGGCACCAGGGTGTAACCCTTTTGCTCTACCTTGGCAGTCAGACGCTGGATCTGCTCCTTGTGCAGCAGCAGCTTCTTGGTGCGCACCTTGTCCGGGCTGATGTGGGTGGAGGCGGTGTGCAGGGGGTGGATTTGCAGGCCGATGAGGAAGAGCTCGCCGCTGCGCGCCACCACATAGCCCTCGGTCAGTTGGACCTTGCCTTCACGCAAGGACTTGACCTCCCAGCCCTCCAGCACAATGCCCGCTTCCAGCCGCTCTTCAAAGAAATAGTTGAAGGCGGCCTTTTTGTTGTCTGCAATGCGGGTCGCGGTTTCGGGTTTTTTGGCCATGGGTCGGATATGGGGACGGGTTGTCAGAAAGAAAGCCGTGCCCAGGAAGAGGCACTGTCACGGCTTGTCTACAATCCCGCGCATACCCCGATTCTATGAAAACTGTTCACAAGTCCGTACTCATCTGGTACAGCCCCGAAGAAATGTACCGGCTGGTTACCGATGTGGCCCAGTACCCGCAATTTCTTCCATGGTGCGACCAGGCACGCGTGCTGGAGCACAGCGAGAAAGGCATGCTGGCCGAAATCAGCATTTCTTTTGGCGGCATTCGCCAGACCTTTGTCACCAGCAACACCCATGTTCCTGGCGAGCGGGTGGTGCTCAAGCTGGTCAAGGGGCCGTTCTCCAAGCTGGATGGCGAATGGAATTTTCTGCCCGTTGGCGACGGCAGCCAGCGCGCCTGCAGGGTGGAGCTGACGCTGCACTACGGCTTTGACAATGCCATGTTGGGCAGGTTGGTAGGCCCTGTGTTTGACAAGATTGCATCCAGCCTGGTGGAAGCCTTCGTCAAGCGGGCAAGGCAGGTTTATGGTGAGTGAGCAGGGCCTGCTGGTAACGGTGTGCTTCGGTGCCGCGGCGCGTGCCGTGGCGGTGGTGGAACTGCATTTGCCCCTTGGCAGCCTTGTGCTGGATGCCATCCGCGAGAGCCGTTTGCTGGCAGGGGTGCCGGATGACGCGGTGGATGGTTTGCAGACCGGCATTTGGGGCCGCAAGGCTGCAGCGGATCAGCTGCTGCGAGATGGTGACCGCATCGAGCTGTACCGTGCCTTGAAGGTGGACCCCAAGGTGGCGCGCCGCGAGCGTTTCAGCCGCCAAGGCAGCGGCCGAACCGGTCTGTTTGCCAAACGCCGCGCCGGTGCCAAGTCCGGTTACTAGGCGCTTGCCTGCCAGACAGGGCGCGCATTGGGAGAAGAATGGCGAGCGGCCTACCGGCAATCGCTGTCAATGATGGCCTGGATACGCGCACGCTCTGCAGCGCGTGCCGGATCGTCCATGATTTCTCGCTCGCCTGCGGCGTTGGTGCGTGAAATGCGCACACCCGAATCGTACGTGGCCTGGCTTTGCTTGGCGCGGGCGCAGTTCTCGATCTTGGCTTTGGTAATGCGCTCTTCATCAGCCCGGCGCTTGGCCGCCTCTGCCTCAGCCGCCAACTTCTTTTTGGCTGCCAGTTCCTTGTCCAGTCCATTGCCCGCTGCGCTGCTGGACACCGCTGCAGGTGTTGCCGCAGTGGCAGTACCGGCTTCGGCTGCAATGGGGTTTGAGGCTTGTGTCGCCTTGGGGGCAGCAGCGGCACGCTTGAGAATATTTTTCGCCGGCACATCCAGCGGGGGTGCACGGTCGCTGTAGACCTTGCGTCCTTCATTGTCCAGCCATTGCCACTGTGCGAAAGCGATGTTGCAGATTCCAATCAGGGCCAGGGTGGTAAGGACTGAATGTATTTTCATGCGCCCAGTGTAGCCTCGGGCGAGCACGCCGGCTATGCACGCACGGGTACAATCTGCCCTTTTGGAGCTTTGACATGCGCCTTCTCGGCAAAGCGCTGACCTTCGACGCTGTGTTGTTGGTACCAGCGTTCTCCCAGGTCCTCCCCAAGGACACCTCTCTCGCCACCCGTTTTTCCCGCAATATCGCCCTGAATCTGCCGCTGGTCTCCGCCGCGATGGATACCGTGACCGAGGCCCGCCTGGCCATCGCGATCGCGCAGGAAGGTGGCATCGGCATCGTGCACAAGAACCTGACCGTGGCCGAGCAGGCCGCGCAGGTTCTGAAGGTCAAGCGCTACGAATCCGGCCTGCTGCGCGACCCGGTGGTGATCACCCCCGAGACCACGGTGCGCCAGGTCATGGCGCTGTCCGACAAGCTGGGTGTGTCCGGCTTTCCGGTCTGCGATGGTGGCAAGGTGGTGGGCATTGTGACCGGGCGCGACCTGCGCTTCGAGACCCGCTACGACCAGCCGGTACGCGAGATCATGACGCCACGCGAGCGCCTGATCACCGTGCCTGACGGCACCACGCCCGAAGATGCCAAGGCGCTGCTCAACAAATTCAAGCTGGAGCGCTTGCTGGTGGTGAACGAGGCCTTTGAACTCAAGGGCCTGATCACCGTCAAAGACATCACCAAGCAACTCAACTTCCCCAACGCCGCGCGCGATGCCACCGGCCGCCTGCGCGTGGGCGCAGCTGTGGGTGTGGGCGAAGGCACCGAAGAACGTGTGCAGGCCTTGGTGAATGCCGGTGTGGATGCCATCGTGGTCGACACGGCGCACGGCCACAGCAAGGGCGTGATCGAGCGCGTGCGCTGGGTCAAGCAGAACTTCCCGCAGGTGGATGTGGTGGGCGGCAATATCGCCACCGGCGCGGCTGCTTTGGCGCTGGTGGAAGCCGGAGCCGATGCCGTCAAGGTGGGCATTGGCCCAGGCTCCATCTGTACCACCCGCATCGTGGCCGGTGTCGGCGTGCCGCAAATCACCGCCATTGACAACGTCGCCACAGCCCTGCGCGGCACCGGCGTGCCACTGATTGCGGACGGCGGTGTGCGCTACAGCGGCGATATCTCCAAGGCGATTGCAGCCGGCGCTGGCACGGTGATGATGGGTGGCATGTTTGCCGGTACCGAAGAGGCACCGGGCGAA
>CANCCF010000144.1 GCA_947374485.1 Comamonadaceae bacterium | reverse complement strand
AAGTTCAGGACTTCGCCACGCAATGGATGTGGTCCTACAATCACGACCGCCCGAATATGGCCCTGGGCGGTTTCACCCCAAAGCAGCATCTGGCCATGGCTGCATAACCGTTCTACTTCTCAGGTCAGTGGAAATTGGGGGGATTACCGGGGGAGTGGGGACCTGCACCCTCTGCCCCCTAAGGAGTCAAATTTCTCAGCCCTCAATCACTAAAGCCGGGCTCTTCCAGATCTTCTCGGCGTATTCCGCAATCGTGCGGTCCGCCGAAAACGGCCCCATGGCCGCCACATTGCGCAGGGCCATGATGGCCCAGGCCTGCGGGTCGAGGTAGGCGGCGTCCACCTTCTCTTGCGCAGCGATGTAGGCCGCGTAGTCGCCCAGCAGCAGGTAGTGGTCACCCCAGGTCACCAGGGTGTCGTAAATGGCCTGGTAGCGCTCGGGCTCTTCGGGGCTGAACAGGCCGCTGCGAATCGCTGCCAGCGTGGCCGCCAGCTCGGGGTTTTTGTCCACCACGGCAGAGGGGCGGTAGCCGGTGGCGCGCAGCGTGGCGACCTCGGGCGTGGTCATGCCAAAAATAAAAATGTTGTCGGCGCCCACATTCTGCAAAATCTCCACATTGGCGCCATCCAGCGTGCCGATGGTGAGTGCGCCATTGAGCGAGAGCTTCATGTTGCCGGTGCCCGAGGCCTCGGTACCGGCGGTGGAAATCTGCTCGGAGAGGTCGGCCGCCGGGATGATCATCTCCGCCAGGCTCACGCTGTAGTTGGGGATGAACACCACCTTGAGCTTGTTGCCGATGCGGGCATCGTTGTTGATGACTTTGGCCACGTCATTGATCAGCCGGATGATGAGCTTGGCCATGTGGTAGGCCGAGGCGGCCTTGCCCGCAAACACCACCACGCGCGGCACCACGGCGGCGTCGGGGTTGGCCAGGATGCGCTGGTAGCGGGTGATGACGTGCAGCACATTGAGCAGTTGGCGCTTGTATTCGTGGATGCGCTTGACCTGCACATCAAACAGCGCGTCGACGGGAATCTCCAGACCCATGTTCTTCTGCACCCAGGCCGCCAGGCGCTGCTTGTTCACCCGCTTGGCCGCCTGGAAACCGGCAATCACCTTTTCGTTGGCGACCAGCGGTTGCAGGTCTTTGAGCTGCGAGAGGTCGCGCCTCCAGCCGGTGCCGATTTTCTTGTCCAGCAGGGCCGACAACGAAGGGTTGGCCTGCGCCAGCCAGCGCCTTGGGGTGATGCCGTTGGTCTTGTTGTTGAAGCGCTCGGGCCACAGGCGCGCGAAGTCCGAAAAAATGGACTCCGTCATCAGCTGCGAGTGCAGGGCCGAGACCCCGTTGACCGAGTGGCTGGTCAGCACGGCCAAATACGCCATGCGCACGCGGCGGTCGCCTTGCTCGTCCACCAGCGAGACCTTGCGCAGCATTTCAGCCGACACACCGGCCTGCGCCAGCCCAGTCAGGAACTGGGCGTTGATGTCGTAAATGATTTGCAGGTGGCGCGGCAGGATGCGCTCGAGCATGCCCACCGGCCAGGTCTCCAGGGCCTCGTGCATGAGGGTGTGGTTGGTGTACGAAAAAACGCCCTGGCACAGGCGCCAGGCATCGGCCCAGGGCAGGTGCTGCTCGTCGAGCAAGAGGCGCATCAGTTCGGGGATGGCCAGCACCGGGTGGGTGTCGTTGAGGTGGATGCTGACCTTGTTGGGCAGCTCGTTGATGTCGCTGTGTTTGCTCAGGAAACGGCGCAACAAATCCTGCACGCTGGCGCTGCAGAAAAAATACTCCTGGTGCAGGCGCAGCTCGCGGCCCGAGTCGGTGGAGTCGTCCGGGTAGAGCACGCGCGAGACGTTCTCACTGTGGTTTTTGGTCTCCACCGCCGCAAAATAATTGCCGCGGTTGAAGGCGCCCAGGTCAATCTCCTGTGTGGCCTTGGCCGACCACAGGCGCAGGGTGTTGGTGGCCAGGGTGTCGTAGCCGGGGATGATGGTGTCATAGGCCATGGCCTGCACATCGCTGGAGTCCACCCACTGGAATTTGTCGCCGTCGCGCACCACGCGGCCACCAAAGCGCACGCGGTAGGTGACCTCGGGGCGGGCAAATTCCCAGGGGTTGCCTTGGGTGAGCCAGTAGTCGGGCACCTCCACCTGGCGGCCGTCCACAATGGTCTGGCGAAACATGCCGTAGTCGTAGCGGATGCCATAACCAAAGCCGGGGATGTTGAGCGTGGCCATGGAATCCAGAAAGCAGGCCGCCAGGCGACCCAGGCCGCCGTTGCCCAAGGCTGCGTCGGGCTCCAGCTCGGTGATGGCGTCCATGTCCACACCAAAGTCCAGCAGGGCCTGGCGCACACGCTCGCGCAGGCCCAGGGCCAGCATGGCGTTGCCAAAGGTGCGGCCGATCAAAAATTCCATGGACATGTAGTAGACGCGCTTGGCGTCCTGCGCGTACTGGGCGCGCGTGGTCTTCATCCAGCGCTCCACCAGCTGGTCGCGCACGGCGTAGGCCGCGGCATGCAGCCAGTCGTCGGGGCGCGCGCTCTTGGGGTCTTTGCCCACGGTAAACATGAGCTTGTTGGCAATCGCGTGCTTGAGCGATTCGAGGTCACGCCCGGGGGCGTCAAAGGGGAAGGTTTCCAGGGTTTTAACGGCAGCGTGTGGGGTCATTGGCTTAAATCAGACTCTTGTAAAGGTTGGTGTACTGCTGGGCGGCGGTTGCCCAGTCAAATGCAATTCGCATGCCAGCCTGGCGCACGCGGTTCCAATCGGCACGGCGGCGGTACAGGGCAAAGGCGCGGCGCAGGGCACGCTGGTAGTCTTCAACCTCGAAATTGTCGAACACAAAACCGGTGGCGCTCTGGTCGTCCAGGGTTTCCAGGTCGGTGTCCGTCACGGTGTCGGCCAGGCCCCCCACGCGGCGCACCAGGGGCAGGCTGCCGTACTTCATGCCATACATCTGCGTCAGGCCGCAGGGCTCAAAGCGCGAGGGCACCAGGGTCACGTCGCTGGCGGCAAAGATGCGGTGGGCCATGACTTCGTCGTAGCCCAGCTTCACCGCCACCTGGCTGGGGTGGGCCTTGGCCTGCTGGGTGAAGGCCTGCTCCAGCGCGGTCTCGCCATTGCCCAGCACCAGCAGCTGGCCGCCGCGCGAGACGATGTCATCGAGCGCGGCCAGCACCAGCGGCAGGCCCTTTTGCTCGGTCAGGCGGCTGACCACGGTGAACAGCGGCGCATCGGCCTCCACGGCCAGGCCCATGGCGGCTTGCAGGGCGGCCTTGTTACGGGCCTTGCCCGCCATGTTGCGCACGTCATAGGCGTGGGGCAGGTGGGCATCGGCGGCGGGGTTCCACACGCTGTCGTCCACCGCATTCAAAATGCCGCTCAGGTGCGAGGCGCGGGCACGCAGCAGGCCGTCCAGGCCGCAGCCTTGCTCGGGTGTCTGGATCTCGCGCGCATAGGTGGGGCTGACGGTGGTGATGTGGCTGGCGTAGGAGAGGCCCGCCTTCATGAACGAGATTTGGCCAAAATATTCCATGCCCTGCACGCTGAACACATGGCCGGGCAGGCCCAGGTCGCCAAAGTTCTGCGGCCAGAACACGCCCTGGTAAGCCAGGTTGTGCACGGTGTAGACGCTGGGCACGCGCGGGCCCATGCCCGCGTTCCATACCGCAAGACACGCCGGGGCCAGGGCCGCGTGCCAGTCGTGGCTGTGCACCAGTTGGGCGCGCCAGTGTGCATCCAGCCCGTGCGCCAGGTGCGCGGCGGCCCAGCCCAGCGCCGCAAAGCGGCGGTGGTTGTCGGCGTAGGGGCGCTTGTTGGCGTCTTCATAGGGGTTGCCGGGGCGGTCATACAGGCCGGGTGCGCTGAGCACGTAGGCGTAAATGGTGTGTTCGCTGTTGCCCAGCGCGGGCATGGCACCAAACAGCACTTCCACCGATTCGCCCCAGGGCGTACCAAAGGAGCCTACCCGCACGCCGTCTTGCAGGCCCGCCAGAATGGCCGGAAAGCCCGGCAGCAGCACCCGCGCATCGCAGCCCTGCATTTGCAATGCCAGCGGCAAGGCGCCCGCAATGTCGGCCAGGCCGCCGGTTTTCAGGAGCGGGAAGATCTCGGCGCTGACTTGCAGGATGCGCATGGGGCTGGGCATGGGGCGTGGGTTCCTTGGGGTGGGTTTGCTTTACTGGGGCAGGCGCTTGAGCATGTCGCTGGTGACCAGCACCACGCCATTGTCGGTGCGCTCGAAGCGCGCCGTGTCCAGCGCCGCATCTTCGCCGATCACCAGCCCGTCAGGCACCGTGCAGCCGCGGTCCACCACCACTTTAGACAGGCGGCAGCCCCGTCCAATGGTGACTTCGGGCAGCAGAACGGCCTGGTCGATCACACAGTAGGAGTGGATCCGCACGCTGGAGAACAGCACCGAGTTGCTGACCACCGAGCCCGACACAATGCAGCCGCCCGAGACCATGGTGTTGATGGTCTGGCCGTGCTTGCCCTCGGCGTCCTGCACAAACTTGGCGGGGGGCAGCTGGCGCTGGCTGGTCCAGATGGGCCAGTTGGTGTCGTAGATGTCGAGCTCGGGCGTGACGGAGGCGAGGTCCAGGTTGGCTTCCCAGAAGGCGTCAATCGTACCCACGTCGCGCCAGTAGGGCTCGGCCTCGGGCGTGGAGGACACGCAGGAGTAGGAGAAGGGGTGGGCGATGGCGCGGCCGTCCTGCACCACGCGCGGAATCACGTCCTTGCCAAAGTCGTGGCTGGAGCCGGGGTCGGCTATGTCGGCGTCCAGCAGTGCGTACAGGTACTTGGCATCGAAGATGTAGATGCCCATGCTGGCCAGGGCCACGGCGTCGTTGCCGGGCATGGGCGGCGGGTCGGCCGGCTTTTCCACAAAGTCGATGATCTTGCGGTTCTCGTCCACCGCCATCACGCCAAAGGCCGAGGCCTCGGCGCGCGGCACCTCGATGCAGCCCACGGTGCAGCCCGCGCCGCTGTCCACGTGGTCCTTGAGCATGAGGGAATAGTCCATCTTGTAGACATGGTCCCCAGCCAGCACCACTACGTACTCGGGGTTGCTGCTCTGGATGATGTCGATGTTCTGGTAGATGGCGTCGGCCGTGCCGCGGTACCAGTGTTCCTCGTCCAGGCGCTGCTGCGCGGGCAGCAGGTCGACCATTTCGTTGAGCTCGGCGCGCAGGAAGCTCCAGCCGCGCTGCAGGTGGCGCAACAGCGAGTGCGACTTGTACTGGGTGATGACGCCGATGCGGCGGATGCCGGAGTTCACGCAGTTGGAGAGCGCGAAGTCGATGATGCGGAACTTGCCGCCGAAGTAGACGGCCGGTTTGGCGCGCCGGTCGGTGAGCTGCTTCAGGCGCGAGCCGCGCCCACCTGCCAGCACCAGCGCAATGGTGCGGCGTACCAGCATGTGGGGTTGCAGGTGGCGGTCGGCTTGGGGGGTGGTGTCCCGTGGTTTCATGGTGTCTCCTCTTTTCTAATGGTTGGGGCTAGGGAAAATCTTCAGGTCATGACGGTGGGTTGCGCCATGCCGGTCAAGGCGCGGATATGGGCCAGGCTTTCAGCCAATGCAACGAGGGGCTGCAGGGCGGTTTGTGCCTCGATGTCGTGGCGTGCGGCGTCGGGCTCGTGGCGCTCCAGATACACACGCAGGGTGGCACCTTCGGTGCCGGTGCCCGAGAGGCGGAACACCACGCGCGAACCATCGGTGAGGATCACGCGTATGCCCTGCTTCTGGCTCACGCTGCCGTCCACCGGGTCGGTGTAGGCAAAATCATCGGCCAGCGCGATGGCGCAACCGGCCACCGTGGTGTTGGCCAATGTGGGCAACTGCGCGCGCAGGCCCGCCATCAGGGCATCGGCCTTGTCGGTGGGAATGGCCTCGTAGTCGTGGCGCGAATAGACGCAGCGGCCGTGCGCCGTCCAGAGTTCGCGCACCAGGGCTTCCACCGATTTGCCGGTGGCTGCCACCAGGTTGAGCCAGAACAGCACGGCCCACAGGCCGTCCTTCTCGCGCACGTGGCTGGAGCCGGTGCCGTAGCTCTCTTCACCGCACAGGGTGACGCGGCCCGCGTCCATCAGGTTGCCAAAAAACTTCCAGCCGGTGGGGGTCTCGAAGCAGGGGATGCCCAGTGTCTGGGCCACACGGTCCACCGCGGTCGAGGTGGGCATGGAGCGCGCCACACCGGCCAGGCCTTGGGCGTAGCCGGGCACCAGCGTGGCATGCGCGGCAATCACGGCCAGGCTGTCGGAGGGCGAGACCACAAAGTTGCGGCCCACCACCATGTTGCGGTCAGCATCACCGTCGGATGCTGCCCCCATGTCGGGCGCGTCGGCCGCCGTCATGTGGGCAATCAGGTCCTCGGCGTTGACCGGGTTCGGGTCGGGGTGCAGGCCGCCAAAATCCTCAAGTGGCACGGCGTTGACCACCGTGCCCGTTGGCGCGCCCAGCGTGCCCTCCAGAATGGCTTTGGCGTAGGGGCCGCCCACCGCGTTCATGGCGTCATAGCGCAAGCGGAAACCACTGGCAAAGAGGCGGCGAATGGCCGAAAAATCAAACAGCGTGCCCATCAGTTCGGCGTAGATGGCCACCGGGTCGATAACGCTGACCTGCATGCCGTCTACCTGGCAATCGCCCAACACGTCGAGTGCCACATCCGGGCTGTCGCTGGTGTGCAGGGTGCTGAGCACCTTGGAGCGGGCATACACCGCTTCCGTCACTTTTTCAGGGGCCGGGCCACCATTGGCAATGTTGTACTTGATGCCAAAGTCGCCGTCCGGCCCGCCGGGGTTGTGGCTGGCCGAGAGCACGATGCCGCCGCTGGCTTTGTGGGCCCGGATTACCGCGCTGACTGCGGGTGTGGAAAGGATGCCACCTTCACCCACCAGCACCCGGGCGTAGCCCTTGGCGGCTGCCATGCGCAGAATGGTTTGCACCGCCACCCGGTTGTAGTAGCGGCCGTCGCCACCCAACACCAGGGTCAGGCCGGTGGCATCGGGCAGCACATCGAAGAGGGCCTGGACAAAGTTCTCCAGGTAGTGCTTCTGGGCAAACACGGTGACCTTTTTGCGCAGGCCCGAGGTGCCGGGGCGCTGGTCGCCAAAAGGGGTGGTGGGCAGGGTCAGGATGGGCATGGGCTAAGGCTCTCTGGTGTGCGTTTTATACAGGGAACAGGGGCTGGCTGCTGGCCAGCCAGAGGCTGCCAGCAGGCAGCGTGACCTGGGCTTGCAAGGGCAGGTCGCTGCCGCTGCCGCTGTGGCTGTCGATGTGGCGTGTCCACGCGCCTGCGGGCAATTCGAAAGGCTGCTCATGGGCGGAGGCGTTGATGAGCAAAAGGCAGTCAGCGCTGCCGGGTGCGAGCTGCGCCTGGCCCCTTGAGGTGTCGTTCACCTGCAGGTGCAAGGCCAGTGCACGCTGCTGGCTGTCGTTCCAGTCGCTGTGCGTGAGGGCCTTGTTCTGCGATGTGGACCAGATGGCCCGCACCCGCACCGGGCCCGCTGCATCGGCGGCTTGCCACCAGCTGCGTGCCTGCAAGGCCGATCGGGCCTGGCGCACCTTCAGCAGGCAGGCCACAAAGTCGGCGAGGTCCAGGTCGGCCTGCAACCAGTTGAGCCAGGTGCTGGCGTTGTCCTGGCAGTAGGCGTTGTTGTTGCCCTTCTGGCTGTGGCCCAGCTCGTCACCGGCCAGCAGCATGGGCGTGCCCAGCGAGAACACGGTGGCCGCCAGCAGCGCGCGTTTCATTCGCAGTCGCAGGGCGGTGATGACCGGGTCATCGGTAGCCCCTTCCACACCGCAGTTGTTGCCCAGGTTGTGGCCATGGCCATCGCGGTTGTTTTCACCGTTGGCCAGGTTGTGGCGTTCGTTGTAGCTCACCAGGTCGGTGAGCGTGAAGCCGTCATGCGCGGTCACAAAATTCACGCTGCTGTGGGGTGCACGCCTGGCGGCGTCAAAGGCATCGCTGGAGCCCGCCAGGCGCTGCGCCACCGTGCCCGGATGCTCCTGGCCACAGAGCCAGAAGCCGCGTTGGGTGTCGCGGAATTGGTCGTTCCACTCCAGCCAGCCGGGCGGGAATTGCCCCATCTGGTAACCGCCCGGGCCTATGTCCCAGGGCTCGGCCACCATCAGCTTGGTTGCTAGCACCGGGTCTTGCGCCACTGCCAGCAAAAAGGGGGCGTGGCTGGCAAAGCGGTACTGCATGTCACGCGCGCCACGGGCCAGTACGGGGGCCAGGTCAAAGCGGAAACCATCGACACCAAATTCTTCGACCCACAGACGCAGGCTGTCCATGACCGTTCTCAGCACCAGCGGCTCGTTGAGGTTGACGCAGTTGCCGCAGCCCGTCCAGTTCATGTACAGGCTCTGGTTGTCGGGTTGCAGGTGGTAGTAGCTGGCGTTGTCGATGCCGCGCAGGCTCAGGGTGGGGCCGAGTTCATCGGTCTCGGCGGTGTGGTTGTAGACCACGTCCAGAATTACCTCGAGCCCGGCCTGGTGCAGGGCGTCCACCATGGCTTTGAATTCGCTGCGCGCGGTGCTGCCCTCGGTGCCGCTCCAGTAACGCTGCTCGGGCGCGCTCCAGGCAATGGAGCTGTAGCCCCAGTAGTTGCTCAGGCCCAAATGCAACAAGCGCAGCTCGTCGGCACGCTGCGCCACTGGCATCAGGCACACCGTGGTGATGCCCAACTTTTTTATATGCGCTATTGCCTCTGGGTGGGCCAGACCGGCGTAGCTGCCGCGCAGCTTGAGGGGCACCTCGGGGTGCAGGGCGGTGAAACCCTTGATGTGCAGTTCGTACAGCACGCGTTCTGCGGGCTTGACCACCGGGCCGGGCAGTGGCGCACCCAGGTGCTCCACCACACGGGCCTTGAGGGCCACGGCTGCGTTGTCACGCGTATCCGGTTGGGCCGGGTTGGCAGCGTCGTGGCCCAAAAAAATATCTTGCCCCAGGTAGTCGCCCACCACCTCGCGCGCATACGGGTCCAACACCACCTTGGCCGGGTTGAAGCGGTGGCCTTGCTCGGGCGCCCAGGGGCCATGCACGCGCCAGCCATAGACCAGCCCGGCGCCCGCGTTCGGCAGGAAGCCATGCCAGATGCCGTGGGTCTGGCCAGGCAAGAAGGCACTCGCGGTTTGTGTCTGGCCGCTGCCATCAAACAGGCAAAGTTCCACACCGTGTGCGTTGGGCGCTGCCAGCGCGAAGTTCACGCCGCCCATCTGCAACGTAGCGCCTAACGCATGGGCGTGGCCGGGTTCAAGCATCAGGTCCAACACGGCAGCCACCACTACAGGGAGGGTGCCGGGAGCTTGGCGAGAATCACCGTGGCCAGGGGCGGCAGGGTCAGCACCACCGAGTCGGCTTTGTGGTGGGCGGCAAGTACCTCGCTGGTGAGCGTGCCGTTGGCCAGCCCGCTGCCACCATAAACGCTGAGGTCGGAGTTGATGACCTCGGCCCACTGCCCGGGTTGCGGCACACCGAGGCGAAAGCCGTGGCGCGGCACCGGTGTGAAGTTGCAGGCCACCACGGCGCAGCTGCCGTCCTCGCCCCAGCGGGTGAAGGCGACGATGCTTTGCGCCGCGTCGCTGTGCGAGATCCATTCAAAGCCGCCCGGCTTCACGTCCTGCTGGTGCAGGGCCGGGTAGGCCTGGTAGACGCGGTTCAAGTCGCGCACCAGGCGCTGCACGCCCTGATGGGCGCTTTGGCCTTCGAGGTGCCAGGGCAGGCTGCCGGTGTCGGCCCACTCGGTGGGTTGCGCCAGCTCGCAGCCCATGAACAGCAGCTTCTTGCCGGGGTAGCCCCACATGTAGCCGTAGAGCGCGCGCAGGTTGGCAAAGCGCTGCCAGGGGTCGCCCGGCATTTTGTCGAGCATGGATTTTTTGCCGTGCACCACCTCGTCGTGCGAGAGCGGCAAGACAAAGTTTTCGCTGAAGGCATACATCAGCCCGAAGGTGAGCTGGTTCTGGTGGTGCTTGCGGTAGACCGGGTCCATGGCGGCGTACTGCAGGGTGTCGTGCATCCAGCCCATGTTCCACTTGTAGTGAAAGCCCAGGCCACCGCTTTGCAAATCGGCGCTGGGTGGGCGGCTGACACCAGGGAAGGACGTCGATTCTTCGGCCAGGGTGATGGCGCCAGGCCGCTCGGTGCCCACAATGAAGTTCATGCGGCGCAAAAATTCGATGGCCTCCAGGTTCTCGCGCCCGCCATAGCGGTTGGGAATCCACTGGCCCTCTTGCCGGCTGTAGTCGCGGTAGAGCATGCTGGCCACGGCGTCCACGCGCAGGCCGTCGATGCCAAAGCGCTCCAGCCAGTAGAGCGCGTTGCCGACCAG
>CANCCF010000143.1 GCA_947374485.1 Comamonadaceae bacterium | reverse complement strand
TCGAGCGCGGGACGCGCGCAGTGCACTCGCTGATTTCGTATTCGCTCTATAGCATCATCCCCACGCTGTTCGAAGTCGGGCTGGTGCTGGGCATTCTGGCCGTGAAGTTTGACGTGTGGTTTGCCTGGATCACGATTGCGGCGCTGGTGATCTACATCACCTTCACCATCACCGTGACGGAATGGCGCACCCAGTACCGCAAGAAGATGAACGAACTGGACTCCACGGCCAACAGCCGCGCCGTGGACTCGCTGCTCAACTACGAAACCGTCAAATACTTCAACAACGAAGAGTTCGAGGCCAAGCGCTACGACGAAAACCTGGAGCGCTTTCGCCGCGCCGCCATCAAGAGCCAGACCACCCTGAGCATGCTCAACACCGGCCAGCAGCTCATCATCGCCGTGGCCCTGGTGGCCATGCTCTCGCGCGCCACCCAGGGCGTGGTGGACGGCCGCATGACGCTGGGCGACCTGGTGATGGTCAACGCCTTCATGATCCAGCTCTACATCCCGCTGAATTTTCTGGGCGTGATTTACCGCGAAATCAAACAAAGCCTGACCGACCTGGAAAAGATGTTCACCCTGATGGAGCGCGAGCGCGAGATTGCCGACGTGCCCGGCGCACAGCCCCTGCACATGCACGCGGGGGACGCTGCCGTGCGCTTCGAGCACGTGACCTTTGCCTACGAGCCCGCCCGCACCATCCTGCATGACATCAGTTTCGAGATCCCGGTGGGCAAGACGGTGGCGGTGGTCGGGCCCTCGGGCTCGGGCAAGTCCACCCTGGCGCGCCTGCTGTACCGTTTTTATGACGTGCAGCAGGGCCAGCTCCTGATTGGCGGGCAGGACATCAAGCAGGTCACACAGGCCTCGGTGCGCGCGGCCATCGGCATCGTGCCGCAGGACACTGTGTTGTTCAACGACACGGTGGAATACAACATCGCCTACGGCCGCCCGGGCTGCAGCCGCGAGGTGGTGGAAGCAGCCGCCAAGGCGGCGCACATCCACGCCTTCATCAGCTCCACGCCCAAGGGTTACGACACCATGGTGGGCGAGCGGGGCCTGAAGCTCTCCGGCGGCGAGAAGCAGCGCGTGGCCATTGCCCGCACCTTGCTGAAGAACCCGCCCATCCTGATTTTTGACGAGGCCACCTCGGCGCTGGACTCAGCCAACGAGCGCGCCATCCAGGCCGAGCTGCAAAGCGTGTCGCAAAACAAAACCACGCTGGTGATTGCCCACCGCCTGTCCACGGTGGTGGATGCGCATGAAATTCTGGTGATGGATGCAGGCCACATTATCGAGCGCGGCACGCATGCCGATTTGGTGGCGCAAGGCGGCCGCTATGCGCAGATGTGGGCCATGCAGCAAAGCGCCGAGACGGTGGCGGCCTGACCTGAAGAGTCAAGCCGGCAAGCGTTCAGCGCAGCAGGCTGTGGCGCTGCAACCGTGCGCGCCTGCGGTCGGGGAAGGGCAGGGGCGTAGTCGGCTCGGACGGAGCGGCGGGCGTGGCCGACAGCGCGGCGGCGCCGGTTTCAGAAGCCTCATGGTCTTCCACCCGGCGCCGGAATTTGGCGAAGTAGGCCTTCCAGAAGGCGGAGGCACTCTGCTTTGGGCCCTGTTCTTGCGGGATGCTGGGATCGTTTGCCATGTGAGCTTCGACTGTTGCATCAAATACCTCCCCTGTCTTGATCGAAATATGATCAATTCGGATAAATGTGTTTCGGCCTGTAAAGGCAGTGGGCACAATAGGTGGCTATGGCCACTTCCCAAAGCACCATGGATTTTTTGTTGGACATCCTGTCCGATAGCAAACAGGTGAGCGCGCGCCGGATGTTTGGCGAATACTGCCTGTACTACGCGGGCCGCCCGGTCGGCTTGGTGTGTGACGAAAAGCTGTACCTCAAGCCCTCGCTGACCGGCAAAAGCCTGATGAAATTTCCGGATGAGGGTGCGCCTTTTCCCGGTGCACGGCCCCACCTGCGCATCAGCCCCGACGACTGGGATGACCGCAACTGGATGAACGCCCTGGTGCGTGCCACTTTTGATAGTCTGCCGCCACCCAAAGTTCCCAAAGTTCCCAAAGTTCCCAAAGCGCTCAAGCCCCCGGCACAGGTGAAATTACCCAAAACGGCAGACCATGCCGCACTGCCCAATCTCGGTCCCAAGTCGCGCGACATGCTGGCCTCCGTGCACATTCAGACGCTGGCGCAACTGCGCAAGCTGGGCGCAGTGGCCGCCTATGCCCGCGTCAGAAAAGCGCATGCCAAGGCCAGCCTGAACCTGCTGTGGGCGCTGGAAGGCGCACTCAGCGGCCTGCCTTGGCAGGTGGTGGCGCGTGAGCACCGCACCAGCCTGCTGCTGGCGCTGGAGCAACAGCAACAGCAGCAGCAGCAAAGCAAGCCGCCGCAGCCGCCAAAGCGCAAAACCAAAGGCGGATAATTCCGCATGGAAACCAAATGGCTTGAAGACTTCGTGTCACTCGCTGAAACCCGCAGTTTCAGCCGCTCCGCGCAACTGCGCCACGTCACCCAACCGGCGTTCTCGCGCCGTATCCAGTCGCTGGAGGCCTGGGCCGGTACCGATCTGGTGGACCGCAGTTCCTACCCCACGCGGCTCACCCCCGCAGGTGAAACCCTGTACGACCAGTCACTGGAAATGCTGCAGGCCCTGCAAAGCACGCGCGCCATGCTGCGCGGCCATTCATCAGCCGGGCAGGACTTTATTGAGTTCGCCGTGCCGCACACGCTGGCCTTCACCTTTTTTCCGGCCTGGGTCAGCAGCCTGCGTGAGAGCTTTGGCGGCATCAAGAGCCGCCTGATCGCACTCAACGTGCACGACGCCGTGATGCGCCTGGTGGAAGGCAGTTGCGACCTGCTGATTGCCTACCACCACCAGTCGCAGCCCTTTCAGTTCGACGGTGCGCGCTACGAAATGGTGAGCCTGGGCGAAGAGATCGTGGCCCCCTATTCGCGTGCCGACGCCAACGGCCAACCGCAGTTTCGCCTGCCCGGCCGCCTGGACGCGCCGCTGCCTTACCTGGGCTATGCGCCCGGCGCCTACCTGGGCCTCGTGGTGGACATGATGCTCAAGGATGCGGGCGTGGCCATGCACCTGGAGCGGGTGTACGAGACCGATATGGCCGAGGGCCTGAAGGCCATGGCGCTCGAAGGACATGGCATTGCCTTCCTGCCGCAAAGCGCCATCCGCAAGGAGCTGCGGGCCAAAAAACTGGTGAGTGCCGCCGCCCCCAATATGCCGCCGCTGGAAGTGAAACTCGAAATCCGCGCCTACCGCGAGCGCCCCTCCGGCAAGGAAGGCACGCGTGCCAACGGCAAGACGCACAAGAGTGCGGCACAGGCGCTGTGGGAGCATCTGGCCAGCGCCAAATCTGCAGGGACAATAGCGGAATGACGACTGCTATCAACACACTCACCATCACCCGCCCCGACGACTGGCACCTGCATGTGCGCGATGGTGCCGCGCTGGACACGGTGGTGCCGCACACCGCCGCCCAGTTCGGCCGCGCCATCATCATGCCCAACCTGAAGCCGCCGGTGACTACCGCCGCGCAGGCGCTGGCCTATGCCGAGCGCATCCGCGCCGCCGTGCCCACAGGCATGGCCTTTGAGCCGCTGATGACGCTGTACCTGACGGACAACCTGCCCGCGGATGAAATCCAGCGCGCCAAGGAGGCCGGTGTGGTGGCCGCCAAGCTCTACCCGGCAGGTGCCACCACCAACAGCGACGCCGGTGTCACCGACCTGAAGAAGACCTACAAGACCCTGGAAGCCATGCAGAAAGCGGGCCTGTTGCTGCTGGTGCATGGCGAGGTAACGTCCCCCGACATCGACCTGTTTGACCGCGAGGCGGTGTTCATCGACACCCAGCTCATCCCGCTGCGCCGCGACTTCCCCGAACTGAAGATCGTCTTCGAGCACATCACCACGCTGGAAGCGGCGCAGTACGTGCAGGCGGCCGGCCCTTTTACCGCTGCCACGCTCACCGCCCACCACCTGCTCTACAACCGCAACGCCATCTTTACCGGTGGCATACGGCCGCACTACTACTGCCTGCCGGTGCTCAAGCGCGAGACCCATCGCCAGGCCCTGGTGAAGGCCGCCACCAGCGGCAGCCCGCAGTTCTTTCTGGGCACCGACAGTGCGCCGCACCCGGCCCACCTGAAGGAGCACGCCAGCGGCTGCGCCGGTTGCTATACCGCACACGCCGCCCTGGAGCTCTATGCCCAGGCCTTTGACGCCGCCGGTGCGCTCGACAAGCTCGAAGGCTTTGCCAGTTTTTTTGGCGCCGACTTTTACGGCCTGCCGCGCAACAACGGCCACATCACCCTGCAGCGCCACAACTGGACGCCGCCGGAGAGCTACGCCTTTGGCGAAGCCGCACTCAAACCCCTGGCCGCTGGCGAGCCCCTGGCGTGGCGCATGGTTTAGAGCAGATTGACTGGGATGCGCCCTGGCTCAATGTCTGGCGCCATCCCGGTGAAGCCATCGCACAGCAGGTCTCGGCTGGCCTGTCGGTGGCCCAGGCGCTCAACGCTATTCCATTGGCTCCCAAACGCTTTATCCCGCAGGCCGAACTGCCCCCTGGCGTGGCCTATGAAGAACACATTTTTGCAACCGGTTGCGTGCCCACACGCGACGGCCTGCATGACTTTTTCAACGGCCTGGCCTGGCTGCACTTTCCCCGCACCAAGGTCCGGCTCAACCAGTTGCAGGCCGCGCAGATTGCCAGCAGCGGCATCCAGCCGGTGCGTGGGCCCGCACGCGACGCCCTGACCGTGTTCGACGAAAACGCCGCCCTGCTGCAAGCGCCCGACGCACTGTGGAATGCGTTGGCGGCCAAGGACTGGCACACCCTGTTTGTCACGCTGCGTCCCTTGTGGGCCGAGGCCCAGCTGATCCTGTTCGGCCATGCCCTGAGCGAAAAGCTGGTGTTTCCGCGCAAGCCCATCACCGCCCACGTCTTGCGGGTCCATGCAGAGAGTCGCGCACTGCCCGACATCGATGCGTGGCTCGCGCAAGAACTCTGTGCTGACCTGCTGGCCAGCAAGCCCTTTGCGCATCTGCCGGTGCTGGGCGTGCCGGGCTGGTGGGCAGCCAATGCAGACAGCCGCTTTTACGACGACAGCAGCGTGTTCCGCGCGCCGCGCCAAAGGCCATAAATTCGCTGGGCGCTTGCGCTGCGGTGGTTGAATTGCGGTGCTGCGGCCCTAACATCGGCCCTAACGCGCGGAAAGCGCCGACCCTTTGTCGACCTTTGAGGAAAGAACCATGAAACGCATTCTTCTTTTTGTCCTGACCAATGTGCTGGTGGTGGCCGTGCTGGGCATCGTCGCCAGCCTGCTCGGTGTGAACCGCTTCCTGACGCCCAACGGCCTGGACCTGGGCTCCCTGCTGGGCTTTGCCCTGGTCATGGGTTTTGGTGGCGCCATCATTTCGCTGCTGATCAGCAAGCCCATGGCCAAGTGGACCTCGGGTGTGCAGATCATCAACCAGCCCCGCAATGCCGACGAAGCCTGGATTGTGGAGACGGTGCGCAGGCTCTCGGACAAGGCCGGTATCGGCATGCCCGAGGTCGGCATTTTCGAGGGCGCACCCAATGCCTTCGCCACGGGCGCCTTCAAGAACTCCGCCCTGGTGGCCGTCTCCACCGGTCTGCTGCAAGGCATGACGCGTGAAGAAATCGAAGCCGTCATCGGCCATGAAATTGCCCACGTGGCCAACGGCGACATGGTCACCATGACGCTGATTCAGGGCGTGATGAACACCTTTGTGGTGTTCCTCAGCCGCGTCATCGGCTACGCGGTGGACAGCTTTTTGCGCAAAGGTGACGAGCGCAGCAGCGGCCCCGGCATTGGCTACATGGTGACCACCATCGTGCTCGACATCGTGCTGGGCTTTGCCGCCGCCATCGTGGTGGCCTGGTTCTCACGCCAACGCGAGTTCCGCGCCGACGCGGGTTCCGCCCAACTGCTCGGCCGCAAGCAGCCCATGGTCAACGCCCTGGCGCGCCTGGGCGGCATGACGCCGGGCGAGCTGCCCAAGAGCATTTCGGCTTTCGGCATTACCGGCAACATTGGCCAGCTGTTCAGCTCGCATCCGCCGATTGAAGAGCGTATTGCTGCATTGCAGAACGCTGCGGTTTGAATGGGGTATTCGTTGCGGTTTCGCTTTTGAACGTTTAAGTCCTTTCAGCAGCCGCTTGGTTTGGGAAGGCGGCCGGCGCAGCTCGCGCTCTCCGGCCCTGCTCGCGGACGACGGTTTCTGGTGCGCCCATAGCCCTGCGTCAACGTGATGGCTGGCCCGCCCGCTCTGTGGCAACCGCGAATGGGGGCCTGCGCTCGCGAGCCGCACCACCCGCCTTGGGGTGGCGCAAGTTCAGGGATGGAAATGCCAGAGCCAGAGCAAGAGCAAGAGCAAGAGCAAGAGCAAGAGCAAGAGCAACAACCCTCGTGCTTACCAGCACTATTCGCCGGGCTGGTGGATCGGGTGTCCGGGCGTCGGCCCCCATTCGCGGTTGCCGCAGAGCCTGCGAGCAAGCCAAGATGTTCACGCTGCGGCGAGGGCACACCAGAAGCAGACGCCCGCGAGCAGGGCCAGAGAACGGATACCCGGTCCGCCAGCCATGCCCACATGCAGGCACACAATCGCATGCACGCAAACACACTGGAAAACCAAACGACTACGCAGTCATTGCAAGTGCCATCGCCTCTGCCACCCGGATCCCATCCACCCCCGCCGACAAAATACCGCCCGCATAACTGGCCCCTTCACCCGCCGGGTACAGGCCGCGCACATTGATGCTCTGCAGGTCTTCTCCGCGCGGAATTTTCAAAGGCGAAGAGGTGCGTGTCTCCACCCCGGTCAGCACCGCATCCGCCATGTCAAAGCCGCGTATCTTCTTGCCAAAAACCGGCAGCGCCTCGCGTATCGCGTCAATGGCGTAGGCGGGCAGGCTGGGTGCCAGGTCGCCCAGCTTGACGCCGGGTTTGTAGGAAGGCTGCACGCTGGCGAAATCGGTGGACGGTTGGGCGGCAATGAAGTCACCCACCAGCTGGCCCGGCGCTTCGTAGCTGCTGCCGCCCAGCACATAGGCTCCGGCTTCAAGCTGGCGTTGCAGGGCGATGCCGGAGAGCGGGTGCGCGGCCTTGGGGTCGTGGCGGCACAGCTCGGCTGCCTCCGCTGCGTACTGGCGCCCCTTGGCCTCGCCAAAGGCCTGCACAAAGCTGGTCTCGTCCTGCGGATAGTCGGGCGGGTCTATGCCCACCACGATGCCCGCATTGGCGTTGCGCTCGTTGCGCGAATACTGGCTCATGCCGTTGGTCACCACGCGGCCCGCTTCGCTGGTGGCCGCCACCACCGTGCCTCCGGGGCACATGCAAAAGCTGTAGACCGCGCGGCCATTGGCGGCGTGGTGCACCAGCTTGTAGTCGGCTGCACCCAACATGGGGTGACCGGCGTGGCGGCCCCAGCGGGCGGCGTCGATCACGCCCTGCGGGTGCTCAATGCGAAAGCCCACCGAAAACGGCTTGGCCTGCATGGCCACGCCGCGCTCGAACAGCATGGCAAAGCTGTCGCGCGCGCTGTGGCCCAGGGCCATCACCACGTGTTCGGCCTGCAGGGTGCTGATGGCGCCGCTTACGGCATCCTGCACCTGCAAGCCGGTGAGCTGGTGTTGGTCGCCCAAGGGCTGGAGCAATACATCCACCACCCGCTGCTCAAAGCGCACCTCGCCGCCCAGGGCGATGATCTGCGCGCGCAGGTTTTCCACCACCTTGACCAGCTTGAAGGTGCCGATGTGCGGGTGGGCTTCGTACAAAATTTCGGGCGGGGCCCCGGCCTTGACGAATTCGTCCATCACCTTGCGGCCCAGGAAGCGCGGGTCCTTGATCTGGCTCCACAGCTTGCCATCTGAAAACGTGCCCGCACCGCCCTCGCCAAACTGCACATTGCTCTCGGGGTTCAGGGCGCGCTTGCGCCACAGGCCCCAGGTGTCCCGGGTGCGCTGGCGCACCGTCTTGCCGCGCTCCAGCACGATGGGCCGGAAGCCCATTTGTGCCAGCAGCAGGGCTGCAAACATGCCACAGGGGCCAAAGCCCACCACCACCGGGCGCAAGGCCGCGGGCTCCGTGTGAGCCGGTGCCTGTGCCACCAGGCGATAGGCCATGTCGGGCGTGGCCAGGATGTGCGGGTTGCCTGCGTGCTGGCTCAGCAGCGGGGCTTCGGGCACGGACGCCAACGCCACATCGACGATGTACACCACCACCAGATCGGCCTTGCGCGCATCAAAGCTGCGTTTGAACACGTGCAGGCAAGTGATGGCGGACGCATCGACTTGCAGGGCCTGTGCCGCCAGGCGCATCAGCGCAGCGACGGGGTGGGGCACCGGTGTGCGGTCGGCCTCGGTCTCCGAGGGCGCATCGGACGCGCGGCGCGCATCCACCGGCAGGGCCGAGAGGGGGAGTTTGAGTTCTGTGAGGCGAATCATGGAGCGGGCTCGTGGTGATCAAGCAGGGCGCAATGATAGGGCAGGGCGGGCCGCCTCTATCCCGCCCGGCATTGATGGTGGGAGTGGACGCGTGCCGGGTGGCCGCCTATATTGGCAGACACATACCTTTGCAGGGAGTCCGCAACCGCCCTTTTCTTTGGAGAACCTTATGCACACCCCTACGCACAACCCGATTTCCTGGTTTGAAATTTATGTGGACGATCTGGCCCGGGCCCGCAAGTTTTATGAGCACGTGTTCCAGATCACCCTGGACGCGCTGCCAGGCGCCACACCGGACAACGGCGGCCCGCAGATGCTGGCCTTTCCGATGTCACAGGATCACTATGGCGCTGGTGGCGCGCTGGTGCATATGCAGGGCCTGCACGCAGGCGGCAACAGCACCCTGGTGTATTTCGCGTGTCAGGACTGCGCAGTCGAAGAAGGGCGTGTGGCGCAGGCCGGTGGCCGCGTGCACCGGCCCAAGTGGTCCATCGGCCAGCATGGCTTCATTTCCCTGGTGATGGACACCGAGGGCAATATGCTGGGCCTGCACTCCATGTGACGCAGCCTCAGGCTGGCAAAAAGCCTTCCACCGACAGGTAGCGCTCGCCGGTGTCGTAGTTGAAGCCCAGCACCGTGGCGCCCGCTGGAATGTCGGGCAGCTTTTGCGCAATCGCCGCCAACGTAGCGCCACTGGATATGCCCACCAGCAGGCCTTCTTCGCGCGCGCTGCGGCGGGCGTATTCGCGCGCCGGTTCGGCATCCACCTGGATCACGCCGTCCAGCAGTTCGGTCAGCAGGTTCTTGGGAATGAAACCTGCGCCAATGCCCTGGATGGGGTGGGGCGCGGGCGCACCGCCCGAGATCACGGGCGAGGCAGTGGGCTCCACCGCATACACCTTGAGCTGCGGCCACAGGGGCTTGAGCAACTTGGCCACACCGCTGATGTGGCCGCCCGTGCCCACGCCGGTGATGATGACGTCCACGCCATTCGGAAAGTCCTTCAGGATTTCCTGCGCCGTGGTGCGCACATGCACATCGATGTTGGCCGGGTTTTCGAACTGCTGGGGAATCCAGGCATTGGGTGTCTGGGCTGCCAGCTCCTGGGCACGGGCAATGGCGCCCTTCATGCCTTTTTCGCGCGGTGTCAAATCAAACGAGGCGCCGTAGGCCAGCATCAGGCGGCGGCGCTCGATGGACATGCTGTCGGGCATGACCAGGATGAGTTTGTAGCCCTTGACGGCGGCCACCAGAGCCAGACCCACACCGGTGTTGCCCGAGGTGGGCTCGATGATGGTGGCGCCGGGCTTGAGCGCGCCGCTGGCCTCGGCCGCTTCCACCATGCTGAGTGCAATGCGGTCCTTGATGGAGCCGCCCGGGTTGGAGCGCTCGGACTTCACGTACACCGAGTGCGTGTTGCCAAACAGGCGGTTGATGCGGATGTGCGGCGTGTTGCCAATGGTTTGCAGAACGTTGTCAAAGCTCATGGGGTGCTCCTCGTGGGTGGAAAGTGTTGCGCCATTGTGGGCCAGTTTTTCAATTGATTTGGGTATATGGATATGCGCTTGCTTCAACGACACATGGCAGGCCTGATAATCAAAGGGTGAAGCCCGCCAGACCACCGCTGGTGCAATGCTGGAAACAGCGCACTGGAGGAACGTCCGGACTGCATAGGGCAGCGTAGCAGCTAATGGCTGTCCACTGACAAGTTTGGCACGCAAGTGCCGGACCCTAAGGTGAGGATCAGAGCAACAGAGACGAGTCGGTGCAGGGCAACCTGCACCGGGTGAAACGGGCAATCTCTACGCGCAGCAATACCAAGTAGGCACACGTTGACGGGGCCCCCGGAGTGTGCGGGTAGGTAGCATCGAGCCGTCCGGGTGACCGGCGGCCCAGATTAATGGTGGTCACGCAAGGGGAAACCTTTGTGCA
>CANCCF010000142.1 GCA_947374485.1 Comamonadaceae bacterium | reverse complement strand
ATGAAGGTGGGCGCCCCGGTTATCGGCTTGAACGATTCGGGCGGTGCCCGTATTCAGGAGGGCGTTGCCTCCTTGGGCGGCTATGCCGATGTGTTCCAGCGCAATGTCATGGCCAGTGGCGTGATTCCGCAGATCAGCATGATCATGGGGCCAAGCGCAGGCGGCGCAGTGTATTCACCTGCCATGACCGACTTCATCTTCATGGTGAAAGACAGCTCCTATATGTTCGTCACCGGCCCCGAGGTGGTGAAGACCGTGACGCATGAAGAAGTCACGGCTGAACAACTGGGCGGCGCCATCACCCATACCACCCAAAGCGGCGTGGCTGATCTGGCGTTTGAAAACGATGTGGAGGCGCTGCTGATGCTGCGCCGCCTCTACAACTACCTGCCCTTGAGCAATCGCGAAAAGGCACCGGTGCGCAAGAGCGGTGACCCGATAGACCGCATGGACCTGAGCCTGGACACGCTGGTGCCGGACAACCCCAACAAGGCCTATGACATGAAGGAGCTCATCGTCAAGACGGTGGACGACGGCGACTTCTTCGAGATCCAGCCCGAATACGCCAAGAACGTCCTGATCGGCTTTGCCCGCATGGACGGCCAGACGGTGGGCATCGTGGCGAACCAGCCGCTGGTGCTGGCCGGTTGCCTGGACATCAAGAGCAGTATCAAGGCCGCGCGCTTTGTGCGTTTTTGCGATGCCTTCAACATTCCAGTGATCACGTTTGTGGATGTGCCCGGCTTCATGCCCGGCACCTCGCAAGAGTACGGCGGCATCATCAAGCACGGCGCCAAGCTGCTTTATGCGTACGCCGAGTGCACGGTGCCCAAGATCACGGTGATCACGCGCAAGGCCTATGGCGGCGCCTATGACGTGATGGCGTCCAAGCATTTGCGTGGTGACGTCAACATCGCCTGGCCGAATGCCGAGATTGCGGTGATGGGAGCCAAGGGTGCTGTGGAAATCATCTTCCGCGAGGACAAGGGGGACCCGGTCAAACTGGCGGCGCGGGAGGCTGAGTACAAGGCGCGGTTTGCGAACCCGTTTGTGGCCGGTGCGCGTGGGTTTATTGACGATGTGATCTTGCCGCATGAGACGCGCAAACGGATTTGCCGCTCGCTCGTGATGCTCAAGGACAAGAAGATTGAGAACCCGTGGCGCAAGCACGGGAACATTCCGCTGTAAGTCCAAGTTGCGTTTGGTTCAATTCATGTTCCGCAAGATTTTGTATGGCGCTGGATCGGGCTGCCCGGGCGTTTTGCTCCGTGTCCCCCGCGCTGCGCGCTCCTCCTTTACCTACGCAAAACGCCCAGGCAGCCCGATCCGGGTTAACCGGTGTTCCAACAGGAAATGCAAGACACCCCCAGCCTGCAGCGGGCACAGCACAAAGCAGCACAGAGAACTGCCTCAATGCACAGGCACCAGCACGTACCGAATACCCCAGCGGATCCCATCATTCGCTGACCGAATAAGTTTAGGAGAGCACCATGTTCACAAAAATACTGATCGCCAACCGCGGTGAAATCGCCTGCCGCGTCATCGTTACCGCCCGCAAGATGGGCATCCAAACCGTGGCCGTGTACTCGGACGCCGACCGCGACGCACGCCACGTCATGCTGGCCGACGAGGCGGTGCACATTGGCCCCGCGCCCAGCCGCGAGAGCTATTTGCTGGCTGAGAAAATCATCGCTGCCTGCAAGCAGACCGGCGCACAAGCCGTGCACCCCGGCTATGGTTTCTTGAGCGAGAACGCCGAGTTTTCCAAACGCTGCGAAGAAGAGGGCATTGCCTTCATCGGCCCCAAGCACTACTCGATTGCCGCCATGGGCGACAAGATCGAATCCAAGAAGCTGGCCGGTGCGGCAGGCGTGAACTGCATCCCCGGTGTCAACGATGCGATTGACACGCCCGAGCGCGCCGTGGAAATTGCCAAGGGCATTGGCTATCCGGTCATGATCAAGGCCAGCGCCGGTGGTGGTGGCAAGGGTCTGCGCGTGGCCTTCAACGACAAGGAAGCCTTTGAGGGCTTTACCAGCTGCAAGAACGAGGCGCGCAACAGCTTTGGCGATGACCGCGTGTTCATCGAAAAATTTGTCGAAGAACCCCGTCATATCGAGATCCAGCTCATTGGCGATTCCCATGGCAATGTGCTCTACCTCAACGAGCGCGAGTGCTCCATCCAGCGCCGCCACCAGAAGGTGATTGAAGAGGCGCCTTCCCCCTTCATCAGTGACGCCACCCGCAAGGCCATGGGCGAGCAGGCTGTGGCCCTGGCCAAGGCCGTGAAATACCAGAGTGCGGGCACGGTGGAGTTTGTGGTTGGCAAGGACGAGAGCTTTTACTTCCTGGAAATGAACACCCGCCTGCAGGTGGAACACCCTGTGACCGAGGCCATCACCGGCGTCGATCTGGTGGAGCTGATGATCCGCGTGGCCGCGGGCGAAAAGCTGCCCATGACCCAAGCCGAGGTGCAGCGCAACGGCTGGGCCATGGAGTGCCGCATCAACGCCGAAGACCCGTTCCGCAGTTTCCTGCCAAGCACCGGCCGCCTGGTGCGCTTTGCGCCGCCCGAGCAGACCATGTGGCAGGGTGACACCGAACACCTGTACGGCGTGCGCGTGGACACCGGCGTGCAGGATGGCGGCGAGATTCCCATGTTCTACGACTCGATGATTGCCAAGCTCATCGTGCATGGCAAAGACCGCCTGGATGCGATTGCCAAGATGCGTGAAGCGCTCAACGGCTTTGTGATCCGTGGCGTGTCCAGCAACATCCCTTTCCAGTCAGCTCTGCTGGCCCACCCCAAGTTCGTGTCGGGTGACTTCAACACCGGCTTCATTGCCGAGCACTACAGCAAAGGTTTCTTTGCCGAAGACGTGCCGCATGCTGACGCCAATTTCCTGGTAGCGCTGGCCGCCTTTGTGCGTCGCAAGTCGCGCGAGCGCGCGGCCGGTTTGAGCGGCCAGTTGCCAGGCTACGCAGTGAACGCGGGCAAGGACTATGTGGTGGTTGCCCTGGGTGCCGAGGGCCAGAACAGGTACACGCCGGTGCATGTGGATGAGTTCGTCGGCATGGAAGGCTCGGCCCGCGTCAAGGTGGGCAATAGCAGCTACGAAATCCAGAGTCATTCGCGCCTGAATGACATCTGCATTCGCGGCACGGTCAACGGCCAGGCCTTTACCGCCCAGATCGAACGCGGCACGCCCAAGAACCCGCTGGCGCTGCGTGTGCAGCACAACGGCACCCGCGTGGATGTGATGGTGATGTCGCCGCGCATGGCCGAGCTGCACGCCCTCATGCCCTTCAAGGCGCCGCCGGACCTGAGCCGCTTTGTGCTGTCCCCCATGCCCGGCCTGCTGGTGGAAGTGGCGGTAGTGCCCGGCCAGAAGGTGCAGGCGGGCGAACGCGTGGCGGTGATCGAGGCCATGAAGATGGAAAACGTGCTGTTTGCCGCCGCCGATGGTGTGGTCGGCAAGGTTCTTGCATCGAAGGGTGAGAGCCTGACGGTGGACCAGGCCATTGTGGAGTTCGCATAAATGAAACGTCCTTTTCAGGTGCTGGGTGTCCAGCAGATCGCCATTGGTGGCACCGACAAGAAGCGCTTGCAAATGCTGTGGGTGGAGATGCTGGGCCTTGAAGTGACCGGCACTTTCCAGAGCGAAAAAGAGAATGTGGACGAAGACATCTGCGCCATCGGCGCCGGGCCCTTCAAGGTCGATGTCGATCTGATGCAACCCATAGACCCCGACAAGAAGCCCGCCGTGCACACCACGCCGCTCAACCACATTGGCCTGTGGATAGACGACCTGCCCACGGCCGTGGACTGGCTCACCGCACAGGGCGTGCGCTTTGCACCGGGTGGCATCCGCAAGGGGGCGGCGGGCTTTGACATCTGCTTTTTGCACCCCAAGGCCAGCGAGGAATTTCCGATTGCGGGCGAGGGCGTGCTGATCGAGCTGGTGCAGGCGCCACCCGAGGTGGTGAAGGCTTTTTCCCAGATGGCCAACCCGGGGCCCAGCGTTTAGGTTTTGTCGGGTGGGATGGAAGGTGTGCGCTTGGCGCGGGCACGTGCCAATGCCGCTTCAATGGTGGCGCGCTTCTTGTCCAGCACGGCAGGGTCGGTGTGCTGGGAGTGGGCGGCGATGTCCGACGCTTTCAATTCGGCTTTGGCAATCAGGCGCTGCTCTTGCTCCTGCGCTTCACGCGCCAGGCGCAGGATGCGTTGTTCGTAGCGCCCACGCGCATGCGCGGCTTGCGGCGCTGACCAGGCTTGCCAACCCGTGGCTCCTCGGGTGACATTTTCCAGCAAGATGCAGTCCACCGGGCACACCGGCAAACACAGTTCGCAGCCGGTGCATTCGGACTCGATGATGGTGTGCATCACCTTGTTGCCACCGATGATGGCGTCCACCGGGCAGGCCGCAATGCACAGGGTGCAGCCTATGCACCAGTCTTCGTCAACAAAGGCGACCGTGCGCGGGCCTTCCGCACCATAGTCAGGGTCAAGCGGCCGCACAGCACGCCCCGTGATGTCGGCGAGCCGCACCACGCCTTCGGCGCCGCCGGGCGGGCATTGGTTGATATCCGCCGTCCCTTTGACAATCGCCTGGGCATAGCCCAGGCAATCCGGATAACCACAGCGTTTGCACTGGGTCTGCGGCAGGACCCCATGGATGCGCTCCACCAGCGCGCTGTGCATGGAGCGCGCCAGCGTCACTGCTTGGCGACGGCTGCGCGCTTGGCAGCAGGTTTTTTGGCGGCCACGGCCACCAGCGCCGGTTTGGCGGCAGGCTTGCTGCCTGCGGTGTCCTGCGCGTTGTGGCTCAAGATGAACGCCTTCACCACCGGATACACATGCTCGCGCCAGCGGCGCCCCGAGAAAATACCGTAGTGGCCCGCACCCTTGGCTTCAAAGTGGGTTTGCTGGCTCTTGGGCACGCCGCCGCAGATGTCGTGCACAGCGCGGGTCTGGCCGGAGCCAGAGATGTCATCGAGTTCGCCTTCCACCGACAGCAGGGCGGTGGTCTTGATGTCATCCGGGCGTACGCGCTCGATCTTGCCTTCGGGGCTTTTGACATCCCAGGTGCCGCTCACCAGGCTGAAGTCCTGGAACACCACGCGGATGGTTTCCAGGTAGTAGTCGGCGTCCATGTCCAGCACGGCGTTGTATTCGTCGTAGAACTTGCGGTGCGCCTCGGTGCTGGCGTCGTCACCCTTGATCAGGTCCTTGAAGTAATCGTAATGGCTGCGCGCATGGTGGTCCGGGTTCATGGCCACAAAACCGGTGTGCTGCAGAAAGCCCGGGTAGACACGGCGGCCAGCGCCAGGGAAGCTGCTGGGCACGCGGTAAATCACATTGTTCTCGAACCAGCTATGGCTCTTGTTCATGGCCAGATTGTTGACGGCAGTGGGCGACTTGCGTGCGTCAATCGGGCCGCCCATCATGGTCATGCTCAGGGGCGTCTTCTCGCCGCGACTGGCCATCAGCGAGACGGCCGCCAGCACCGGCACCGTGGGCTGGCACACGCTCATCACATGGCAGTTGCCATAAACCTTTTGCACGTGGCGGATGAACTCCTGCACGTAGTTCACATAGTCGTCCAGGTGGAACTCACCCTCGCTCATGGGGATCAGACGGGCGTTCTTCCAATCGGTGATGTAGACCTTGTGGTCCTTGAGCATGGTCTTGACGGTATCGCGCAAAAGGGTGGAGTAGTGGCCCGACAGGGGCGCCACGATCAGTACCGCCGGTTGGCCTTTGATCTTCTCCAGCGTGGCCGTGTCATCACTGAAGCGCTTGAAGCGGCGCAACTCGCAAAAGGGTTTGTCCAGCTCGACGCGCTCATGGATGGCCACTTCCACACCATCCACCTCGATGGTGCGCAAACCAAACTCCGGCTTCTCGTAATCCTTGCCCAGGCGGTGCATCAGGTCGTAGGTGGCCGACAAGCGCTGTGAAAACGGACTCTGGCCCGCCAGCGACAAGGGGTTGGCGTAAACCTTAGCGGCGGCTTGCGCCAGGTCCGCAAACGGTTCCATCAGGGAGCGTTGGGTTTCGTAGAGCTGGTACAGCATGGATCACTCGCTTTATAAAATGGTGCAGTGCAATATAACAGTTTGGGCTTGCTTAAAGTGGGTCGCTTGCTCTAAGTATGCCGCGCAGTGCGTTTCGACTGTGCGCGCCGAAGTTTCCCATCAGTTCTGCCAGGGTCGCGTCCAGCCGGGCGCGTTCCTGGGACTCGCGTCGGGACATTTCCGCCACCAGGTTGATACCCGACTCGCGGGCGGCGAAATCAAAGGCCGGATCGGCCACATAGGTCGCAGGCAAGGCAGCCACCAGGGTCTGGGCCAGTGCTGGCGCTGCGCGGCTGGACTGCTGGCTGACCACCTCTCGCACATAGCGGTCGCTCCAGTCGGGGTAGCCTTTGTCCTTGTCCAGGTTGTGCAGCGATTTTTCCAACGCGGTCTCGGTCTTGCTGGCCGCGGCGCGCAGCAGCAACTCGGTCTGGTATTTCTCCAATGCCAGGCGGCGATTGGAACGCAGCTGCGCCAGATCATTGCGCATGCCGGGCATGCCGGAGAGCGCCAGCGCCTGGGCAGCGAGCAGCTTCACGCCGGATTCGCCGGGCGCCAGGGCGGCGTAATAGGGCTCGGTCTGGTCTTGCAGGTAATGCAGGGAGAAACCGGCAAAGCGCCAGCCCCAATACGCATGGCCGGTGCGAAAAGCCAGTGCGGCGAGTGTGGAATATTGGTGCGAGCGCAGCAAAACGAAGCTGCGCCGAATGGCGGGCAGACCGAGGGACACCATGCGGCTTTCATGCATGAAGCCCATTTGAAACGGCGCTTGCGAAGCCTGTGCCAGCAGCGCGTTGCCATAGGGCTGTGGGCCAAAGCCGTAGGTCTTTCCCCAGTCAGACAGGTTGTCTTCAAAAAGATTGACGTCCAAGCCCAGGTCCGGCTCGTCCGTGGCCGTTGCCAGCACCGCGAGCGCGGCGACCAGGTCGCCCGCTTTCAGGGCCAGGTACTTGGCGCCAGAGCCCACGGCCTCAGGCAGTGTGCTGATCGCCGAAGTAGCCAGGGGTGTGCCGGGAGCGGGGTTCCAGGGATCGGCCTGGCTGTAGAGCGCAAAGCGGCTGTCGGGCGCCACCCGCAGGGCGCGCAAAAAAGCCAGGCGGCGGGCCTCGTCAGTACGGCCGGGGTCGGCCCGGAAGGCCAGCTCCGCCGGGCGCGCCGGGTACTTCTCGATGTTGACCACGGCCCAGGCCTCCTGGCTGGCCAGCAAGGCCTCCACGGTGTTTTCTTCGGCCCGCAAAAAGCTCTCGAGCGACTCTGCCGTGGCACTGGGCGCGCCAGCCACCTCGGGCATGGCCTCGAAGGCCCTGTAGCTCGCCAGACTGTGATTTCCCCACGCCATGGCCTGCATGGATGCAAGCCCTGCCAGCAGCAGGACCACGGAATGGAAAAATCTCGTCAAGGAGTGCGGGCAGGTTCAGGGCAGGGTCAGATCACTTTGGCAATGCAGGCGCAGACGTAGTCGATGTTCTTGCTGTTGAGCGCGGCCACGCACATGCGACCGGTGTCGGTGCCGTACACGCCGAACTCGGAGCGCAGGCGGACCATCTGGTCTTTGGACAAACCGGAGTAGCTGAACATGCCGATTTGGGTGGTGATGAAGGACATGTCCTGCTTAACGCCAGCGGCCTTCAATCCGTCTACCAGCTTCTGGCGCATGGCCTTGATGCGCACGCGCATTTCGCCCAGCTCTTTTTCCCACAGGGCGCGCAGCTCGGGGTTGTTCAGCACGGCGGCCACCACGGCGCCACCGTGGGTGGGCGGGTTGGAGTAGTTGGTGCGGATCACGATTTTCAACTGGCTCAGCACACGGCTGGCTTCTTCCTTGTCGGTGCACAGAACGGAGAGGCCGCCCACACGCTCGCCATACAGGCTGAAGCTTTTCGAAAAAGACGTGGAGACAAAGAAGTTCAGGCCCGCGGCGACAAACTTGCCAATGACCGCGCCGTCTTCCTGGATGCCGTAGCCAAAGCCCTGGTAGGCCATGTCCAGGAAGGGGGTGAGTTGCTTGGCTTTCACTACCGCAATCACCTGGTCCCACTGGGCCGCGCTGATGTCATAGCCGGTGGGGTTGTGGCAGCAGGCATGCAACACCACGATGGTGCCAGCCACGGCCGCGTTCAGGCTGGCCAGCATGGCCTCGAAATCGACACCGCGCTTGGCTGCGTCGTAGTAGGCGTAGGTATCGACCACGAAACCGGCGTTGGTAAACAGCGCGCGGTGGTTTTCCCAACTGGGGTCGGAGATCAGGACCTTGGCATTCGGATTCAGATGCTTCAGGAAGTCGGCACCGATCTTCAGCCCGCCGGTGCCACCAATGGCCTGCACCGTGGCCACGCGGCCGGAAGTGACCGGTTCGCTGTTGGCGCCAAAGACCAGGGTCTTGACTGCGGCGTCATAGGCGGCAATGCCGTCAATGGGCAGGTAGCCGCGCGCGGTGGGCTTGTCCATCATGGTCTTCTCGGCGGCTTGCACGCATTGCAACAGGGGCAGCTTGCCGTTGTCGTCGAAATACACACCCACGCCGAGGTTGACCTTGTTGGGGTTGGTATCGGCGTTGAACTGTTCGTTCAGACCCAGGATAGGGTCGCGGGGGGCCATTTCGACGGCGGAGAAAAGAGACATGGAGGAAACCTGTGGGGGAGTTGGGGAATACCCGGCATTTTACGTGCGTCTGATGGCGACTTTGGGGCCCGTGCAAAGGCGGGATTTGCGGCGCCGCTGGCAAGCCCGGCGGTGGCTGGTCTACAGTGCGTGTTTTGCCCTTTGCGGATTTCCTGCCATGTCTGTTTCCAAGCCTGTTGCACCGGTTGCTGTCCCCTCCGAGGAGCCCGAGCGCACCGGCACCTTTGTGCGCTATCCGGACTCGCCCTTCGAGCTCTACCAGCCCTATCCACCAGCCGGCGACCAGCCCGAGGCCATACGCCAGCTGGTGGAAGGCGTGACCGACGGCGAGGTGTTCCAGACCCTCTTGGGCGTGACCGGTTCGGGCAAGACCTTCACCATGGCCAATGTGATTGCCCAGCTGGGCCGACCGGCCATCGTGTTTGCGCCCAACAAGACGCTGGCCGCGCAGCTGTACAGCGAGTTCCGCGAGTTCTTTCCGAAGAACGCGGTGGAGTACTTCGTCAGCTACTACGACTACTACCAGCCCGAGGCCTATGTGCCGCAGCGCGACCTGTTCATCGAGAAAGACTCGGCCATCAACGAGCACATCGAGCAGATGCGCCTGTCTTGCACCAAGAGCGTGATGGAGCGGCGCGATGTGGTGATTGTGGCCACCGTCTCGGCCATTTACGGCATCGGCCAGCCCGAGGCTTACCACAAGATGATCATGACGCTGCGCGTGGGCGACAAGCTGGGCCAGCGCGACATGATCAGCCAGCTGGTGCGCATGCAGTACCAGCGCAATGACATCGATTTTTCGCGCGGCGCCTTCCGCGTGCGCGGCGACACCATCGACATCTTTCCGGCCGAGCATTCCGAGATGGCCATGCGCGTGGAGCTGTTCGATGACGAGATCGAAAGCCTGCAACTGTTCGACCCGCTGACCGGCCGCATCCGCCAGAAGATCCCGCGCTTTACCGTCTACCCCAGCAGCCACTATGTGACGCCGCGCGAACAGGTACTGGCCGCTGTGGAAACCATCAAGCTGGAGTTGGCAGACCGCCTCAAGCAGTTCCTCTCCATGGGCAAACTGGTCGAAGCGCAGCGGCTGGAGCAGCGCACCCGCTTTGATCTGGAAATGCTGAGCGAAGTGGGCCACTGCAAGGGCATCGAGAACTACTCGCGCCACCTGAGCGGCGCCGAGGCGGGCGACCCGCCCGCCACGCTCACCGACTATTTGCCCAAAGACGCGGTGATGTTCCTGGACGAAAGCCATGTGCTCATAGGCCAGTTTGGCGGTATGTACAACGGCGACCGCGCGCGCAAGACCACGCTGGTGGAATACGGCTTTCGCCTGCCCAGTGCGCTGGACAACCGGCCGCTGAAGTTTGAAGAGTTCGAGACCCGCATGCGCCAGGCCATCTTTGTTTCGGCCACGCCCGCGCAGTGGGAAAAAGACCATGCTGGTCAGGTGGTGGAGCAGGTGGTGCGGCCCACCGGCCTGGTGGACCCGGAGGTGGAGGTGCGCCCTGCCAGCAGCCAGGTGGACGATGTGCTGCAGGAAATCCGCATCCGCGTGGAGAAAAACGAGCGCGTACTGATCACCACACTCACCAAGCGCATGGCCGAGCAACTCACCGACTACCTGAGCGACAACGGCGTGAAGGTGCGCTACTTGCACAGCGACATCGACACGGTCGAGCGGGTCGAGATCCTGCGCGATCTGCGGCTGGGCGCATTCGACGTGCTGGTCGGCATCAACCTGTTGCGCGAGGGTCTCGACCTGCCGGAGGTCTCGCTGGTCACCATCCTCGACGCGGACAAGGAAGGCTTCCTGCGCAGCGAGACGTCCTTGATCCAGATGAT
>CANCCF010000141.1 GCA_947374485.1 Comamonadaceae bacterium | reverse complement strand
ATTGCCCGCAAAGCGATCTGCGTTACACCGATCCGATTGCTTCGATGTTCTCGTTCAACTCGGCCGTGGGCGCCTGCGAGAAGTGCCGTGGCTTTGGCCGCGTGGTGGGTGTGGATTACGGCCTCGTCATCCCCAACGACAAACTCACTTTGCGGGCGGGCGCCATCAAGCCCATGCAAACCCCTGCCTGGCAGGAGTGCCAGGACGACCTGATGCGCCACGCCGAGGCGGCCGGCATTCCGCGCGACACGGCCTGGTACAAGCTCACGCCCGAGCAGCAGAACTGGGTGCTCAAGGGCTCGCCGAACTGGAACGGCAAGTGGAACCAGCACTGGTTCGGCGTCGACCGTTTCTTTGAATATCTGGAGACCAAGGCCTACAAGATGCACATCCGCGTGCTCTTGTCCAAGTACCGCAGCTACACGCCCTGTGGCACCTGTGGTGGTGCGCGCCTGAAGACCGAAAGCCTGCTGTGGCGCATAGGCAGCAAGGCGCAGGCCGATGCGGTGTTGCCGCCGGAAAAACGCTTCATGCCGCAGGGTGTGACGTGGAGCCGCGCGCAACTGGAAGCGCTGCCGGGCCTGTGCCTGCACGACATGATGCTGATGCCCTTGGACCGCTTGCGACGCTTCTTCGATTCGCTGCAGCAGGAGCTGGATGCCAGCGACCCCTTGCAAAAGCAGGCCACCACCGAGGCCGACTTCCGCACCTTGAAGCTTCTGTTTGAGGAGGTGGGCACGCGCCTGAAATACCTGTGCGAAGTTGGCATCGGCTACCTCACGCTGGACCGCCAAAGCCGCACGCTGAGCGGCGGCGAGGTGCAGCGCATCAACCTCACCACGGCCTTGGGCACATCGCTGGTCAACACCCTGTTCGTGCTGGACGAACCCAGTATTGGATTGCACCCACGCGACATGCACCGCATCATCGTCGCCATGCAGCGCCTGCGCGATGCGGGCAACACCCTGGTGGTGGTGGAGCACGACCCGGCCGTGATGTTGGCGGCTGACCGCATGATCGACATGGGCCCCGGCCCCGGCGAGAAGGGCGGGCAGATTGTGTTTGATGGCAGCACGGATGCCCTGCGCAGCGCCGACACCTTGACCGGCGCCTACTTGGGCGGCCGCAAGCAGGTCGGCATGGGTTTCAAACGCATGGTGGCCGAGAACACGCCGCGCCTGGTGCTGGAAGGCGTGACCGAGCACAACCTCAAGAATGTGGACATCGAAATCCCGCTGCAGCGCCTGGTCTGCATCACCGGCGTCAGCGGCTCCGGCAAGTCCACGCTGATCCAGGACGTGCTCACGCCAGCCCTGTTGCGCCACTTCGGCAAGGCCACCGAAACGCCGGGCGCGCACAGCCGATTGCTGGGTGCCGAGCTGCTCAGCGAAGTGGTGTTTGTCGACCAGTCCCCCATCGGCAAAACCGCGCGCTCCAACCCTGTCAGCTACGTGGGCGCCTGGGACGCCATCCGCGAACTGTTTGCCACCGCGCCGCTGGCGCGCGAGCGCAGCTACACCGGCAGCAAATTCAGCTTCAACAGCGGCGACGGACGCTGCCCCACCTGCGGCGGCTCGGGTTTTGAGCACATCGAGATGCAGTTCTTGAGCGACGTCTATCTGCGCTGCCCGGACTGCGATGGCAAGCGCTACCGGCCGGAGATTCTGGAGGTCACGATCGAGCGCGGTCCTGTCCAGGACAACGGCAGCCGCCGCGCCCTCAACGTGGCCGATGTGCTGGACCTGACGGTAAGCGAAGCCGCCGCGCTGTTCGCGCAAGACCGCGATGTGATCCGCGTGCTGCAGCCGATTGTGGATGTGGGCCTGGAATACGTGAAGCTGGGTCAGCCCGTGCCCACGCTGTCGGGTGGTGAAGCCCAGCGCCTCAAATTGGCCGGCTTTCTGGCCGAAGCGGCCAAGAGCAGCACCGCCAGCCGCCAGGCCACGGCACGGCGCGGCGCACTCTTCATGCTGGACGAGCCCACCACCGGCCTGCACTTTGACGACATTGCCAAGCTGATGCGCGCCCTGCGCAAGCTGCTGGATGCCGGCCATTCTCTGGTGGTGATTGAACACAACCTGGATGTGATCCGCGCCTCCGACTGGCTGATCGACCTGGGGCCCGAAGGGGGCGAGGGTGGCGGCGAAGTGGTGGGGGTGGGCACGCCGGAAGAGATGCTGCTGCATCCCACCTCGCACACCGGCAAAGCCTTGCGCGACTACGCGGCGGCCATGGGTGTGGTGCATGAGGTGCGGGAGTTTTCTGCGGCGGATGCGTATACGGAGGCTGCGAGTGAAGTCATCGCTCTCGCTGCGGCGACAGGGGATACGCCGGGCGCCTCATACCGCGAGCGCAAATCGTTGCCCGGCGCATCCCCTGCCACCGCGGGTACTGGTGTGGCAAAGCTGGGGACATCCTTGGTTGATAGTCGCAATTCCATCCGCATCGTCAATGCCAAGGAACACAACCTCAAGTCCCTGAGCGTGGACATTCCGCGTGGCAAGTTCAGTGTGGTGACGGGCGTTTCCGGCTCCGGCAAATCGACGCTGGCCTTTGACATCCTGTTCAACGAAGGGCAGCGCCGCTACCTGGAATCGCTCAACGCCTATGCACGCTCCATCGTGCAACCGGCAGGGCGGCCCGAGGTGGATGCGGTGTATGGCATTCCGCCCACCGTCGCCATCGAGCAGCGCCTCTCGCGCGGCGGGCGCAAGTCCACCGTGGGCACCACCACCGAGGTCTGGCACTACCTGCGCCTCTTGTATGTGAAGCTGGGTACGCAGCACTGCTTCAAGGATGGTGCGGCGGTGCAGCCGCAGTCGGCCGACAGCATTGCCGCCCAGCTTTTGAAAACCTACCGCGGCCAGCACATCGGTCTGCTGGCGCCGCTGGTGGTGGGCCGCAAGGGCGTGTACACCGAGCTGGCCGACTGGGCCCGGCCGCGTGGCTTTACGCATCTACGGGTGGATGGCAACTTTTTGCCCACCACCGGCTTCCCGCGCATAGACCGCTTCAAGGAACACAACATCGAGTTGCCGGTGGCTAGCTTGGATGTGAGCCCGGCCAACGAACCCGCCTTGCGCAAGGCGCTGGCCGATGCGCTCACCCACGGCAAGGGCGTGGTGCAGGTGCTCAGCAACCTGGACGGTCTGCACGCATCCATGCGCGACGGCACCCCGGCAGCGGGCATCGGCAAATTGCAGGCCTTCTCCACCAAGCGCGCCTGCCCGGTGTGCTCCACCTCGTACGCCGAGCTGGACCCGCGTCTGTTCAGCTACAACAGCAAGCACGGCTGGTGCCCGGATTGCGTGGGCACCGGCGTGGCGCTGACCGGCGACCAGCGCCAGGTGTTTGACGATTCCGTCAAGGACGACAACAACCAGGGCCGCGAGCAGACCTTTGCCGAGGCCGATGTGGAAGACCTGGCCGACACCACCTGCCCCACCTGCCGTGGCACCCGCCTGAACGCCACGGCGCGCGCCGTGACCTTTGCCGGCATGGGCATCACCGAGGTCGCGCGGCTATCCGTCACCGATGTGCGCAAGTGGGTGGAGACCTTGCAACTGGTGGGCGGCCTGACGCAGCGCGAGGCCGACATTGCCCGCGACCTGATCCCTGAAATCAAGAGCCGCCTGGAGTTCATGGAGGAAGTGGGCCTGGGCTACCTGACGCTGGACCGCGGCGCCCCCACGCTCAGCGGCGGCGAGGCGCAGCGCATCCGCTTGGCGGCGCAATTGGGCAGCAATTTGCAGGGCGTGTGCTACGTGCTGGACGAGCCCACGATTGGTCTGCATGCGCGGGACAACAAGATCCTGTTGGGCGCCTTGCAGTTACTCAGCGACAAGGGCAATACCCTGGTGGTGGTGGAGCATGACGAGGACACGATTCGTGCGGCGGACCACATCATTGACATAGGCCCGAGTGCGGGTAAGCGCGGTGGGCGTCTGGTAGCGCAGGGTTCTGTTGCTGAAGTGCAGGCAGTATCCGAGTCGCAGACCGGGCGGTATTTGTTGCATGCGATTCGGCATCCACTCGGGGACCGGCGTCATGTTGTCTCGTATGTGGATTCGTTGGCTTCGGATGCGGCAGCCTGGTTGGCACCGGTTTCCACCGCGGCAGGTGTGGGTGCGAAGGCTCCGAAGAAGCTCTCGGGCAAGGCGGCCAAGGCAGCGGTCATCGCAGCGAACGCTGCGGCCAGCCTGGCGGCGAATGCGGAGTTTGTGGCGCGCGAGCAGTCGGCACAGGATTACGCTGCAGCGTTGGCTGCAGGGCATGTGGCGGCGGACGAGGCGCAGTTGGCCGCCGCCGCAGGCGTGCCCGCCCCACCCTTAGTCGCTGCGGGCTCAGCCCACATGGCGGACTCGGAACTGCCATACGAAAAAATCGACTGGCTCACCGTCCACGGTGCCAACCTGCACAACCTGCAAAACGTCACCGCCCACATCCCGCTCAAACGCCTGGTCGCCATCACCGGCGTCTCGGGCTCGGGCAAGTCGACATTGGCAAGAGACGTGCTGCTGGCCAACGTGCAAACCGGCGTGCAAAAGCGCAGCACCAAAGCCGGACGCGATGCACTAGAGGCTGGCGAAAAAATCAGCTGGACCGGCTGCGAATCCGTCACAGGTTATGAAACCGTGGACCGCGTGCTCGAAGTCGACCAGACCCCCATCGGCAAAACCCCGCGCTCTTGCCCCGCCACGTATATTGGCTTTTGGGACACCATCCGCAAACTCTTTGCCGACACCCTGGAAGCCAAGGCGCGCGGCTATGCGGCCAACCGCTTCAGCTTCAACACCGGCGAAGGCCGCTGCCCGGGCTGCGAAGGGCAGGGCATACGCACCATTGGCATGAGCTTCCTGCCCGATGTAAAAGTTTTGTGCGAAACCTGCAAGGGCGCGCGCTTCAACCCCGAGACCCAGGCCGTCACCTGGCGCGGCAAGAACATTGGCGACGTGCTGCAAATGGAAGTGGACGAAGCGGTGGACTTCTTCGCCGCCATGCCCAGCATCAGCCACCCACTGCAACTGCTCAAAGACGTGGGCCTGGGCTATCTGACCATTGGCCAGCCCTCGCCCACATTGAGTGGCGGCGAGGCGCAGCGCATCAAGCTGGTGACCGAACTCAGCAAGGTGCGCGACGACATCGGCAAGCGCGGCAACAAGGCGCCACACACCCTGTACGTGCTGGACGAGCCCACGGTGGGCCTGCACATGGCCGATGTGGAAAAGCTTATTCACGTGCTGCACCGCCTGGTGCGCGCCGGCCACAGCGTGGTGGTCATTGAGCACGACCTGGACGTGATTGCCGAGGCTGACTGGGTGCTGGACCTGGGGCCCGAAGGCGGCAACGGCGGTGGCCGCGTGGTGGCCGCGGCCACGCCCGAAGAGGTGGTGCGCCTGGGCACGCACACCGGCGTGGCCTTGCAGGCGCTGCTTTCGCGTTGACATAAACCGAAACAAAGCGATACCGCCCTGACACCCGCTCAGGGCGGGCCGCTGCGATCATTGCGTTCATGTTCAACCGCCCGCACCGGGCAAGAAAGACCGCCATGAAACCCTTCTTCCAACGCAACCTGCGCCGCGCCCTGTTTGGCATCTTTGGCGCCACCCTGGTCATCGGCAGCCTCTCGGCCTGCGGCCACCGTGGCGACCGCGAATGGGGTGCCAACATCTCCCCCGAGCAATACGCGCAAAAGCGCGACAAGATGGTCGACCGGGTTGCCGGCAAGCTGGACCTGAACGCCGACCAGAAGAAGCTGCTGGCAACCGTGGGCGACAAGATGTTTGAGCAGCGCAAGGCGCTTGTGGGCCAGACCACGGACCCGCGCGCCGAGCTCAAGTCCCTGATCGCGGGCCCCAAGTTTGACGCGGCCAAGGCACAGACGCTGATCAACGAGAAGACTGCCGCCGTGCAGACCAAGAGCCCGGAAGTGGTCACGGCCCTCGCCGCTTTTTATGACAGCCTGAATGCCGCGCAACAGCAAAAAGTGCGCGACTACATGGAAGGCCGCCCCGGCTGGTTCCATCGCGGTTGAAGACATGGCGCTGGGCTTGGGCGCAGGCGTGACAATCGCTTTATGCAACGCATTCTGTTGATCGACGACGACGCGCAACTGGGCCCGCCCCTGGCGGCTTACTTTGCGCGTTTCGACTTTCAGCTGGAGTGTGCGCTCAAGCCCAGTCTGGGGCTGGCGCTCTTGCAACGCGAACGCTTTGACGCCGCCATTCTGGACGTGATGCTGCCCGAGATGGACGGCTTTGCCCTGTGCCGCGCGATCCGCAAGGACAGCGACATCCCAATCATCATGCTCACCGCACGCGGCGAGGTGATGGATCGCATCGTCGGGCTGGAGCTGGGCGCTGACGACTATGTGCCCAAGCCCTTCGAGCCGCGCGAGCTGGTGGCGCGTTTGCAAACCGTGTTGCGCCGCCGGGTGGCAAGGCCCGCGCTGGCTGCGGCGTTGGGCGAGCAAAGCCTGCAGTTCGAAGGCCTGCACATTGATGCCGCCAGCCGCAGCGTGATTCGGGCAGGTGAGGAAATCAACCTCACCAGCACCGAGTTTGATTTGCTGCTGATGCTGGCCCGCGAGCCCGGCAAGGTCTTCAGCCGCGACGACATCCTCAACCAGCTGCGCGGCCGCGAGGTAGAGCTGCTCACCCGCGCGGTGGACATTGTGGTCAGCCGCCTGCGCAAAAAGCTGGAGCCGCTGGACTGCATCAAAACGCTGCGCAATGCGGGCTACACGCTGGCTTTGAACAAGGCGCGGCCATGAGCTGGATGCGGCGCTCCCGCCGCGCCCTGACGCACTCTCTGCGCGTGCGTCTGGTGGCCTTGTTTGTGCTGCTGGCGCTGGCCATGGCCGCCACCTTCATGGGCGGTATGCAGGCCGCGCTCAGCATCGGCTGGCGCGATGCGGCGCGCCCTTTGGTCGTCGACTATGTGGACCGCCTCGCGGCCGATATTGGCAGCCCGCCCGACGTGGCACGCGCGCAAAGCCTGGCAGACCGCTTGCCACTGCGCATTGCCATCAGCGGGCCGGTGGTCAACTGGCGTAGCCAGCCCGATCAACCGGGCCACCCCGACCATGCGCAGCGTTGGCGCGACAACAGCCACTGGGACCAGGAGGAGCGCCTGCTGGAGCGCAGGACGGCAGATGGCCACCGCATCACCTTTGCGCTGAGCGTGGCCGCCTGGAACGACCGGCCGCGTTTTATTGGCTGGACCACGCTGGCCCTGCTGCTGCTGTTCACCGCCCTGGCCTATAAACGGGTGCGCCGGCTGCTGCGTCCGCTGGACGACATCCGCGCAGGTGCCCTGCGCTTTGGCGCCGGCGACTTCGCGCAACCCATTGCCGTGTACAAACCCAAAAACCCCGATGAACTGGGCGAACTGGCCGCCACCATCAACACCATGGCCGCCGACATCCAGCAGATGTTGGACGCCAAGCGCAGCCTGCTCCTGGCTATCAGCCACGAGCTGCGCAGCCCGCTCACGCGTGCCCGGCTCAACACCGAGCTGCTGCCCGAAACAGCAGAGTTGCAAGCCAGCCGCGAAGCCCTGCTGCGCGACCTGGCCCTGATGCGCGACTTGGTAACCGACCTGCTGGAGAGTGAACGCCTGTCCAACCGCCACGCCGCTCTGCACTGTGAGGCCGTGGATTTTCAGCTGCTGGTGCGAGAAGTAGTGGCTGACCTGCATCAGCCTGTGCAAACCGACATCGCAACCACCTTGCCCACACTGCTGCTGGACCCCAGCCGCATGCGCCTGCTGCTGCGCAACCTGCTCGACAACGCTGTGCGCCACAGTGGAGAGGCTGCGCAAGCACCGCTGGTGCGCGTGCAGGCCAATGCCTCTGGCGGCGTGGACATCGGCGTGCGCGACTTCGGCGCCGGCGTCGCGCCCGAACAGCTGGGCCAACTGGCACAACCCTTTTACCGTCCCGACTCCGCCCGCACCCGCGCGGGTGGCGGTGTGGGCCTGGGCCTGTACCTGTGCCGCTTGGTGGCGCTGGCGCATGGCGGCAGCTTCACCATCGACAATGCCCATCCCGGCCTGGTGGTGACCGTGTGCCTGCCTGCCACTTCTGTCTAAGATCGACCCCATGCCCAACACCCTTATTCTTTTGCCCGGCCTGGTCTGCGACAGCGCCGCTTGGGCCGCGCAAATCGAGGCCCTGTCCCCGCGCGTGCACTGCCACGTGCCCGACTATGGCCTGCGCGACTCCATCACCGCCATGGCCCAGCATGTGCTGGACACGGCACCTGCGCCCCGCTTTGCCCTGGCTGGTCACAGCATGGGCGGCCGTGTGGCGCTGGAAGTGCTGCGTCTGGCGCCCGCTCGCGTGCACCACCTGGCCCTGCTGGACACCGGCACCCATCCGCTGGCCGCAGGCGACGCGGGAGCGCGCGAGCGCGCCGGGCGCATGGGCCTGCTGCAACTCGCCGAGAGCCGGGGCATGCGCACCATGGCCGAGCAATGGGCCAAGCCCATGGTGCACCCCTCGCGCCACGGCACACCGGTGTTCGAAGCCGTGCTGGACATGCTCGCGCGCAGCAGCGCCGAGCAATATGCCGCGCAAATCAACGCCCTGTTAAGCCGACCGGACGCAGCGCCGGTGCTGCCCACCATCATCTGCCCGACGCTGGTGCTCACCGGCCGCGAGGACCTGTGGAGCCCGCCCGAGCAACACGCGCGCATGGCAGCCGCCATTGCGGGCGCCGAGCTGTGCATCGTCGAACAATGCGGACACATGTCCACCATGGAGCAGCCGGAAGTGGTGACTGCGGCGTTCGAGCGGTGGTTAAATCAACCAACATGAAAACCTTCTTCAACCACCTCCACGCCCAGCACCAGGGCCAGTTTGAAATGTTCCGCGGCGCACTGGTGCCCTGCCACGAAGTGCCCGCGCGGGCCGACCATGTGCTGGCCGAACTGCGGCGCCGCAAGCTCGGCGAGGTCTGTGCACCGCAGGCCTTTGACGCCAGCGCGCTCACCACCATCCACAGCCCGCGCTATCTCGCCTTTCTGGAAAGCGCCTGGAGCGAATGGGTGGCGCTGGACCCGGCCAACGCCACGATTGATGCGCTGCCCTCGGTCTGGCCCACGCGCAGCTTTCGCAGCGATGTGCTGCCCGACAACTTTGCTGCGCGCATGGGCTTGTTCTCGTTCGATGCGGGCTCGCCCTTGACGGCTGGCACCTGGGTGGCGGCGCGTGCCGGTGCCGATTGCGCGCTGAGTGCGGCACAGGCCGTGGCCAAAGGGGACCGCGCGGCCTTTGCCCTGAGCCGCCCGCCCGGCCACCACGCCGGTGCCGACTTTTTCGGCGGCTACTGCTTTCTGAACAACGCCGCGCTGGCGGCCCAATACCTGCGTGACCAGGGCATGAAACGCGTGGCCGTACTGGATGTGGACTACCACCACGGCAACGGCACGCAAGACATTTTTTACAAGCGCCCGGAAGTGTTCTTCGCCAGCATCCACGGCGACCCGCGCACGGAATATCCTTTCTTCCTGGGCCATGCCGACGAGACCGGCGAGGGCGCAGGCGAGGGCGCCAACCTCAACCTGCCGCTGCCACGCGGCACCGACTACGGCCACTGGTCGGACGCGCTGGAAGTGGCGCTGGCCGCCATAGCCCGCTTTGGCGCCGAAGCCCTGGTGCTGTCGCTGGGCGTGGACACCTTTGCCGGGGACCCGATTTCCGGCTTTACCTTGCAAAGCGAAGACTACCTGCGCGTGGGTGAGCGCCTGCGCCAGACCGGCCTGCCCACCGTGGTGATTTTTGAAGGCGGCTATGCGGTGGAAGAAGTGGGCATCAACGCGGTGAACGTGTTGCAGGCCTTTGCATAATCGGCGCCCGCGTTCCAAAGGATCCCCGCATGTTGCAACTCCACTACCACCCCAGCGACGCCAGCCTGATGCCGCACATCTTTTTGGAAGAGCTGGGCGTGCCCTTCCAGCTGTGCCTGGTGGACCGCGCGCACAACGCGCAAAAGTCGCCCGAATACCTGCGGCTCAACCCCAACGGGCTGATCCCGGTGCTGCAGGACGGCGCTCTGGTGCTGTACGAGACGCCGGCCATCCTCATGCACCTGGCCGACACGCATCCACAGGTCCATCTGCTGCCCGCGCTGGGCACGCCAGAGCGCGCGCAGGCCTACAAATGGCTCACCTGGTTATCCAACACTTTGCAGGCCACGCTGGTTCAGTACTTTTATGCTGAGCGCTATGTGCCTGCTGAAGGCGTGGCCGATTTCCGCGCGCGCACCGAAGCGCGCCTGGCACCCATGCTGGACCAACTGGAAGCCCAGCTACACAGCAGCGGCGGCCCTTGGCTGCTGGGCGCGCACTACAGTGCCGCCGACTGCATGGCCTTTGTGCTGTGCTGCTGGACGCGCAACTTGCAGCGCCCGGCCAACAGCCTGCCCGCCCTTGGCGCCTATATCACGCACATGCGCCAGCGCCCGGCGGTGCAGCGGGCGGCGGCCACCGAGCAACTGCAAGAGGCTTTTTTCACCCGCGCTGCTTGATGCTTGCTTCAGGGCGAATGCCTAGCCCAAGGGCCATGTCCGGGCCTCAGAACAATCTGCCTTGCGCCGTGGGCAAGGACGGTGGCTGGAACTGCGACACA
>CANCCF010000140.1 GCA_947374485.1 Comamonadaceae bacterium | reverse complement strand
GTAAAACACCTCGACTCCTTCCGCTTCAGCCCAGGCACAGGTCTCGGTGAAGTAGCGCAGGGCGGCGTCGGTGGACGGCACGGCGCCCCAGAAGTTCGTGCCCTTGTCGGGCCAGCCGGTCTCGCTGATGATGACCTGCTTGCCCTGTGCCACGGCCTGCGTGCGCCGCAGCATGCTCTGCATGTACGGCAAGGCCTGGTCGAGCGGGCAGCCTTCCCAGAAGGGGTAGCAGTTGGTCAGCAGCACGTCACAGGCGGCCGTGATGCGCGGGTGCAATTCGAACAGGTAGTAGGCATCCACATAGCCCACGCGAATGCCCGGCAGCGCGGCTTTGACGCGTTCAATGTAGGCAATCAGTGCGTCTTCGCTCAGGTCTTCGCGCAGCATCACTTCGTTGCCCACCGCCACGATGTCGGCGTGGCCTGCGCGGGCCACGGCAATCAGGCCTTCGATCTCGCGATCGTTGATGGCCAGGTCAGTGCCCAGCCAGGCACCCACCAGGGTCTTGAGGCCCAGCGCATGCGCCACTTGAGGAATCAGCTCATTGCCCTCGGTGCAGGAGAAACTGCGCACCCAGCGCGTGTGCGGCGCAATGACTTCCAGGCGCGCACGGATCTGCGACTCCTGCAGTTGCGTGCCGGGCCCCTGCCCGTCCAGGTACGGGCTGAAGCACAGGCCGTGTGTGCCGGTTTGCAGGCGGGCTTTGAAGGACTGCAACAGCGCATCATGCGCAGCTTGCGGCAAGACCAGAGGTGCCACGCTGTGCGTACCCCCTTTGGAAAAGGGCGCACCGGGCGTGAAGGCAGCAGGCTCGTCGGCCCCGGCCAGGGCGCCGGGATGCAGAGGATCAACGTGAGTAGGTCGTGACATGACTATGCGGCTTTCGGTTTGGAATAGGGCATGACGCCCGCGCCACGTGGCTTGGGCGGCGCGTAGCCACCGATGCGCTCGTACACGCGCACATAGTCCACCACCAGCTCGGCCGGGAACTGCGTCTCGGCGTTCGGGTGGCCGGGAAAGTTGCCACCCACGGCCACGTTCATCAGAAGATAGAAAGGGTGGTCAAACGGTGCGGGCCAGGCGTTGATGTCGGAGGCGCGGCGGGCCTCCACGCCCTGCCCTTCTTTGGTCTTGCTGCAACTCCACCAGAAGTCCTGCGTGGCCCAGAGCACGCCATCCAGGTACCAGCGGATCACACCGGGCTCCCACTCCACCGCGTATTCATGCCAGTCACTCACCAGGCTGCCCGCAGGCAGGGGCTGCGTGTGGGTGACCAGCGAACGCTTGGGGTAGGTGGAGCCGAAGTGGATGGAGCCCAGCGTCTTGCCCGGCTCTTCGCCGTGGATTTCCATGATGTCGATTTCACCCGACGCGGCCCAGCGGCCATGGGTGTCGGCCTGCGGCAGCATCCACAGCGCGGGCCACAGGCCCTTGCCCCAAGGCACCTTGGCACGGAACTCAAAGCGGCCGTAGCACTGGTTGAAGAGCGCGCTGCCATCGCGCAGCCGCGTCTTCAGCCGCGCCGAGGTGTAGCCGCAGCCGTGCAGCGACTCCTTGATGGCGCGGATGTGCAGGGCACCGTCTTTGACAAACACGTTGTTGGGCGAGTCGGTGTAGTACTGCAGCTCTTCGTTGCCCCAGCCCGGCACCCAGGTGTGGCTGTGGTAGTCGAAGAAGCCGTTGCCGATGTCGAAGTCCCACTTGCTGCGGTCCACGCAGTCGCCATCGAACTCGTCACGCCAAACCAGTCTCCAGCCTGTTCTGCGCGCGGCAGCAGGTTTTGTTTTGGGCAGTGTCATACAGGGTCTTGGTTGGGGCTCAGGCCATCAGGCGGCCGTCGTCGGCAAAGCCCAGCGACCAGGCCGCATCGGGCAACAGGCCCACGGTCTGCCCGGCATTGCACTGCGCCTGGTTGGCGGCCACTTTGGCATTGAGCAAGCCGTTCACACCTTCCACACGCAGGTGGATGATGGACGAGTCGCCCAGGTGCTCGGCCAGCACCACCTGCGCGGGCACGCCCTGCTCGGCCGAGGTGAGCTGCAGGTGCTCGGGCCGCAGGCCCATGCGCCGTGCGGCCTTGCCTGCACTGCCCTGAAGTTTGTTCCACAGGCTCTGGTGGGCGGTAGTGGCACCCACCATGGGCCGGTCAATCAGGTTGATGCGGGGCGCGCCGATGAAGGCCGCCACAAATTCGGTGGCCGGGCGGTTGTAGAGTTCCAGCGGCGCACCGAGCTGCTCGATGGCGCCCTTGTTGAAGACCACAATGCGGTCGCCCAGGGTCATGGCCTCGACCTGGTCATGGGTGACATAAATCATGGTGGTGCCCAGCTCGGCATGCAGGCGCGACAGCTCCACCCGCATGTCCACGCGCAGGGCGGCGTCGAGGTTGGAGAGCGGCTCGTCAAACAGAAACACCTTGGGCTTGCGCACAATGGCGCGGCCAATGGCCACGCGCTGGCGCTGGCCGCCCGAGAGCTCTTTGGGGAAGCGGCCCAGCAAATCCGTCATGCGCAAAATTTCGGCCGCGCGGCCCACCTGCTGCTCGCGCTGGGTCTTGTCCACACCCGCCATCTTCAGGGCAAAGCCCATGTTCTCGGCCACCGTCATGTGTGGGTAGAGCGCGTAGCTCTGGAACACCATGGCTGCACCCCGGTCGGCCGGATGCAGGTCGTTGGCGCGCTGGCCGTCGATCAGCAGCTCACCGGCGGTAATGGTTTCCAGCCCGGCAATCATGCGCAAGGTGGTCGACTTGCCGCAGCCCGACTGGCCGACAAACACCATGAATTCACCGTCGCGCACCTCGAGGTCGATGCCGCGTATCACGTCCACTGCGCCAAAACTCTTGCGCAAACCCTTCAAGCTGACTTGGCCCATGTCTATGCTCCTTCTATGGCCGTCTGTGCGGCCGCTGTGGTGGTGTGTTGGGGGACGGCGGTGGCCTTGTTTTTGCGTGCATGCAGCATGGCGGCAAACCACACGGCGCTGTCTTTCAGGGTGCGCTTTTGCGTGGCGTAGTCCACATGCACGATGCCAAAGCGCTTTTCGTAGCCCGAGGCCCATTCGAAGTTGTCGAGCAGGCTCCAGACCATGTAGCCCTCCATGCGCACGCCCTGGCGCATGGCCTGGGCCACGGCCTCGATGTGGCGGGCAATGTAGTCGGTGCGGTCGGCGTCGTGCACCACACCGTTTTGCACCAGGTCTTTGAAGGCGCCGCCGTTTTCGGTGACGTAGAGCGGGGGCACGGGGTAGTCGGTGTGCATGCGCACCAGCAGTTCGGTCAGGCCCTCGGGGTAGACCTCCCAGCCCATTTCGGTGATGGGCAGGCCGCTCTGCTTGGCGTCCCACGGGCCGTTGGCACTGGCCACGGAGCGTGAGTAGTAGTTCACACCCATGAAGTCCATGGGGGTGCGAATGGCCGCCAGATCGCCTGCGTGCAGGGTGGGCGCATCGGCACCCAGGTGGGCCACGATGTCTTCGGGGTAGTGGCCTTTGAAGAGCGGGTCCATGTACCAGCGCAGCAGCTTGCCGTCTTCCAGGTGGGCCTGTGCCTGGTCGGCTGCCGACTCGGTGGCGGCCTGCACCGGCGACAGGTTGAGCACAATGCCCAGGCGCGCCTTGCTGCCCTGCGCGCGCAAGGCTTGCAAGGAGAGGCCATGGCTGAGCATGAGGTGGTGTGAGGCCTGCATGGCAGCGGCGCGGCTCTTGATGCCGGGGGCGAAGATGCCGGTCTCATAGCCCAGCACCGACACCACCCAGGGTTCGTTGTGGGTGGTGATGGTGGCCAGGCGGTCGCCCATGCGCGTGTCGATGCCCTGGGCGTATTCGACAAAGCGGTGCACCGTGTCGCGGTCGGCCCAGCCACCCTTGGCCTGCAGCTCGCTGGGCAAGTCCCAGTGGTTGAGGGTCAGGTAGGGCTTGATGCCGCGAGCCAGCAGGCCGTCCACCAGGCGCTCATAGAAGTCGAGGCCTTTTTCATTCCAGGCGCCTGCCCCGCCCGGGCGCACGCGCGGCCAGGAGACCGAGAAGCGGTAGGCATCCACGCCCAGGCTGGCGACCAGGTCCAGGTCACTCTGCCAGCGCTGGTAGTGCTCGCAGGCGATGCGGCCATCGCTGGCGTCGGCAATGGCACCGGGCTGCTTGCAAAAATCGTCCCAGATGGAAGGGCCCTTGCCATCCGCGTCGGCCGCGCCCTCGATCTGGAAAGCGCTGGTGGCCACACCCCAGACAAAGCTGGCAGGAAAGTTGGAGCCCAGAATGGGAACAGGGTAATTTTTCATATTATTTGACGGCACCCGCGGTCAGGCCATCGATCAGCCTGCGCGAAGAAATGGCAAACAGCACCAAGAGCGGCAAGGTGGCAATGGCAGAACCCGCCATCACCGCGCCCCACTCGGTGTTGACCGGGCTTTGCATGCTGCGCAGGGCCAGCGGCAAGGTGTACATCTCGGGCGAGCGCATCACGATCAGCGGGCCGATGAAGTTGTTCCACGAGGCAATGAAGGTGATCAGCCCCAGCGTGCCCATGGCCGGCGCCAGCAAGGGCAGCACGATGCGCCAGTAGATGCCCAACTCGCCACAGCCGTCCATGCGTGCGGCCTCGATCAGGTCTTTGGGGATGGAGGAGCCAATGAACTGCCGCATCATGAAAATGCCAAAGGCGCTGGCCGCGCCGGGGATGTAGAGGGCGCGCGGCTGGTCGATCCAGCCAAAGGCGTCCATGATCATGAAGGTCGGGATCATGCCCAGAAAGGACGGCAGCAGCATGGTGCCCATGACCAGCAGGAACAGCGGCTGCTTGCCCTTGAACTCAAACATGGCAAAGGCATAGCCGCCCATGGAGCAAAACAGCAGCGTGAGCGCGGTGGACGCCAGCGCCACATACAGGCTCCAGCCCAAGCTGCGCCAGAACGGAATCTTGTCAGTGAGGATTTGCAGGTTGGTCAGGAAGTGGTCGCCAAAAAACAGGGGCGGCGGCAGGTTGAAAATTTCGGTGCGCGCGTGCGTGGCAAACACGAACATGAAATAAAACGGCGTGAGCATGATGAGCGCGCCCACACCCACCAACAGATAGGCGGCGCGGGTGCTGAGTTTTTCGGTGTTCATTGCATGGAGCTTTCAGTGCGAGCCATTGCGCGGCTTGAAGGCGCGGTTGGTGAGCCAGGTGAGCAGTGCCACCACCACAAAGAACAGCCACGACAGGGCGCTGGCCAGGCCGAAGTCATTGAACTCAAAGGCCGTGCGGTACATGTACATGGCCGTGGTCATGCCCGCCTGGTCGGTGCCGCCGCGCCCGCCGGTGAGGATGAAGGGCTCCTCAAACAGCTGCAGGCCGCCGACCACGCTGAGCGTGACGCCAAAATAAATCATGGGTTTGAGGCTGGGCAGCGTGATGTAGAAAAACTGCTGCAGGCGGCGCGCGCCGTCCATGGTGGCGGCTTCGTAAATGTCCTTGGGGATGGTCTGCAGCGCGGCCAGGTACAGCACCGTGTTGAAGCCGATGTAGCGCCAGAACACCACGATGGCCACGGCCGGTTTGACGTTCTCGGCGCGGTTGAGCCAGTCGATGGGCACACCCGAAATCAGCCAGCCCAGGCCCGGCACCTGCGAGAGCGCATGCAGGGCAATGTTGATCATGCCGTAGTCTGTGGAGAACAGCGTGCCGAACATCATGGCAATCGCCACCGTGCTGGTGATGTAGGGCAAAAAGTAGGCGCCAATCACCGCGTTGCGCGTGCGCTTGAACGAGCTGTGGATGAAGTAGGCCAGCGGAATGGCAATCAGGTGCTGCGGCACGCCCGAGGCCACCGCCAGCCAGGCGGTGTTGAGCAGCGACTTCAAAAACCACTCGTCCTTGATGGCGAAGGCAAAGTTGTCCAGGCCCACGAACTTCATGGTCGACAGACCCGCCGTGGGCTCCCACGACTGGAAGGCCAGGTAAAACGAAAACGCCAACGGGAACACGCCAAACACCAGAAACAGGATCAGGAACGGGCTGACCAGCAGGTAGGGCACATGCTGGGGCTTGAGGCGCCAGCCGCTGCGACGCACCGGCGAGCTGGCCTGCGGCACGGCGATGGTGGATGGTGCGGCCGTGGTCGGTGCAATGCTTGGCATGGTCTTGCCTTTCTGACTCGGTTACTGGGCGCGGGCTACGCGGCGTTCCAGCAGGGCTTTGGCATCCGCCAAAGCGGTCTTGACGTCCTTGCCCTGGTCGAGCACCTTGTCCATTTCGGTGTTGACGATTTCTTCGGCAATCGGGTCGAGCTTGTGCACATCCACGGCAGTGATCTTGTAGGCCGCATCACGCCACAGCAGGCGCGCCTTCTGGCCACCGAGGAAGTCGATGGGTTGGTCAAAGAACGCGTCCTTGTGCACATCCACCAGGGCCGGGAAGGCGTCTTGTGACTTGAAGGCGCTCAGCTGCATCTCGGGGCTGAGCGTCATCATCTGGATGAACTCCCAGGCCAGGGCCTTGTTCTTGGTGGCCTTGGGGATGGTGTAGAAACTGCCGCCCCAGGAGCCGTAGGCTTTTTCAGGCAGTTGCGACACGCGCCACAGGCCCTTGGTGTCAGGGGCCAGCCAGTTGTTCAAGTGGCCCGCCAGCCAGGCACCCGAGAGCTGGGTGGCAATGGTGCCGCGCTTGAAGCCTTCGGACCATTCGTTGGACCAGGCGCCGATCTTGCCGTCGAGCTTTTGCTCACGCACTTTTTTGGCCAGTTCGAAGGCGCGCACAAAACGGGGAGTGTCCACCAGCACCTTGCCTTTGTTGTCGATGTACAGGCCTTCGCCGGGCTTGATGCCGGAGCGGATCATGATGTCTTTGACATCACGCGCATGGGCCACCAGGTAGGCGCCGGTGCTGGCCTTGATCTTGACGCCGGCATTCACAAACGAGTCCCAGGACTGGGTCAGGTCGGCTTCCTTCACGCCGGCCTTTTTCAGCAGGTCGTCGCGATAAAGCAGCGTGCCTGGGCCGATGTCAGACGGCACGGCCACCACCGTGCCTGCATTGGTGGTGCCCTGGCGGAAGGCGTAGGGCACAAAGCGCGCCTGCTGGCTCTTGATGCTGTAGGGTGCGGCGCCCAGGTCTTCCAGTCCACCGCCCTCGGCAAAGCGGGCCACATAGCCGTACTCCACCACCATCACATCGGGCAGGTTCGACGATGTGGACAGCGCCGTGGTCATGGCGGTGTGGTGGTCGGCAAAGGCGCGGCTGATGACCTTGATTTCGACGTCCGGGTGCTTTTTCTTCCACATCGGAATGGCCGACTTGGCAATTTCATCCACCGCCGGAAAGGCCGCAATCGTCAGGGTTTGCTGCGCCGAGGCTGTGGCAAGCCAGGTCAGACTGGCCAGACCGGCGAGGACAATTTTGAGCTTGGCGCGGTGGGCGGGCTTGGCGGTGGGCATTGGAATCTCCTGTGAAAACCTGGAATGTGTGAAAGCGCTTTCATTATAGGCAGCACTCCCCCGCAAACCAGCTCAGGGTATTCCCGGTGAAAAGTGCCGCTACAGGGTCAGCCGGCGGCAGGACTCGCGCGCCACCAGGCGCGGTGCGGGCACCTCACACACCGGGGCTTCACCGGCCAGCAGTTGCAGCATGACCGCTGCGGCCTGCTGCCCCAACTCATAGGCCGACTGGTGCACGCTGCTCAAGGGCGGGTTGGAATAGAGCGAAGACAGCAGATCGTCATAGCCGATCAGCGACACATCCTCTGGCACGCGCAGGGAATGGCGGCTCAGCCCCAGCGCGGCGCCCACGGCCATCTGGTCATTGGCGGCGAAGATGGCGGTAAAGCGCTTGCGCGAGGCCAGCAGATCACCCACCGCCTGCAGTCCGCTGGCCTCATAGAAGCCACCCTCGGCCACCAGGGCCGGGTCAAACTTGATGCGGGCGTTTTCCAGTGCCTTGCGGTAGCCTTCGAAGCGCTCCATGGCATCGGGGTGCTGCGGGTCACCGGAGATGAAGGCAATCTGGCGGTGGCCCAGGCCAATCAAATGCTGGGTAGCCAGGCGCGCGCCTTCCACGTTGTCGCAGTAGAGCGCGGCCAGGTTGGGGGCCTTGAGCTTGCGCCCGGTGACCACAATCGGCAGGGACTTGGCGTAGTTTTTGAGTGCCTTGTCGGTCAGGCGCCCGGTCAGCACAATGATGCCGTCCACCCGGCGCGAGCGCAGCACATCCATGCACTTGGCCTCCACCTCGGCATTCCACTGGCCGCTGACAAACAGGGGGCTGTAACCCAGGGGCAGCAGCTTCTCTTCAATGCCGCGCAGGGCCGAACCGTAAAACGGGCTGTCCAGCGTCTGCGTCACCACGCCGATGCTGAAGGTGCGCCCACCGGCCAGGCCGCGGGCCACCGGGTTGGGTACAAAGCCCAGCCTGGCAATGGCAGCGTCCACCGCCTCCTTGCGCACAGCACTGACTACGGCCGTGCCATTGAGAATGCGCGAGACGGTGGCCGGCGACACACCGGCTTCTTTGGCCACCATGTCCAGCGTGACGGTTGCGGATTGCATCGTGGAGACGTCTTTTGTGCTGCGCTTGGCGACCGTATTTTTCATATCCGGGAATAATAATTCACGGTTGTAAGCGTTTTCAGCATTTTTTGTGACAAACCCATCGGTTACCCTCGGCCCCTCACCTCCAAGGATTTCCCATGAAAAAGCTCCACGTCACCATCACACTGGAAATGTCGGTACCGGACGACTGGGAACTGGTGCAAACCTCGGAGGGCACTTCGGTGCTGAAGATGCCGGGCGGGCAGTTCCTGGACCTGGCCATCGAGCCCCTGTTTGCCACCGACCCGGAAGACACCTGGGCCAGCACGCAGGACGAGGACCAGCTCGACGACATCCTGGACATGGTGGACAGCGAGGACGTGGTCTACGAGTTCGTCACGCACTGAGACACATGGCCGACTCCCTGCACCTGGTCTGCCCGCACTGCCACACCAGGCGGGCGCCATGGGCACACGGGACATCGTGCGCTGGGCGCAGTCGCACGTGACTCCCTTGTCCCGCTAAACCCGTCAGGCCAGACCCAGCGCGTTGAAGACGCGAATGGCGGCATAGGCATCGTTGGCCGCATACACGAGTTGCGCTTCGGACAGGTGCAGGTTGGCCCAGTTGCTGGTGGCCGCTTTTTTGGACTTGATGAAGCGCTGGTTGAACAGCACCGCCACGGCCCCCTTGACACCCATGTCCTTGCGGTAGCCGCGCTGCTGGAACACGGTGTTGAGCTCCAGCACCCCCACCGGCTCCACACCGAGCTTCTGCAGGATGCGCTTGCGGTCATCGCCCAGCCCAAATCCGGCCTTGGGCACACCGCCCAACGCCATCAGCTCAGCCACCACAGCGCGGCACGCCAGGTCGTGGATCTGGAACACCCAGGCCCGCTCGGGTGTGGAGAGCTGCACGATGTGCGGGCCGTCCGACACTTCGCCGACCTTGAAGGTGGGCTTGGACTCGGTATCAAAACCCCAGGCCGTGGCCCGGGCCAGATGGGCATAGGCCTCGCGTGCCTGCGCGGCGCTGGACACCAGCGTGATGCGCTCGGGCCCCAGTCGATCAAAAGCGGGAAGCAGCGCAATGGCGTCTTTGTCGGGGGTGGGGTGGCGAATGGTCAATCGGGTGCTCAAGATGGTCTGTATGTGGGACGTATCATCGCCGCTTAAGGACATTCCCCATGAAAAAAACGTTTCCCCTGAAGTCAGAAGGCAAAAACCCCGAGCGCATGCTCGAAGCCACCAAACACGAAATCCGCAAGTACATCAAACGCGAACGCCGCCGCGCCCTGCCAGAGGGCGTGGATTTCTGGGACTTTGACTGCCGCTTTGGCAGCACCGAAGAAACCGCGCAGGTGGCCCACCTGGCCGAACTGATTCCTTTGATCGATGCCCTGGTCAAGAGCGATGGCTATCAGTTCTATGTAGAAATACTGGCCAAGCACGGTCACCGCCAAGTGCGTGCCAGCGCCGACAGCACGGCCGAATAGCTCTGCGCATTTCGTCCCGGCCACCGCGCGGGACCTGCCACCACCAGCGACAGGACAGCCCCTATGCCAGCCCCCTCTTTCAGCCCTTCAGCGGAGCGCAACAAGCAACCCATTCTGGATGTGCTGAGCCAACTGTTGCCCGATCACGGCACAGCGCTGGAGATTGCCTCCGGCACCGGCCAGCACGTGTGCTGGTTTGCACAGCACCTGCCGCAATGGACCTGGCAGCCCACCGATAGCCACCCTGGCGCGCTGGACAGCATCAGCGCCCACATTGCGGGCGACCAACTGCGCAATGTGCACGCGCCCCTGCTGCTCGACGTCATGAGCCCAGCCTGGCTGCCGGTGGAAACGCCGCTGTTTGACGCCATTTACTGCGCCAACATGCTGCACATCTCGCCCTGGGCCACCTGTGCGGCCCTAATGCAAGGCAGTGCCCGTTACCTGACCCGCAACGGCCTGCTGATCACCTACGGCCCGTACCTGGAAGACGATGTCAGCACGGCGCAGGGCAACCTCGGCTTTGACCGCGACTTGCGCCTGCAAAACCGGGAGTGGGGCCTGCGCCGCCGCGAAGACGTGCAAGAGCAGGCGCAACTGGCTGGCTTGCAACTGGCACAGCGCTTCGCCATGCCGGCCAACAACCTGCTGCTGGTGTGGTCACGCTCAAGCTGATGGGCAAACGCTCT
>CANCCF010000139.1 GCA_947374485.1 Comamonadaceae bacterium | reverse complement strand
CACTGGCTACCTGGTCCGCCGGATCGCGTTCCGGGTAACCCAAAAAATACCCTTGGCCAAAGTCAATGCCCAGGTCGCGCAGCACGCGCAGGTCTTGCTCGGTCTCTATGCCCTCGGCCACCAGCGCACTGCCAAAGATGCTGGCAATCTGCTGCAGTGCCTGGATGGTCTTGAGCTTGTCGCCCTGGGTGCTGACGTCCTTGATGAAGTAGCGGTCGATCTTCACGATGTCGGGCTTGAGCTGCGACCACAGGCGCAGGCTGGAGTGGCCGTCGCCAAAGTCGTCCAGTGCCAGGCCGATACCGCTGGCGCGCAACTGCCCCACCGTCCCGGCCAGGGCGTCCATATCGGCAATGCGTTCGTGCTCGGTAATCTCCACCACCAGTTCGCGCGGCAGCACGCCCAGACGAGTTGCCAAAGCGGCCAGATGGCCTGCGCCATGGGTGTCACACAGCTGCGTGAGCGCGCTGGCGCTGAGGTTGACAAACAGCCGCCCTGCAGCCTTGAGTTGCCCCCAGTTCTGCAGGATGGTGGTGAGCGCTGCGTATTCCAGCTCGAAGCGCAACTGCTCCTGAGCGGCTGCCTTGAGCAGCGCATCCGGCGTGTGCAGGGGCGTGCCGCGCGGGCCGCGTATCAAGGCCTCATGGGCATAGATGCCGGTCTTGCCCAGGTTGACGATGGGTTGGTACACCGGGTACAGCCCGCCCTGCCTCAGCACGGCAGCCAGCGGGCCCGGGTCAGCAGAGACAGGCGCCAGCGCCTTGGGAAAATCGGGTTTCATGGAGGCCAACGTCGTTGCGATGGGCAGATGCTAGGTGGGCCGGGTGAAGCCCGTGTGACAAGGTGGTGGCGACTTGAAACTGTCAAACAAGCATCATCAAAGTGTCGCAACGGCTCTCTACCCTAGCGCCATGAAAAACGCCGACGACCTGCTCATCGAGTCCTTCGCCTCCAGGCCCGCGAGCCTGCGCATTGCCGTGGTCACTGAAACCTACGCCCCGGAAGTCAACGGTGTGGCCATGACCCTGGGCCGCATCGTGGACGGCCTGCTTGCGCGCGGCCACGCGGTGCAAATGGTGCGGCCGCGCCAGGGCCGTGAGGGCAGTGCAGTGCGCGAGGGCCTGGACCAGGTGCTCTCGCACGGCATTCCGGTGCCCACCTATGGCGAACTGCGCTTTGGCCTGCCCAGCAAAAGCCGGCTGGTCAAGCTCTGGACCGAGCAGCGGCCCGATGTGGTGCACGTGGTGACCGAGGGCCCGTTGGGCTGGTCGGCTGTGGCGGCTGCGCGCAAGCTGCACCTGCCCATCACCAGTTCCTTCCACACCAATTTCCATAGCTACTCACAGCACTACGGCATGGGCCTGTTGAAGTCGCCCATCGAGCGCTATTTGCGCAAGCTGCACAACCGCACCCACGCCACCATGGTGCCCACCCGGGCCATGCAGCAAGAACTCTTGGGGCGCGGCTATGACAACGTCACCGTGGTGTCGCGCGGCGTGGAGATGGCGCTCTTCAAACCGGAGCGCCGCTCCGAGACCCTGCGTGCCACATGGGGCGCCGCACCCCAGGACCCGGTGGTGTTGCTGGTAGGCCGCCTGGCCAAGGAAAAAAATGTGCAACTGGTCTTGACCGCGTTTGCCGCCATACAGGCCAGACAGCCCCGGGCCAAACTGGTTTTTGTGGGTGACGGACCCCTGCGCCAGGCGTTGCAGGAAGCCTGCCCGCAAGCCTGGTTTGCGGGAGTGCGCAAGCACGAGGACCTGGCCGCGCACTACGCCTCGGCCGACCTGTTTTTGTTCCCCAGCCTGACCGAGACCTTTGGCAACGTAGTGCCTGAAGCGCTGGCCAGCGGCCTGGCCGTGCTGTCGTACGCGAATGCAGCGGCGCAGGAACTGATCATTCACCACCACAACGGCGTGCTCATTGCCAATGGCGATGAGCGTGCCTTTGTCAGCGCAGCCCTGGACCTGGCGCTGGACCCGGTGCGCCAGCAGCACCTGCGCGCGCAGGCGCCGCACAGCGTCTCACACCTGGCCTGGAGCGCGGTGGCCGACAGCTTCGAGGCGGTGCTGCGCGAGGTGCTGGCCCGCCACGGCCACCTGTTCAGCGCAGCCGATGGCAAGCCACAGCAGGGCGCATCATTCCCGGCCGCGCAGGAGCGCCTGGCCCATCCGCACCTGGGTCCCTTGCACTAGCCCCTCGCACAGGCCAAAACCGGCAGGCGCCAGCACGATGACCGTAGACCCATGCTGGAACCAGCCCATCTCCTGTCCCTTGGCCATGCGCGCATCGCAGGCCATGGTGCTGGCGCCCTGGTAGCCCATGTGAAGCAGCACATCCAGAAAATGCAGCCGTATGCTGGCCACCAGAATCGCCGCCACAGGTACCAGCGCAATGCGCTTGCCCGCCAGGGGCCCCGTGCCATTCAGCCGGGTGCTGATGAAGGCGCGCTCGTTTTTGCAAAACAGTTTTTCCACCCGCTTCAGGGCAATCGGGTTGACGTTCCAGGTGTCGCCGGAAAAGTAGCGCACCTTCTCCACCGTGCAGTCATAGGGCGCGTGGAAGCGGTGGTACATGCTCGAAGTCAGGCGCAGGGTGACAAAGCTGCCGTCGCGCCAGGCCTCCAGGTCTTCGTCCTCGCCCAGCAGGTCCTGCAGCGTGTACGGAAAGCCCTTGGCCTGGAAGACCCGCGTGCCTTCAATGGGCCCGTGCGCGCCAATGATGGCGTCCACCGGGCTGCTCAGCACAGCGGCATCAGGGTCGATGCTGCGCGCGCCGTCCTTGAGCTCGCGGGTAAAGCAGGCGTGCATGCTTTTGAAGTGCTGCTGTTTGGCCTCGCTCACATCGAGGTCGCTGAAAAATTTCCAGATGCCAATCGAGGCGCGCGCCACCAGCGGGTTTTCGATCTGGCTGATGCGCCCCATGAGCTGGGTCAGCCAGCGCCGTGGCAGGCGGTTGGTGAGCAGGAAGTTGAGGTCCTCGTTGGCCAGCAGGCTGTGAATTTGTTTTCTGAGAGTCATGTTGAAAGTTTTCCTGAATTGTTTTGCATGAAAGGCAATACGCTGTGAATGAAGTGATGGATATGAATAACCTGGCCCTGTACGCCGTGGGCAGTGCGGCCCTGTTTGTGGCGGTGAAAAAAGCCAAGTCCCGTGTGGAGCTGTCCTTTGCCAAGCACCGCTCGCTGGCCGGCCACCCGCGCATGGCGCGCCGTGTGGCGGCGCTCTTGCCCAGCTACAGCTACGACGAAGACCAGGCCTTTGCCGTGGACGGTGCCCCGCCCGAAGTGGTGGCCAAACGCCGCGCCGCCTTTGCCACTTTGGTGGCCCGCTGCCAGGTGCGCTACCCCAAGAGCCTGCAAGCCAGTGCACAAGCCGCAGAGACCTTGTCGGACCTGCAGTTCATCAGCGCCTACCGCACACCCTTCCAGTTCAGGAAGCTGGCCGCCCAGGGCCTGAAGGTGGGCTCCTTTGTGCAAAGCACCGAAGGCGTGACGGTGACCGATCTCGATGGCAATGTCTTTTATGACCTGACCGGCTCCTACGGCGTCAACCTGTTTGGCAACGACTTCTACAAGGACTGCATGGACCGCGGTGCCGACCTCGCGCGCCCACTGGGCCCGGTGCTGGGTGCTTACCACCCCGTGGTGCTGGACAACCTGCTGCGTTTGAAAGCCATCAGCGGCATGGAAGAAGTGTCCTTCCACATGTCGGGCACCGAAGCGGTGATGCAGGCCGTGCGCCTGGCGCGCTACCACAGCGGTCGCAAGAAGCTGGTGCGTTTTTGCGGTTCCTACCATGGCTGGTGGGGCGATGTGCAGCCCGGCATTGGCAACCCCATGCCAGCGGCAGACACCCTGAACCTGACCGAGATGGGCGAGGGCACTTTGCGCGTGCTCAGGAGCCGCAAGGACATTGCCTGTGTGCTCATCAACCCGCTGCAGGCCCTGCACCCCAACGCCCCCGCGCCCAGCGACGGCGCCATGCTCGACAGCTCGCGCCGCGCGCACTTCGACAAGCCCGCCTACACCGCCTGGTTGCAGGAGCTGCGCCGCATCTGTGACGCGCGCGGCATTGCGCTGATTTTTGACGAGGTGTTCCTGGGCTTCCGTCTGGCCAAGGGTGGCGCACAGGAATACTTTGGCGTGCGCGCCGATCTGGTCACCTACGGCAAGACCCTGGGCGGCGGCTTGCCCATCGGCGTGGTCTGCGGCAAGCGCGCCTGGATGCGGCGCTTTCGCGAAGGCTCCCCCGCAGACATCTGCTTTGCGCGCGGCACCTTCAACGCCCACCCGTATGTCATGGCCGCCATGAACGTGTTTCTGCGGCGCCTGGACGATGCCGACATCGCCGCCCTGTATGCCGATGTGGATGCCACCTGGGCCCGCCGTGCCAATCTGATGAACACGCGCCTGAAAGAGGCCGGTGTGCCGGTGCAGGTGGCCGACATGTCTTCGGTGTGGACGGTGATGTACACACAGCCCGCGAGCTTCAACTGGTTGTTTCAACACTATCTGCGCTTCGAGGGTGTGGCCCTGAGCTGGGTAGGTACGGCACGCATCATCTGGAGTCTCAATTTCAGTGTCGAGGAGTTTGAACAGGTGCTGCAATGCTTTGTGCGCGCCGGTCTGGCCATGCAGGCGGACGGTTGGTGGTGGAGCGACGGGGTCAGCACCAACAAGACCATCAAGCGCCGCTTGCTGCGCGAGATGTGGACAGCCAAATTCGGTTGAATCCAGGGGACGGGGCAGGGGGCACAGCCCCTTGCCTGCACAAAGAACAAGGGGCGCACCAGGCGCCCCTTTTTTTCCGGGTGCGATTTACGCCACCGGACCCAGCGTGCCGCGCGGCTCGATCAGCTCGCCGCGCAATAGTGCCAACGGTGCCTCGTGGTAGAGGTAGATGTCATGGAAGGGGTCGGTGAGGATTTTGGTCATCCACACCAGACCGGCCATCACGTTCTTGATGAAGAACAGGTGCACGGTGCGAAACAGCAGGCCGCCCACACCAATGCCCAACCACAGCAGGCCGGTGTGGCGCGCAAAGCTTTCCAATGTGGTGGCGGCATCAAACAGGCCGAAGGCGGTGGGCTCCAGCCACAGCAGCACAGGTGCGGCTACCCAGATGGACAGCAGCACGATCTTGCGGCGCAGGTTGTAGCCGACCTTGATTTCTTCCTTGGTTTCCTGCGAGGCCTGGTTCACTTCGTCGTAGCCCAGCGGCTCGAAGAAGAAGTGGCCGCTCTGGCGCGTGGTCATGGACACCAGCCAGGCCACCAGCGCGGCGGCAGCCGGGTCAATGAACAGCAGGGCGTAGGCCACCAGAAAGCTGATGGCGCTGATCAGGTGCAGGGTCTGGTTGATGCGGCTGTGGTGGTAGTAGCGGTGGTCGTCCCAGCGCTGGATTTTGAGTTGGCGAAAGAATTCATTCATGGGTCGGGCCTCCGGTTAAGGTGGCTCCATGCTAGAAATGTTTGATGGCAAGCGCGTGACAAAGACTGTGACTTTTTGGTGAAGTGTCCTTTGTCACCTCAGTTCACTGTCACTTCAGGACTCAGGCCGACGTGGCACTCAGCGCTGTCCGTGTCCCCCGCCCCTGCGGGGCTCCTCCTTGACCTACCGGCGCTGAGCGTCACGCCGTCCTGAGTCCGCCATCACGGTTGGTGCGCGAAGGAAGTTATGCATCGGGTCAATGCGCGCCAACCGTGCTGGCTGACTATGCCGCTGGGGTACAGGGTGGAGCGAAATTAAGGGGGAGCCCGCAGGGCGGAGGACATCCGCGGAACCCTGTACCCCAGTGGCATAGTCCCCCAGACAAGCAGGCCGAAAGTTCAGCGCCCAATCGCCAAATACTCAAACCCCATGCCCCGCACCCACTTCGGGTCATACAAATTGCGCCCGTCAAAAATCACCGGGCTCTTCAGGCTGCTCTTGATGCTGTCGAAATCGGGGCTGCGAAATTCTTTCCATTCCGTCACGATCAGCAGCGCATCGGCACCCGTCAATGCTGCCATGGGCGAATCGGCGAAGGTCACGCCGCTTTGGCCCTGCAACAGCGCAGCCGCATGCGGGGTGGCCACCGGGTCGTAGGCCGAGACCGTGGCGCCAGCGTCCAGCAGGTCGTGGATGATGGTCAGGCTGCTGGCCTCGCGCATGTCATCGGTGTTGGCCTTGAAGGCCAGGCCCCAGATGGCAAAGTGGCGGCCCGTCAGGTCGTTGCCAAAGCGCGCCTTGACCTTCTTGCCCAGCACATGCTTTTGCTGCTGGTTGGCGCGCTCCACCGCGGACAGCACCTGCAGGTCCATGTCGGCGTCCTGCGCTGCGGTCTGTATCAGCGCCTTCACATCCTTGGGAAAGCAGGAGCCACCATAGCCCGCGCCGGCATACAGGAAGTCGTAGCCAATGCGCGGGTCTGAGCCGATGCCTTTGCGCACGTCCTCGATGTCGGCGCCCAGCTTCTCGGCCAGGTTGGCCAGCTCGTTCATGAAGCTGATGCGCGTGGCCAGCATGGCGTTGGCGGCGTACTTGGTGAGCTCGGCGCTGCGGATGTCCATCAGCACCAGACGCTCGTGGTGGCGCTGGAACGGCGCATACAGCGCGCGCATGTTGAGCGAGGCCTGCTCGTCATCGGCGCCCAGCACAATGCGGCCCGGGCGCATGAAGTCTTCAATGGCCGCGCCTTCTTTCAGGAACTCGGGGTTGGAGACCACACTGAACGGTGTGTCCACACCGCGTGCTGCCAACTCTTCGGCAATTGCGGCGCGCACCTTGTCGGCCGTGCCCACCGGAACCGTGCTTTTGTCCACCACCACCTTGTAGTCGCTCATGTGGCGCCCGATGTTGCGGGCGGCCTGCAGCACGTACTGCAGGTCGGCGCCGCCGTCCTCGCCCGGGGGCGTGCCCACGGCAATGAACTGGATGGTGCCAAAGCGCGTGGCCTCTTCGATGTTGTCGGTGAAGTGCAGACGCCCGGCTTTGGCATTGCGCGCCACCATGTCATCCAGGCCGGGCTCCCAGATCGGCAGCACGCCGTTGTTGAGCGCGGCAATCTTGGCCGCGTCGGTGTCAAAGCAGATGACGTCGTTGCCGACTTCGGACAGGCAGGTGCCTGTGACAAGGCCCACGTAGCCGGTGCCAATCACGGTAATTTTCATAAGAGCATGCGTGCGTTGAAAAACGCCCATGCTCTGACAGTGCCGTGAAACCCTGATGACAGCTGCGTGAACCTTGCGCTGGTTCAGGCAGCGGCTTTTGCGTAGTACTGCGCGATGGCCGGTACCGCTGCCACGCGCTGCATGTGGGCCAGCAGCAGCGGTGCCACTTTTTCCACCACGTCGGTGGGCACATGGTCCAGGTTGCCGGAGAGCAGGCCGCGCACGTAACAAAACACCTTGAGGTCGGCCACGGTGAGGCGCTGGTCGGCAAAGTACTGTCCGCCCTGGGCCTGCAACCGGCTTTGCAGCCAGGTCAGGTAGGTGGTCAGCGGGCCGTTTACAAAGGCTGTGCGGGCGTCTTTCATGGCGTCACCCGTCAGACCAAAACTGGCACCCAGCTTGATGCTCAGGTCTTCCACGGCGGAGAGCACCTCGTCACACAGCAGCGCCTGGAAGGCGTCGGTGGGATACAGGCCGCTGAGTTTGCCCGCATAGCGGGTAATGGCGTCACTCTGGGTCACCAGCACGCCGTCCACGTGCAGCGTGGGCACCTGGCCAAAGGGGGTGGACTTGCGCACCTCGGCAAAATCCTTGAAGGCAAAGCGGCTGTCCTCGAAGGCAATGCCGCCCAGGCACAGGGCCAGGCGCGCGGGCTCGGCGCGTCCACCGAAGTTGAAATAGGTCAGTTTGAGTTGGCTCATGGTCTTGGCTCGTGGGTGGGTGAAATGGGGCACGCCGCAAGGCCTGCGGCGTGCCGGATTCTATGCCGCTGCAAGATCACAAACCTGCCCCAGCATCCCGCTTCAGTAGCCCGCCAGTCCCTGCATGGTGCTGCCGCTGGTGACGATGGCCGGGTTGCCCACTTTGGCCAGTGTTCCGTTGGCATTGATGCCATAGGTGATGACCGTACCGGCATGCAAATAAGTGGAGTACAGGAACTTGCCATCGGCACTGGCAATCGAGTCGCCCGCCACCGCCAGGCGTTCATTGGCCGCTGCGGTATTCAACAGCGTGAGCGCACCCGCGGGGCCGACGGCATAGGAAGAAATTTCGCCCGAACCCAGACCCGCATAGACAAACGCGCCATTGGGTGTGATGGCCAGCCAGCAGGGGGCCCCCGGCAAAGCGCCAACGCCGCTGCCAATGGCCGTGAGTGCGCCGTTGGCATAGGCGAAGGACTGCAGGTTCTTGTTGCCCGCATCGGCTACTACCAAGGTGCTGCTGTTGGCAAAGCTGCCCGCAAAGGGCGCAGCCAGGCTGGTCAGGGTGGTGACAACCGGGGTGCCCAGTTGCCCACCCGCAATCACCGGGAACGACAGGATCTTGCCCGCGCCTTTTTCCATCACCAGCACGTTGGCACCGTCGGGCGAGGCCAGTATTTCCGTGGGCAGGCTGGCTCCGGCATAGAGCACGGCCGTGCCCGTGCCCAGGCTGCCATCGCTGTTGACCGCATGCACCCACACCTGCGGTGGCGTACCTAGGGCAGTGTTGCCCTGGGCCAGCACATACAAATAGCCCTTGCTCCACGCCAGGCTGGCCGGGAAGGCGCCCGTGAGGAAGGCGCCGCGTGCCGTGAGATTGCCGCTGGCCGCGTCAATGGCAAACGATGTCACGGTGCTGTTGCCCGCATTCACCGCAAACAGCTGTTTGTGGTCGGGCGACACCACCACGCTGTACTGGCTGGTCAGGCTGTCCGCCGCCACCGGCATGCCCGCCGCGTTGACGCCATTCGAGCCCGCACCACCGGTGGCCGTGGTGTTGGCAAGTGCGAGTGAACCGTCCGCATTGCGCGTGAGGTGCACCACGCTGTTGGCCGTGGTGTTGGTCATGCTGTAGAACTGGTTGCTGGCCACCGGGGGTGTTGGTGGCGGGTTGTTGTCATTGTTGTTGCCGCCACAGGCGGTGAGCAGGGCGCTGGCGACGGCAAGCAGTGTCAGGCCCAGCATGCGTACCCTGTTTGAAAGGGTATTGGCAATGAAATGTTCCATGGCTGTTTCCTTCAAGGTGAATGAAGGAAGCAGCGTAAATCCACGCTTGCAGCAGGTGCATGCCAAAAGTCAGTGGGGCCGCGAATATCGCGGCCCCGGCTGCAGATTCAATCGTTCAGCAGGTCAATAGCGCTCGGGCACAAACATGTCGGCGGGCACCGGATGGCGGATGTAGTCGGCGTTGCGCACGCGCTCGGGCAGCACCACGGCTTCGTGTTCCACCTCGGTGTAGGGGATCTGGTCCAGCAGGTGCTGGATGCAGTTCAGGCGTGCGGTCTTCTTGTCCACGGCCTGCACAATCCACCACGGTGCTTCGGGGATGTGGGTGCGCTCCAGCATGGTCTCTTTGGCCTTGGTGTATTCCTCCCAGCGCACACGGCTTTCCAGGTCCATGGGGCTGAGCTTCCACTGCTTGAGCGGGTCGTGGATGCGGCCCAGAAAGCGCGAGTGCTGCTCTTCATCGGTAATCGAAAACCAGTACTTGATGAGCTGGATGCCCGAGCGCGCCAGCATCTTCTCGAACTCGGGCACGGTGCGGAAGAACTCCTCGTATTCATCGTCCGAGCAGAATCCCATGACGCGCTCCACACCGGCGCGGTTGTACCAGCTGCGGTCAAACAGCACCATCTCGCCCGCCGCTGGCAGGTGCGACACATAGCGCTGGAAGTACCACTGCGTGCGCTCGCGGTCATTCGGTGCGGGCAGCGCCGCCACACGGGCCACGCGCGGGTTCAGGCGCTGGGTGATGCGCTTGATGACGCCGCCCTTGCCGGCAGCGTCGCGGCCCTCGAACAGGATCACCACGCGGTGCTTGTTGGCCACCACCCAGTCCTGCAGCTTGACCAGCTCGCCCTGCAGGCGGAACAGCTCCTGGAAGTAGCTGCGCCGAGCCAGCCGCTCGGCCTCGCTGCGCGGCTTGCCGGTGGCCTCCAGCTCTTCCATGTTGCGCTCTTCGAGTTCCATCTCCAGCTCTTCATCAAAGCTGTCCTGCATGTCCTCGCGCAGGCGGCGCATCATTTCTTCCTGTGGGTTTGTCATGGTGCAAATAATCTGGTTGAGGCAAGGGCTTTGGTATTGTGTGATGCCATTGTGACTATTCCGTGACGAAGCAGAGGGGTGGGGCACGCCCTTGCCAAAAATCTGAAACTATGTAAACTGTATATACCGTTTCAAGAGAGTCACGCCATGCATACCTATAACCACAACCATTGGCCCATCACCCAGCTGCTGATCCGCTGGTACGCCGCACTCACCCACCACCACGCGCTGCATGCGCCCGAGCATGTGGGACCTTACGCGGGCTCCTTGCTGGAGCGCCGCGACTGGGACCATTCCTAGCGCAGCCCGGGGCCCGCCGGGCGCAGGTGCTGCCGGATCACAGGCGCATGCACAAAGGCAATGCTCAGCCACACGGCCACACTGAAGTAGAGCGACATCCAGAGCACCTCGCTCTTCCAGCTCTGCCACTGCTGTGACACCACCCAGCGGCTGGAGGTGTCGAGCACACCCTGGCCCAGGCTCAGGTACTGGCGCCCGCTGGCCTCATCTGCCAGCCAGCGCGCCCAGTACATGGGCACGTCCACCGTGAACATGAAGACCACATAGGCCGCGCCGGTCAGGCAGGTGGCCAGCAGCAGCGGGCGCAAGCGGGCGCTGCAGC
>CANCCF010000138.1 GCA_947374485.1 Comamonadaceae bacterium | reverse complement strand
CCACTTGCTGGCCTACGTTGAAATGTTCGCCCGCGACGCCGAGCGCATGGCCGACGTGCGCCGCCGCGTCAACCGCCTGCCCTTGGGTTCAGCCGCACTGGCGGGCACCAGCTACCCGCTGGACCGCGAGCAGGTCGCGCGCCTCTTGGGCATGGTGGACGACCAGGGCGTGGCGCAGGTGTGCCAAAACAGCCTGGACGCCGTCAGTGATCGCGACTTTGCTATCGAATTTACAGCAGCGGCCAGCCTGGTGATGGTGCATGTCAGCCGCCTGTCGGAAGAATTGATCTTGTGGATGAGCCAGAACTTCGGCTTTATCCAGATCGCTGACCGTTTTACCACCGGCAGCTCCATCATGCCGCAGAAAAAAAACCCGGACGTGCCCGAACTCGCCCGTGGCAAGACTGGCCGCGTGGTGGGCCACCTGATGGGCCTGATCACCCTGATGAAGGGCCAGCCGCTGGCCTACAACAAGGACAACCAGGAAGACAAAGAGCCGCTCTTCGACACCGTGGACACCTTGAAAGACACGCTGCGCATCTTTGCCGAGATGGCGCTGGGCATCACGGTCAAGCCCGAGGCCATGGAGCGCGCCGCCAAGCGCGGCTACGCCACCGCCACCGACCTGGCCGACTACATGGTGAAGAAAGGCCTGGCCTTCCGCGACGCGCACGAGGTGGTGGCGCATGCGGTCAAAACCGCCATTGCCAAGGGCGTGGATTTGTCCGAACTCTCACTGCCCGAGCTGCAGGCCTTCAACCCGAAGATCGAGGCCGATGTGTTTGAGGTCTTGAGCCTGCGCGGCTCGCTCAACGCGCGCAACATTTTGGGTGGCACGGCACCCGCGCAGGTGCGCTTGCAGATTGCGCGGCACACGGCACGCCTGGGATAGAAAGCTCGCCGGATCGGGGCGCGCTCTTCAGACGGCCGCCAAAAAATTGCAGGTGACGGGGTGGCAAGTCGTTTATAAATCGGCTACACAACCGCCGTCACCATGAAAACAAAAGCAATATTTTTCGGCTGCGCCCTGGCTTCGGCCGCGCTCCACGCACACGCCTTTCAAATCACCAGCCTCTCGCCGCAAGGAGAGGTGGCGCAAGTGCGCCAGGTGCTGGCCAAGTTTGATGACAGCGCCATCGCCTTTGGTGACCCCAAGGCCGAGGCGCCCTTGTCCATCCGTTGCAACAACGCCGAGGCCAGCAAAGGCTCCGGACGCTGGGTGACAGACCGCGCCTGGGCCTTCGAATTTGAAAGCGATCTGCCCCCGGGTGTGGCTTGCACGCTGCAAATCAAACCCGGCTTGCAATCGGCCAAGGGCGTGGCGCTCAGCGGCCCTGCAAACTACCGCTTCACCACCGGCGGCCCGTTTGTGAAAAGCGTTCGGCCCTCTGAAGGCAACCGCATCGACGAAGAACAATTCTTTGCCCTGCGCCTCTCGGGCGAGGCCAGCCTGGCCAGCGTGCAGGCGCATGTGGGGTGCGCCATGGACGGTCTGGGCGAGCGCATTGCCGTGCGCCTGATAGACGGCAAAGAGCGCGCCGCCCTGCTCAAGGCCCAGGGTTGGGAGAAGGAGGCCGCAGCCAGCCCGCTCTCCTTTGCCACACTGGCCTGCAACCGCCGCCTCACCCCGTCAGTCAAGGTGCAACTGGTGTTTGAACGCGGCGTGGCCACGCCCGGCGGCATTGCCAACAGTGTGGAGAAGCGCTTCAGCTTTCAGGTGCGCGAGCCCTTTGAGGCCAGCTTTGCCTGCGAGCGCGAGAACGCGCAAAGTGCCTGCCTGCCGATACGGCCGATGCGTCTGGACTTCAACGCGCCGGTGCCGCGCAAGCTGCTCGAAGGCATACGCCTGGTGTCGCCCAAGGAAAGTTTCAAGCCGCTGTTCGATGCCAGCGACGCGGGCGAAGAAGGCGCAGACAACGTGCTGAGCAGTATTCGCTTTGCGGCGGTGCTGCCCGAGCAAACGCAGTACCGCATCGAGTTGCCCGCGGACTTCAAGGACGCCAGCGGCCGCAGCCTGCGCAACGCCAGCAACTTCCCGCTCAAGGTCGCCACGGGTGCCATGCCACCCCTGGCCAAGTTTGCCGCCTCGCCCTTTGGCGTGGTGGAGCGCTTTGCCGAGCCCAGTGGCGTAGCCTTGTTGCCAGTGACACTGCGCAATGTGGAGGCCGCGCTGAACGTAAAAGGGTTGAACGCTGCTGCCTTGAACAACACGCCAGCAACCGAAGCCACCAAAGGCAAAGTCAGTGATTTCAAGCCCACTTCGGATACCGAGATCATTGCCTGGTTCCAGAAAATCCAGCGCTATGAGGCCAGCAGCGTCCCACGCAGCCAGGCCGCCAGAGACAGCCAAACGCCACTGCCCAAGCCCCTGGAAAGAGCCGACCGCGACTGGGTGCAAACGCGCATGGTCTCGCTTTTGCAAGGCCAGCCCAAGGTCACCACGCTGGACCTGCCCAAGCCCGCCAGCAACGACCCGCGCCCCTTTGAGGTGGTGGGCATTCCGCTGGATGCGGGCTTCCACGTGGTGGAGATTGCCTCGCAAAAGCTGGGCACGTCTTTGCTGGACGAACGCTATGGCAATGGCCGCACCCTGTTTGTTCGCACCTCGGCACTGGTGACCAACCTGGGCGTGCACTTCAAGCTTGGCCGTGAAAACGCCCTGGCCTGGGTGACCACGCTGGACAAGGGCGCGCCGGTGGCGGGTGCTGCCGTGCGCGTGTCCGACTGCAGGGGCCGCGAAGTGGCCACCGGCACCACCGATGCGCAGGGTGTGGCCAAACTCAGCGGGATTTCACCTTTGGCACCAAGCTGCCGCACACCGGGTGATGAAGACGAGGGCTACAACAACGGCGCCTACTTTGTCAGCGCCCGCGCACAGCAGCCCGCAGGCGACGGCCGGGGCTCGGTGCAAGACCTGGCCTTCACCTGGAGCGACTGGAACAAGGGAATCGAGTCCTGGCGCTTCAACCTGCCCAGCAGCAACACGCCACAGCCTGATGCGCGCGCCCACACCATCCTGGACCGCAGCCTATTGAAAGCAGGTGAAACCGTGTCCATGAAGCACCTGCTGCGCACCGAGACCAGCCAGGGCTTTGGCCTGCCCGACGTATATCCCAACACGCTGGTCATCACCCACCAGGGCAGCGGCCAGCAATACACACAGGCGCTGGCCTGGCGCAAGACCGCCACCGGTGGCCAGAGCGCCGAGAGCAGCTTTGCTATCCCGCAAGCGGCCAAGTTGGGCGTGTATTCCATTGAGCTGCGGGACGTCAACAAAGCGGGTGGCGGCCGCAGTTACTTCACCAGCCAGTTCCGCGTGGAAGAGTTTCGTTTGCCCGTCTTTGAAGGGCGTGTGGCACCTGCTGGCAAAGAGCAACTGGTGAACGCCAAAAGCGTGCCAGTGGATGTACAGGTCAACTATGTGTCGGGCGGGCCCGCGTCCAATCTGCCGGTGCGTGTCTCGGCCCTGGTGCGCAACAAGTACCTCAGCTTTAGCGACTTTGACGCCTTCAACTTTGCACCGCCACGCGGCAAAAAAGACACCGTATCCGCCGGTGACGAAGAAACCGAAAGCAGCGACACCGACAGCCGGGTAATTGCAGACAAGCTGCCGCTCACCCTCGACAAGAACGGCGCAGGCAAGACCACCCTTGCCGATGTGCCCGCGAGCAAGCAGCCGCAGGACTTGCTGCTGGAAGCCACCTACTCCGACCCGAATGGCGAGGTGCAGACCCTCCGCAGCACGCGCACCCTGTGGCCTGCGGCCGTGGTGGCGGGCATCAAGACCGAGGGCTGGGTGTCGAGTGGCAAGCAGATCAAGTTCCAGGCCTTGGCGCTGGATTTGTCGGGCAAAGCAAAAGAAGGCGTGGCACTGGAGGTGAAAGCCACGGCGCGCATCGTCACGACCACACGCAAGCGCATGGTGGGCGGCTTTTATACCTACGACAACAAGACCACGGTGAAGGCGCTGGGAAGCGTCTGCTCGGGCACGAGCGATTCCAGAGGCCTGCTGCTGTGCGACACCACGCTCTCTGAACCCGGTGAAGTCGAGCTTGTCGTCACCGCAAAGGACAGCAGCGGCAACAGCATCCAGGCCGCAGCTTCCGTCTTTGTGACCAAGCAGGGCGAGCTCTGGTTTGGTGGCGAGAACCACGACCGCATCGACCTGCTGCCGGAGAAGAAAAATTATCAACCCGGCGAGACCGCCAAGTTCCAGGTGCGAATGCCCTTCCGTTTTGCCACCGCGCTGCTGACCGTCGAGCGCGAAGGCATCATCGACACGCAGGTGGTGCAGCTCAACGGCCAGGACCCGACCGTGCAACTCAAAATCCAGGACGGCTGGGGCCCCAATGTGTATGTCAGCGTGCTGGCCTTGCGCGGCCGCCTGCGCGAGGTGCCCTGGTACAGCTTCTTCACCTGGGGCTACAAGGCGCCGCACGAGTGGTGGACCAGCTTCTGGTACGAGGGCCGCGAGTACGTGGCGCCCACCGCGCTGGTGGACCTGAGCAAGCCCGCCTTCCGCCTGGGTGTGGCCGAAATCCGCGTCGGCATCAAGGCGCACCAGCTTGATGTGAGCGTGAAGGCCGACAAGGAGAGCTATCCGGTGCGCGGACGGGCGCAGGTGCAGATTCAGGTCAAGCTGCCCAACGGCCAGCCTGCTGCCAACGCCGAGGTGGCCCTGGCCGCAGTCGATCAGGCGCTGCTGGAGCTAAGCCCCAACGACAGCTGGAACCTGCTGGAGTCCATGCTGCAGCGCCGCGCCTGGGGTGTGGAGACATCCACTGCGCAAATGGAAATCATTGGCCGCAGGCACTATGGCCGCAAGGCCGTGCCCGCTGGGGGTGGCGGCGGCCACAGCGGCGCGCGTGAGTTGCTGGAGACGCTGTTGCTGTGGAACCCGCGTGTGCAGCTCGATGCCAACGGACGCGCCACCGTCACCGTGCCGTTGAACGACGCACTGACCACCTTCAAGATCGTGGCCGTGGCCGATGCCAGCACCGGCCTGTTTGGCACCGGCTCCACGACCATCCGCGCCACGCAGGATTTGCAGATCATCAGCGGCCTGCCGCCGCTGGTGCGCGAGGACGACCAGTTCCGCGCCCAGCTGACGCTGCGCAACACCACCCAGCAGGCGATGAAGGTGGTGGTGTCGCCGCGCGCCACCTTGCTGGAGCTGCAGCCGCAAACCATCGACATCCCGGCGGGTGAAGCGCGAGAGGTGGCTTGGAGCGTGACCGCACCGGCGCAACTGGCACTCACCCGCAATGAGGCGATTCTTTGGGAGATCGAAGCCAAAGACACGCTGAGCGGCGCACGCGATGCCTTGAAGGCGCGCCAGCGCATCATCCCCGCTGTGCCGCTGACCGTGCAGCAGGCCACGCTGGTGCAAGTCGACGGACCGTTCAATTTGGAGGTAAATCCTCCTGCCGACGCCTTGCCAGCCCGGGGCGGCCTAAAGATCGCTCTGCAGCCCAAACTGGCCGAAGGCATGCCGGGAGTGCGCGACTGGTTTGCCAACTACCCCTTCATTTGTCTGGAGCAAAAAACCAGCAAGGCCGTGGGCCTGCGCGACGCCAAGCTGTGGCAAACGGTGGCCGCGCAAATCCCCAGCTACCTGGACAGCGACGGTCTGGCCAGCTACTTCCCGCCGCGTGATGGCGAGGCCAACCATGGCAGCGACACGCTCACCGCCTATGTGCTGGCCGCAACCCATGAGGCGGCCAGCATCAACCCGGCCTTTGCCCTCAGCGACGAGCAGCGCGCGCCCATGGAGCGCGGCCTGATCGCCTTTGTGGAGGGCCGCATCCAGCGCGACTTCTGGAGCCCAAGAGCTGGAAAAGGTGGGGATCTGGATGTGCGCAAGCTGGCCGCAATTGAAGCCCTGTCGCGCTATGGCAAAGCGCAGGCCAAGATGGTCAACAGCATCACCATCGCTCCCAACCAGTGGCCCACGCACGCGGTGATCGACTGGCTGCAGATTCTCAAGCGCGTGCCGGACGTGAATGAGCATGACAAGCGCCTGGCGGAGGCCACGCAGATTCTGCGCAGCCGCATCAGCTACCAGGGCACCAAGATGATTTTCAGCTCCGAGCGCGATGACTACTGGTGGTGGCTGATGCAAAACGGCGATGTCAACAGCGCCCGCCTGATCCTGGCCGTGCTGGACGATCCGGCCTGGAAGGACGACATGGGCCGCTTGGCCAATGGTTTCATCAGCCGCCAGCAGGGTGGCGCCTGGCACACCACCACGGCGAACCTGTGGGGCGGGCTGGCACTGGAGAAATTCTCGGCCAAGTTTGAAGCCACTCCGGTGACCGGCAGCACCAAGGCCGCCATGGGCGGCGCCACTGCCGCAGTGGACTGGAGCAAGGTCGAGCGCATCAAGGCCACGGATGCATCGGGTGCCGCCAACCAGAGCACCTGGTTTGGTGCCCCCGCAGCACAGGGCAATCTGCGCAACAACAGCATGTTCCTGCCCTGGGGCAAGACGGCAACGAAAGACACCCTGAGCGTGACGCACCAGGGCACGGGCAAGCCTTGGCTGACGCTGCAGTCGCTGGCTGCCGTGGAACTCAAGGCGCCGTTCAATGCCGGTTACCAGATCAAGAAGACCATCACCCCGGTGGAGCAGGCGAATAAGAGTCTGCCCGCTGGCAGCTATTCGCGCGGCGATGTGCTGCGCATCACGCTGGAGGTGAATGCATCGGCTGACATGACCTGGGTCGTCATCACCGACCCCGTGCCCGCAGGCGCCACCATTCTGGGCAGCGGCCTGGGCCGCGATTCCGAGATCGCCACGCAAGGCGAGAAGAGCCAGGGCGCGGGTTGGGCGGCGTTTGAGGAACGCAGTTTTGAGTCCTTCCGCAGCTACTACGAATACCTGCCCAAGGGCGTGGTGAAGATGGAGTACACGGTGCGGCTGAACAACGTCGGTGCCTTCTCCCTGCCGCCGTCGCGGGTGGAGGCGATGTATGCGCCGGAGATGTTTGGCGAGGCGCCGAATGCGCGGGTGAAGGTGGAGGCGGTAAAGTGACAAGTCGTTGTTTTTATTGACTTTTCATAGTAAATTCCAAAAATGCAATTTGACATTGAAAAGTCGGCCTTTTTGCCCCTTACGGAGGCACAGACGCGCCAGCAAATCGATGCCGAATCGGCCTGGAGGGCCCTGCAAGACGCCCGCCAGGCCGCACTGGAAGTACGCGGCTCCATGCTGTGGCGCATGCAGGCCGGACGCAAATACCTGATTCGCGTCTCAGGCACAGGGGCACACACTTCGCTGGGACCGCAGTCTGAAGAAAACCAGCAGGTTTTTGAACGCTTTATGGCACGCAAGACAGCGCTGGAAGAGCGGCAAAAGCAGCTCAAGGCAACCGTGGCGCAGCACCAAAGACTCAACAAGGCGTTGCGCGTGGGCCGCGTACCCAATGTGGTGGTCGACGTCCTGAACGCCCTGGCCCAGGCCCGGCTGCAAGAGCACTTTGTGACCGTTGGCACGCATGCCTTGTACGCATACGAGAGCGCCTGCGGTGTGCGCGTGCAAACCGAGGCCACGGCCACGCAGGACATCGACCTGCTGCTGGACACGCGCAAGTTGCTGACCTTTTCCACCACCATGCTGCGGCTGGACACTTCTTTGCTGGGCATCTTTCAAAAGGTAGACAAGACCTTTCAATTGCGCGCCGACCAGAAGTACACGGCTGTCAATGCCTCTGGCTTTGAGATTGACATCATTCGAAGGTCTGCCGATACACGGGCTGGCGTGGACCCGCACCCACTGCGGGTTTCCGACTTTGAAGACGACTTCTGGGCCGTGCAGGTGTCCACTGGCCAGGCCTTGCTGGACGGCGGCAGCTTCAGGCAAATGGTTGTGAGCAGCAACGGCCATATGGCAACCATGGTGGCCCCCTCTCCCGAAAATTTTGTGCGCATCAAAACCCAGCTCGGCAAGCGCTCCGACCGCGATCCACTCAAAGCCCGCAAGGACCTGTTGCAAGCCCAGGTTGTGCAGGAACTGTTGCAAGGCCACGGGCTGGCGCACGTGGTGCGTGCGCAGGGCCACAAGGGCTTGGCGACATGAACGCAACAAGGAACATGAAAGCCTTTTTCAGATGCTTGGCCAAGGGCCTGCGCCGCACAGCGTTGGCACTGGCAGCATGGCTGTTTTTGGTAGCAGGGCACGCCGCCGCAGCGCCCAGCTTCAACGAAGTCAAGGCTGGCTTTCAGCCCTCCGACACTTTGGTAACGGACCGCCACGGCGAAGTGCTGCAGCGCGTGCGCACCAACACCTCTGTGCGCAAAGGCCAGTGGGTGGCGCTGCAAGACATCTCCCCTGCGCTGCGCACCGCCCTGGTGTTGAGCGAAGACAAGCGCTTTTTTGAGCACAGCGGCGTGGATTGGCGCGCGGTGTCGGCGGCGGCCTGGGCCAATGTGTGGAACAGCAAAACGCGCGGCGCCTCCACCATCACCATGCAGCTGGCCGGGCTGCTCGATGAGGATTTGAAACGCGGTGCAGGTGGGCGCAGCGTGGTGCAAAAGATCGGGCAAACCGTGTCGGCGCAATTGCTGGAGAGCAGCTGGCGCAAAGACCAGGTGCTGGAGGCCTATCTGAACCTGGTGCCGTTTCGCGGCGAGCTGGTGGGCATTGATGCCCTGAGCCAGACCCTGTTTGGCAAGTCTGCCAATGGCCTGGACAACCGCGAGGCTGCGGTGGCTGTGGCGCTGGTGCGTGCGCCCAACGCCCGGCCACAGCAGGTAACGCAACGCGCCTGCAGCGTACTCAAGGCCTTGCAGGCGGCAGCCACTGCCGCAGACTGTGACGGCCTGGACCTGTTCGCCCAAGCCACCTTGCAACGGCGCGACTATGGCGCCAGCGAGGGGCTCGCGCCGCACCTGGCGCAACGGCTGCTGGGCGCACAACGCAATGCCACGCAAAGCGGCAGCCTGCGCACCACGCTGGCTGCCCCGTTGCAACGCTTTGCCGTGCAGACCCTGCAACAGCAGCTGCGCGAGTTGCAGGCCCGCCATGTGGAGGACGGCGCCATCGTCGTGCTGGACAACGCCACAGGCGAGGTCCTGGCCTGGGTGGGCTCGTCGGGCGCGCTCAGCCGCGCGGCCGAAGTGGATGGCGTGACCGCACTGCGCCAGCCCGGCTCCACCCTGAAACCTTTCTTGTATGCCGAGGCCATTGCCGAGCGCCGCATCACGGCCGCCTCTTTGCTGGACGATGCGGGCACCCAGATTCAGACCTCGGGCGGGCTCTACATTCCGCAAAACTACGACCACCACTTCAAGGGCTGGGTGTCGGCGCGCACCGCCCTGGGCGCCTCGCTCAATGTGCCGGCCGTGCGCACGCTGGTGATGGTGTCGCCGGATGCGTTTCACAAACAACTGACCGCCCTTGGCCTGCCGCTCAAGGAAACCGGCGACTACTACGGCTACAGCCTGGCCCTGGGCAGCGCCGAAGTCTCGCTCCTGCAGCTCACCAACGCCTACCGCGCCCTGGCCAATGGCGGGCGCCTGGGCGCGGTGCAGTTCACGCCGGGTGCCAGGGCCGAAACCCGCCCAGTGCTGGACGCGCGCGCCGCCTTCATCGTGGGCGACATCCTCTCCGACAGCAACGCCCGCGCCCGCACCTTTGGCACCGACAGCCTGCTGGCTACGCGCTTCTGGACAGCGGTCAAAACCGGCACCAGCAAAGACATGCGCGACAACTGGGCCGTGGGCTATTCGCAGCGCTACACCGTGGGCGTGTGGGTGGGCAATGCCAGCGGCGCGCCGATGTGGGATGTGAGTGGCACCACCGGCGCCGCACCCATCTGGGCCGCCGTCATGGGCTTTTTGCACCGAGGCCAACCCAGCCGCGCGCCCACGCCACCGGCCGGCTTGGTGCACCTGGCGGTGAACTTTTCAACGCCACCGGCAACCAGCAGCGCGATCGGCACGGCGCCGCTGCCTGCGCTGCAACAGGTGGCGCTGACAGACCGCAGTGGCGGCTATGAAGCGCCCCGGCAGGAGTGGTTTATCGAGGGCACACAGCAGACCCGCTTTGGCCTGGCAGGCGACCCGCTGGGCGCCAGCACCAAGGCCGCACACGCCCAACCGGGCAGCCAGAGCAAGCAGAGCAGCGCCCGCATCCTCAGTCCCGCCAACGGCACCATCATCGCGCTGGACCCCGACATCCCGCCCACCCGCCAGCGCCTGAGCCTGCAGGCACAGGGCACGGGCCTGCGCTGGCTGATGGACGGCAAGCCGCTGGCCAAAGGCAACAGCGCCCAGTGGCTGCCCTGGCCTGGGCGGCATGTGGTGCAGCTGCTGTCGGGCAGCGGCGAGTTGCTGGATGAAATACGGATTGAGGTGCGCGGGGCGGGGGTGGTGGCGGGGCACTAGTGGTTGTGTGGGGCGGGATTTTTTCTACCTGTGGGTGTCGACAATCGACTGGCAAACTATTGGCGTCTCGGGTTTTTCGCAGAGGCAGGGTCCTACGACCCCAAGCGGTCCTCTGTACTCCTGAAATACTTGCCCCAAAGCGGGCATCCGATCTGATGAAAAGAGGCGAGCTTGCCGAGGTCGCCTATGCCGCGGTAGCGGACCTTGCGGGCGTGGCTGTTGTGGTTGCCGCTGCCACCGGGGTAGAGGGTTCCGCGAATGTCCTCCGCCCTGCGGGCTCCCCCTTTATTTCGCTCCACCCTCCACACCGGCGTCAGCGTCTGCCTGCACGGTTGGCGCGCAATGAACTTATTGCCTTAGCGCTCCGACAATCCCTCTGGACTCAGGACGGCGTGGTGCTCTGTGGAGCGGCATAAAGGAGGAGCCCGCAGGGCGGGGGACAGCCGCGGAACAGAG
>CANCCF010000137.1 GCA_947374485.1 Comamonadaceae bacterium | reverse complement strand
CCACCGCCCGGGGCAGCGGTTGCAGCCCATAGCGTTTGAGCGCAATGCGCAAGCGCTGCGCCCGCAGCTCGGCCAACAGGCCGCGGCCCTTCATGCGGCTGGCGAAGTCGGCCTCGTAGTCTTTACCTCCACGCATCTCCTGCACCCGGTGCATCACGTGCTCGGCGCGCAGCGGAAAGTGCTGCTGCAGCCACTGCACAAACAGGTCGCGCACCTCCAGAGGCAGACGCAAGAGCACGTAGCTCGCGTACAGGGCACCGGCATCGGCCGAGGCCTGCAAAATCTTTTCCAGCTCCACATCGTTGATGGCCGGAATCATGGGTGAGGCGAACACCGCCACCGGAATGCCCGCCTCGGCCAGCGTCTGCATGGCTTGCAGGCGGCTGGTGGGCGAACTGGCGCGTGGGTCCAGCTTGCGGGCCAGGGCGTGGTCCAGCGTGGTGAGCGAGATGCACACCCGCACCAGACCCTTGGCCGCCATGGGCCCCAGCAAGTCCAGGTCGCGCGTGACCAGCGCATTCTTGGTGATGATGCCCACTGGCAGTTGGCACGCGGCCAGCACCTCCAGCACGGCGCGGGTGATGCCCAGCTTGCGCTCTGTGGGTTGGTACGGGTCGGTATTGGCGCCCAGCACGATCAGGCCCGGCGTGTAGCCCGGCTTGGCCAGCTCGGAACGCAGCAGCTCGGCCGCATTCACCTTGGCAAAAATCTGCGTCTCAAAGTCCAGCCCAGGCGACAAGCCGAGGTAGGCATGGGTGGGCCGCGCATAGCAATACACACAGCCATGCTCGCAGCCCTGGTAGGGGTTGATGCTTTGGTCAAAGCCAAGGTCGGGCGACTGGTTGCGGCTGATGATGGAGCGCGCCCTTTGCTGCACCACCACGGTCTTGGGCCGCGCGGGTTCGTCGTTCTCGGTGGCATCTTCACCGGGCCAGTCCTGTTGCTCCGGTGCCAATGCCTCGCGCGTGAATGCGTCAAAGCGCGAGCCCATGTTGGAGCCAGTACCGCGGCCTTTGTGGAAGTGCAGGGTGTGCATGGCTATGCCGTCAGCTGCAGCGCATCCAGCGGACTGGTGGCGCCACCCGCGGCCACCTTGAGCACGTGCGTGTAAATCATGGTGGTGGACACATCGCTGTGGCCCAGCAGCTCTTGCACGGTGCGTATGTCGGTTCCGGCCTGCAGCAAATGGGTGGCAAAGGAATGCCGCAGGGTGTGCACCGTGGCGTGCTTGGCAATACCTGCCGAAGTGCAAGCCACTTTCAACTGCCGCGACATGCGCTCTTCAAACAAGTGGTGGCGGCGTTCGATGCCAGTGCGCGGGTCAACCGACAGTTTGGGCGCGGGAAACACCCAATGCCAGGCCCAGCTCTGCCCGGCACGAGGGTACTTGGCCTCAAGTGCATGGGGCAGGTATACGCCGGCATGCCCACGCGCCCGGTCTGCTGCCCACAAGGCCCTTGCCTGGGCTAACTGCCCGCGCAGAGCGGGCTCCAAAGAGCGGGGCAGCATCACCACCCTGTCTTTATCCCCCTTGCCACTGCGCACAATGACCACATGGCGGTCAAAGTCCACATCCTTCACACGCACGGACAGGCCCTCGGACAGGCGCATGCCAGTGCCATACAGCAAGCGCGCCAAGGTGCCTTCAGCGCCCGGAATCAGCGACAACACCTGCTGCACTTCGGCCGTAGAGAACACCACCGGAATGCGCTTGCGTTCAGGCGGGCGGCCAATCTGGCTCATCCAGGGCAAATCAAGGCCCAGCACTTCGCGGTAGAGAAACAGCAGAGCGTTCAAGGCCTGCCGGTGGGTGGCGGGCGACACTTGGCGCTCGTTTGCCAACATCGTCAAGAACGCCTCCACATCCGCGCCGCCCATGTCACGGGGGTGGCGCATGCCTCCAGCCTTGGCAGACCACAGCACGAAGAAACGTGCCCAATACAGATAGGCTTTTTCCGTCTTGAGGCTATAGTGCAAATACCGGATGCGCTCGCGCACCTGGTCCAGCAGCCGCGTTGAGGCCAACGCAGGCCTGTCGACTTTGTCAGATCTGTTATACCTGTACATTCATACAGTCTATGAAGGTAAGCACTTGATGTCAAAAGATTTTTTTGATCCTTCGCAAACTTGTTATCTGACTGCGCGCCGGAGGTATCCGGTGGTTTGCGGGCTACATCAAAGTTAAACATGATGCAGTCAAACCCTTACTGGGCGCAGTTGGAGGTGGACTTGTCCGACACGTCGGGGATCATCGTCCCCAAAGGGGAAGACGAGGCAGCTTACTTTGAGCGACTTCGCACAATTATTCGGCAGCATGCAACCGCACCCGAATGGATAACGGCGACGGTTGTCGAGCCTGGATTTCGGCATCGAAAACTTGGGTCAAAAATCTCAGGATTTCTACTTGCAATGACTGAAGGCTATTGGCTGGTTTTTGAGCCGGAAGAGCGCGAGTACTATTGCTTCTGGGGCGTTGATCGAAGCAATTTGGGAGCGCATGGTGTTTGTGGCAATCCACTTTACTGCTGGTGGGATTGAGAGTGTTTAACCAGTTGCTCGTCGCGGACACGCAGCAGCAATATGCCGCTGCGCGGCGCTTGCTGCGTGCCGGACAGCGCCAACGTTAGACGGCACTGCATCCGTCCCATTCAATGAGCACTTATTTGATTAACGCCATCTCACCACCCGAGTTCGATGAGTTCATCGCATATCTCAACGAGCATCTTGGCGAAAACGGGAATCCAGAAGTTGGCTACTTTCAGCCGCTGTCGCGGAGTACGTCGTCTTTTCCCGTTGATCGAGAAGCTGCATTTCGCGCAGGGCTGGAGATTCCAGTCGGCGAGCAGGGCTGGCGCCGCGCGTGGGCCGCTCGGGGGCGCGATGGACAAATCCTCGGCCACATTGATCTTCGCGGCCATAGCGAGCGCCACACTGAGCATCGCTGCCTGCTAGGTATGGGCGTGCATCGGATCTGTCGAAGACAAGGCATTGGCTCAACCCTTATTCAACACGCAAAACTTTGGGCAGGCTCCACGAAACTATTGGAGCAAATTGACTTACAAGTTCTCAGTGAAAACCAAGCAGCAGTGGCTCTTTACCGGCAGGCAGGCTTCACACGAGTCGGTGAAATTCAGCACATGTTCAAGATTGATGATCAGTACCTTTCGTACACAACAATGACGGTGCCAGTCCATGGTGCAAAAAGTGCCGTCTAACCCGGCAGTCGAGAGGGACGGCCACAAGCTGCGCTTGTGGTTCCCTACGCTTCGCTCCGGCCGCCCCTCACTTCTACGTTAGGCCTCACATGAAAGTTTCGATGACCGACAACGATCAAAGCGTCCTAGACTTCCGAGCACAGAGGCTACGCCGCGCGCCCCGCAACTGGACCTACTGGGTTGCTGGGTTCACTGCTGTAAACGGCTTGTTCCTGGTCATGCAGCAAGACTTCATGATTCTCGCGGGCCTCGTCGCGCCATTTGCAATGCCGGGTGCAGCACCGCACCTGGTTGCGGCTGGGCTGTTCGCCGCAATGGCATACCTTTCCACAAGGCTTCCGAAGATTCTCATCATTGCAGTGATCATATATATTGCCGACGCAATCTTTGCCGCCTCTGCCCAACTCTGGGCCGGCGTTGTAATGCATGCCGTGGTCTTGGGCATTGTTGGATTCACATTCGTCGGTCTTCGCGCAGTCAAAGCTCTTCAGGCCCAACAGTCGGGCCGCGCGGCCTAACTAATCATTCAAGCTGACGCCTTCGGCGCGGCTTAACTAAGGCGTTAGGCGGCACGAATGGCAGTCCTTCACCGCGCAGTCGCGGGACTCATGTTGACCGGCGAGGATCTCGAACCCGCTGAAGTGACAAGGCTCCTGGGGGGACCACCTTCCCTTTCGTATCGAAAAGGCGAGGACATTCGCAAGCGACCGGACCTACCCGAGAGGCTGGCGCCCCGGGGGCATTGGCGGCGCGAGGCGACCCCGACCGAGCCTGAAAACCTGGATGCACAAGTGCTGGAAATTTTGAGTGGTCTGACTCTTGACCTCAATACGTGGAGTGAACTGAGTGGCCGGTATAGAGTGGCTCTGTTTTGTGGATGGTTCATGCGCGAGAGCAACGAAGGCGTTGAAATATCTGCGCACACTTTGGGACTTCTTGGAGAGCGAGGTATTGTGCTTTCCTTGGATATCTATGGGCCCGACGATGCAGCCTAACGGGTTCGTCGAATGGACCCACAACGGCGGCCATCGTGGTCGCCATTCTTCACCCCTGAGTGTGCCGTTGCGGTCCATTCACGGCCGACGTTAAATTTCACCTTGCACTCTGGTATTTTGTAAATACAATTAACCATGCTCACGTGGGACGAATCAAAGCGCAAATTGAACATCAGAAAGCACGCGCTTGACTTCGTTGGATGCGATGCAATCTGGGACCACTTCACGGTAACCCGCGAGGACAAGCGGCAAGACTACGGCGAGGAGCGCTTGGTTTGCTTCGGTCTTGTTGATGCAGATGTGGTTGTGATGGTTTACACGGAGCGCCCGAAAGGGCCTCACGTGATATCGCTGCGAAAGGCAGAGAAACATGAAGCTCGGTACTACCGCCAAGTTGCCAAAGAAAACCTCGGCTAAGGTCAATGACCCGGACAATCCTGCATGGACTGAGGAAATGCTGGGTGCGCCCGTGCTGAAGCGTGGACGTGGGCCACAGGCCGCCCCGACAAAGGTTCTTACCTCCGTGCGTTTGGATGCGGATATTCTGGAGTACTTCAAGTCCCAAGGGGCTGGATATCAGTCACGGATCAATGCAGCGCTTCGCATGGAAGTAGAGCGAAATTTAACTGGACGTCCAAGAGCGACAACGCGCAAGCGCGTTGCGGCTCAGCTTCAACGTTCTGCCTCGCCTGAGAAGTGATGTTTGTTGGACTCATTGACAACAGTCCTAGCGTGTTGTCATAATCTCCAACATGAAGGCCGTGCCGCTCATTCGCCGTCGCGTTGTCCTTGCTCTGGGTGCATTCGCAGAGGTGGCTGTATGGCGAGTCCCTGAGCCTGTCCCGCCGTCTGAGCATCCATTCAAATATCGTCTCGCTTATGTTGTTGGCGGCGAGTGTGTCCTGAGATATGACAACGAGCGAGGTAAAGGTGATCATCGGCACATCGGGGAGCAGGAGCTTGACTATGCCTTCTCAACGCCAGAACAGTTAATACTCGACTTCAATGCTGATATTGCGAGGTGGAATCATGAACACAGTCATTCTTGAGGTTCGTTCGCTGGCAGACACGCTTGCAGATGCAGCCCGCGCCATGAAATCCGGCCGCGCTGAGCGCGAGGCTCGCATTGGCTTTGCCACACCCGAACTGCTGTGGCAGGTGCTTACGGCCAAACGATGGGAATTGCTCAAAGCAATGTGCGGGGCGGGTGCCATGTCGATTCGCGAGGCGGCCAGACGCGTCGGGCGTGACGTGAAGGCTGTGCACGGGGACGTTGTAGCCTTGTTGGATGCGGGCGTTCTCAGTCGTGCGGCAGATGGGGGCGTTGTGTTCCCGTTTGAGGCTGTAAAAGTTGAGTTCATGCTTAAGGCAGCGTAGTCGTGCGCGCTGCACGGCAGAACCGGTCGGCCCACACGGACAAGCAACATCAAGTTGCCGCTTCGCGGCGTATGTTGCTTGCCGTTGGCCTCAGACGTTAAACCCTTCAGGTATTTCGCATGTTCAATTTTGAATGGGACGACCAAAAGGCGGCAAGCAATTTGTTGAAACACGGCGTATCGTTCGACGAAGCAGTTAGCGTCTTTGGCGATGGACGGGCACTGACATTTTCCGACACCGATCACAGCGAACTTGAAGTTCGAAGTAGAACTTACGGAATCTCAAATAAGAGGCGTCTCTTGGTGGTAGTCCACACCGAACGGCGCAACGGCATTCGAATCATCAGCGCGAGAAAGGCGACACGATATGAAAAAGGTATCTATGAAAATGGCTGACCAAGACGTTCCAGTATTGAAGCGTGATGAACTTGGCAAGGGCGTGCGGGGCAAGTACCTGAAACATTTTTTGCAGGGGAGCAATGTTGTGGTGTTGCAGCCTGAAATCCAAAAGGCTTTTCCTACCTCTGAAGCAGTCAACAAAGCCCTGGCGAGCATGTTGGCCTTTGCGCAAGAAGCACAAGGTTTAACAGGTCGCTCAGGTCGGACCCCGCGCAAGCGCGTCGCCGCGTAGCTTCGACGTTAAGCGTGCCGGCTGCGTTTGTGAGATGCTTCAGCCAAGCCCACAAAGGTCAAGGAACTTCTCGTGATGCTTCAGGCGGATGGCTGGCGACTGGTGCGTCAAAAGGGAAGTCATCGCCAGTACCATCATGCGTCGAAGTCTGGAACAGTGACGGTTGCGGGCAAAGACAGTGTTGAAGTGCCGCCGGGCACCCTGAACAGCATCCTGAAGCAAGCAGGTCTCAAGAAGTGAGGTTGCATATGCAGTATCTGGTCGTAATTGAAAAAGGGGAGTCCAGTTTTGGCGCGTACGTTCCCGACCTACCAGGGTGTGTCGCGGTTGGCGAATCCCGGTCTGAAGTGGCGGAGCTGATTCACGAGGCGATCGAATTTCATCTGGCCGGAATGAAAGAAGATGGGCTACCTATTCCTGAGCCTCATTCCTCAGGCGAGCTCGTTGAAGTGCATGCTTAACATGCCGCTGCAAAGAGCGATTTTTGCTAATGGGTATGAGTTCTGGTGCCAAGTTGCTCATCGTGTGCCATTGCGAACGCGAAAACGGCGAGATGATCCGCATCATTTCTGCTCGTAAGGCAACCAAGCGCGAGAGCGCGTTTTACCAAGGTGGCTAGACATGAAAGCTGAATACGATCTTTCCAAACTGAAGTCGCGCAAAAACCCCTACGCTTCAAAGCTCAAGAAGCCGGTAACCATGCGGTTGTCAGAGGACGTTGTGGTGTATTTCAAGGGCATGGCCGAAGAGGCTGGTATTCCTTACCAAAGCCTCATCAATCTGTACCTGCGTGATTGTCTTGCTCAACATCGCAAGTTGCAGATCAAGTGGCCTCAGGCGGTTTGATGGGGTAGGGCCTGTCTGCCAATGTTTATGTTGTTCGACAGGCCTAACAGTGCATTCAACGCGGACGCCAACATGGGCCATCGCTTCGCGATTTTGATGGCTCATGTTGGCGCCCTTCGGCCTTGGCGGGCCTCAGGCGCCGGTTAACCTCGGCGTCAACGGACACGGTGTCGCCATGGATCTCAACCAAGTCGCGCTTCCCTGCGCTGCCCTTGAAACGTCCGTCAACTTCTACCGGCGACTGGGGTTCAGGCAAATCGTAGCCAATCCACCCAGCTATGCGCGGTTTGAGTGCGTGTCCGGTGCGACCTTCTCTCTGCATCTCGTGTCAGAAAAGCCCGCTCCGTCGGGCGTTGTCATTTACTTTGAAACAGAAGATCTCGATGCGACCGTGAAGAAACTCAAAGAGACCGGCATTGCCTTCGCATCAAAATCACGCCGGTCGGCGTCCATCGCATTGCTGCACTCTGGGTTTGCCGCGGCGGCACTCGAACCTTAACCACCATTTCAGGAGACCCCATGTCCAAACTGCGTGTAGAAAGTTTCACCATCTCCCTCGATGGTTTCGGTGCTGGCCCCCACCAGGACCTGAACAACCCGCTCGGCGTGGGCGGAACAAGCCTGCATGGCTGGGCGCTGCCGACGCGGACCTTCCAGAAGAACCTGTTCGGTGTGGAGGGCGGTGAAGACGGCATCGACGAGGACTATGCTGCGCGCGGCTTCCAGAACGTAGGCGCATGGATCATGGGCCGCAACATGTTCGGGCCGGTGCGTGGACCCTGGCCCGATGAGAGCTGGCGCGGTTGGTGGGGCGACAACCCGGTTTACCAAGTGCCCGTGTTTGTGCTGACCCACCATGCGCGCCCACCCTTGGTCATGGAAGGCGGCACCACGTTCCACTTTGTCACCGAAGGCCCCGTCGCCGCACTGGAGCGCGCACGCGCAGCGGCTGGGGGCAAGGATGTGCGCGTTGGCGGTGGCGTGAACGTGATCCAGCAGTACCTGCGCCTCTGCCTGATTGATGAAATGCACATTGCCATCTCACCCGTGCTGCTGGGCGCGGGCGAGCGGCTGTTCGAAGGCGTCAACCTGCCTGGGCTGGGTTACGCCTGCACGCGCAGTGAGGCATCGCCACGGGCAACCCATGTCATGATCTCGCGGCAGTGACTGCGGCCAGGATTGCACGACCCACAGCAGTTGCCTCTGCCCAACCACCCCACCGACACCACAAGGACGCAGCGCATGAAAATCACCGTTCAAACTACCGTCAAGGCGCCCATGGACCGGGTCTGGAGCGCCTACACCACGCCGGCCGACATCAAGCAGTGGAACACCGCTTCCGATGACTGGCACACCACCCAGGCCGCTGTGGATTTGCGCGTGGGCGGCGCGTTTTCTTCGCGCATGGAGGCCAAGGACGGCAGCTTCGGCTTTGACTTCGCCGGAACCTATACCCGGATCGTGCCCAATGCCTTGATCGTCTATGCGTTTGGTGACCGGACGGGGCAAGTGGAGTTTCTGGCAGATGGCGCAGGGGCGGTCACTGTGCGTGTCAGCTTCGATGCGGAAACCACGCATCCCGTGGAACAGCAGCGCCAGGGTTGGCAAGCCATTTTGAACAACTTTGCCAAGCACGTGGAAGCACACCCGTGACCGCTGTCCGCCACGAGCGACTCACCGCCAACCTGGAGGGCGACTTCGTCGTCTTCCTGATTGGCATGCGCATCAACAAGCCGCTGCATGTGCACAAGTGGTTGCCAGTGGTGCAGTCCATGCCGCGCATGCTGGGGGAGCTGTACCGCCAGCCTGAGCTCGGGTTTCTGCACGCCGAAATGTGGTTCTCGCGCACCACGCTCATGGTGCAGTACTGGCGCTCCATGGAGCAGTTGCTGGCCTATGCGAAAAGCAAGAATGCCGGGCACTTGCCAGCCTGGCAGGCGTTCAACCGCTCGGTGGGCACCGATGGGTCGGTTGGTATCTGGCACGAGACCTATGCCGTCTCACCCGCAGGCCATGAGAGCGTCTATGTCAACATGCCGGCCTTCGGTTTGGGCAAGGCCGGTACCTTGCTGCCAGCCACTGGCCGCAGGCAATCTGCGGCTGGACGGTTGGGCGCAAGCGGGCAGGAACGCTGAGCTGCAGGCCGATGGACGCCAACCCTGGAGACCCCAAACATGCCAAGCGACAATACAAAAGCCAATACCTCCAAGGCGTTTCCGAAGAAGACCCCGCCCGCCGATGCCGGGCAGTCACCCGCAGCGCTGATCGATGCGCGTATCGCAGCCTTGGCGGATTGGCGGGGCGAACTGCTGGCGCGGCTCAGAGCCTTGATCCGTGAAGCAGATGCGGGCATCACCGAGGAGTGGAAGTGGAACACGCCGGTCTGGTCGTGTGCGGGCATTCTCTGCACCGGTGAGACCTACAAGAAGGCGGTGAAGCTGACCTTCGCCAAAGGTGCTTATTTGAAGGATCCGGCCGGGCTGTTCAACTCCAGCCTGGACGGCAATCTGCGCAGAGCCATCGATTTCGCAGAGGGTGCGCAGGTGGATGAGGCGGCGCTGCAGGCGCTGATTCGCAGCGCCATCGCATTGAACACATCGGCTGCTGGCAAGCGCTAAGGCACGGCTACAGCACTTTGCCCTGCGCGCGCCACAAGGCGGCCAGCCCGATGGCCGCCACCAGCACCAGTACGGCCGGAAAGGCAATACCCGGCGACCAGTCGATCAAGGCGCCTGAAAGGCCCGAGGCTGTCAGCCCGCCCAGCGTATAGGTCAGCACCAGCACCGCCGTGCTGTTCACCAGGGTGAGGCCTTTTTCGCGCGAGCCAATGTCGGTCATGGCCATCATGTACAGCGTGCCGCCGGCACCGCCCCACACAAACACGATGGGCCAGGCCAGTGCGTTGTGGGTGGCGACAAAGGGCAGGGCCAGGGTGGCCAGCAGCATGACGGCGGCAGACCACACCATCAGCGCGCGCCGACCCCGGGCCTGGTCGGCAAAGCGGTCGGCCAGCAGGCCGGCAGGCACCATCAGCACCACGCCACCCAGCCCGCTGATGGACACCATGACGGCAGCGGCCGAAGCACTCAGGCCCAGCGCCAAGCCGTAAAGCGGCAGGATGCTGGTCACACCGGTTTCAAAAAAGCCGCCCACAAAGCCCGCCAGCATGATGATGGGGTGGGCCAGCAGGGCGTGCCAGAGGCCGCGCAGGCCTACCGCTGCGGTGTCGGCATCGGCTGCGGGCGGCACGCGGGGGATGAAGGCCGTCCACAGCAGGCCCAGCGCGCTCAAGGCCATCACCACCCACAGCGTGAGCGGCTGCTGCGGGCCCAGCCAGACCAAGGCCGCCGGGCCGATGATGAAGGTGGCGCTGACCATGGTCTGAAAAATGCCCACGTAGCGCCCGCGCTGGTCGGGTGGGCAGAACTCGGCAATCAGCGCCTCGGCCAGCACCCAGCGCAGCGACATGGCAATGCCCGAGGCCAGATTCAGCGCAAACCACAGAGGCAGCTCTTGCGTCAATGAAAACAGCACCGCGCACAGCAGCAACACGCTTGCTGAGAGCCACATGCAGCTGCGTCGACCCAGCCGGTTGGCCACGGTGGAGGCAAACGGCGTCATCACAAAAATACCCAGCCAGCCGGTGGCCACAAACAGCCCGGCCAGCGTGGTGCTCACATCCGCACCCTTCAGGCGCAAGAGCAGCAGCGGCGAGAGGATGAAGTAGCCCACCAGGCCGAAAAAGGTGGAGCCAAACAGCGCCACCAGGCCCAGGCGTGCGCCCTCGGGGGCCGCGGGCTGGGTGGTGGTTTCAGGCGCAGTGCTCATGCCCGCGCCGCCA
>CANCCF010000136.1 GCA_947374485.1 Comamonadaceae bacterium | reverse complement strand
GACACCATCAAGATCAATGCAAGCACCTCCACCGCATTCAACGCAGTGCCGTTGGGTTACTTGTACGATCCCTACAGTGGCAATCTTTCGCTGCGGCCTGAGTCGGCCAAGAGTCACGAAGTGGGTGTGCAGTACGCCAAGGGCGCCGATCTGCTTCGTTTCACCTACTTCGATACGCGCATCCAGGACCAGCTTATTTATGACTTCACATCCTTCACGTTCAACAACGTGACGCAGTCACGCAACACGGGCATCGAGCTTTCCTGGCAGGGGCGTATAGGCGATATGCAAACGCACGCCAGCCTCACCCAACAAAACCCGGTGGATGAATCCGCTGGCACGCCGCTGGCGCGCCGTGCCAAAAGCATGGCCTCGCTGGGCATTTCGATTCCCATGGGCGCCTGGCAAACAGGGGCCAATGTGCGCTATGTGGGAGACCGTGCTGATACCTACACCAATGCTGGCACGGGTGCGCCGGTGGCTGTGACGCTGGGTTCGTATTCCGTGCTGGATTTGACGTTGACGTACCGCTATTCACCGCAACTGCTGTTGACCACACGCCTTGACAACGCCCTGGATGAAAGCTACCAGACTGTGTATGGCTATAACCAGCAGCCACGCAGCCTGTACGTCGGCTTGGTCTGGACTCCCAAGCCGTGAACTTCCTTCGGCTTTTGTGTGTAGCGCTCAGACCATGACCGTTTCTGCACACCCCACCCACTGCCCCGCCATCCTGATCGCCGCCTCCGCCTCCGGCCAGGGCAAGACGACGGTCACGGCTGCCTTGGCGCGCTTGCATGCGCGCCAGGGGCGCCGGGTGCGGGTGTTCAAGTGCGGGCCTGATTTTCTGGACCCGTACTGGCTCGCGCTGGCCAGTGGTGCGCCGGTCTACCAACTCGATTTGTGGATGACGGGCGAGGCCGATTGCCGCGCGCGCCTGGGCGCGGCTGCTGCGGATGCTGACCTGATCCTTGTCGAAGGGGTGATGGGCTTGTTTGACGGCACGCCCAGTGCCGCCGATCTGGCGCGGCGCTTTGGCTTGCACGTGCTGGCGGTGGTGGATGCGTCCGCCATGGCGGGCACCTTTGGCGCCTTGGCCTTCGGGCTGCAGCATTACCAGCGCGACCTGCCCTGGGCCGGTGTGCTGGCCAACCGGGTGGCTGGTGCGGGCCACGCCGAGATGCTGCGCGTGAGCCTGGACACTCCACGCGACTGGCTGGGTGCCCTGCTGCGCAACCCGGCACTGGTGCTGCCCGAACGCCACCTGGGCCTGACCGTGGCCAGTGAATTGCCCGACGCGCTGGAGCGCCTGGACGCGGCGGCCGATGCGCTGCAATCCACGCCGCTGGGGCAGATGTCGCTGGACCAGCTGCAACGCTGGGAGGTGGACTTTGCACAGGCCGATGGCAGCGAGCCAGAACCTGTGCCGCGTCTGCTGCAAGGCCGCGTGATTGCGGTGGCCCGCGATACCGCCTTCTGTTTTATCTATGCCGCCAATCTGGACTGCCTGCAGGCCATGGGTGCCGGTCTGCGCTTCTTCTCGCCACTGGCCAACGAGGCCGTGCCCGACTGCGATGCGGTCTGGCTGCCCGGCGGCTACCCGGAGCTGCATGCCGATGCCATTGGCCACAGCACGGCCACGCGCGCGGGTCTGGCCCGGCACATTGCATCTGACAAACCGGTGTGGGCCGAGTGCGGTGGCATGATGGCGCTGTTCGACACGCTGGTCACGGTGGACGGTGTGGCGCATGCGCAGTGGGGCTTGCTGCCAGGTGTGGTCAGCATGCATGAGCGGCTGGCGGCCTTGGGGCCGCAGCAACTGGCACTGCCATCCGGCACACTGCGGGGCCACACCTTTCATTACTCCACCACCCAAACCACCATGCCCGCAGCTATGCGAACCAGCCCGCCCGACGCACCGGTCAAGCCCGACGCGGGCGAGGCCCTGTGGCACAGCGGCCCGGTGCGCGCCAGTTACTTCCATGCCTGGTTTCCCTCTGCACCCGCTGCCGTGGCCGAATTGTTTGGCGCGCCGAAGAAGGAGCAGGCATGAATGCTGACGTGTTGGACTTTGCGCAGGGTCCGCAGCGCATCATCTGCCTCACCGAAGAGACCACCGAGTGGCTCTACCTGCTGGGGCAGGAGAGCCGCATTGTGGGCATCTCAGGCTACACCGTGCGCCCGCGCCGGGCACGCGAAGAAAAGCCCAAAGTGAGCGCGTTTACCAGCGCCAAGATCGACAAGATTCTGGAGTTGAAGCCCGACTGCGTGCTCGGTTTTTCCGACCTGCAGGCCGACATTGCCGCAGCCCTCATACGCCACGGCGTGCAGGTCACCATCTTCAACCAGCGCAGCGTGGCCGAGATTTTCTCCATGCTGTTCCAGGTGGCCGCCATGGTGGGGCAGGCCGAGCAAGGCCTGCAACGCATAGCGGCCATGCAGGCCGATTTGCGCGCCATGCAGGCTGCGGTAGCGCAGCGCGTGGCCGCCGGTACGAAGAGGCCGCGGGTGTTTTTTGAGGAGTGGGACGTGCCCCACATCAGCGCCATCCGCTGGGTCTCCGAGCTGATTGGCATTGCGGGCGGCGACGACTGCTTTGCCGAGCTCTCTCTGCAAAGCCTGGGCAAGAACCGCATCATTGCCTATGGCGGAGCAATAGTGCAGCGCCAGCCCGACATTATCTTTGGCTCCTGGTGCGGCAAAAAATTCCGCCCGGAAAATGTGGCCGCGCGTGTGGGCTGGGGCGAGGTGCCTGCGGTGCAAAACAAGCAGCTGTTTGAAATCAAATCGCCTGACATCCTGCAGCCCGGCCCGGCCGCACTGACGGACGGTGTGCACAAGCTGCACCATTACATCCTGCAGTGGATGGATGCCGACCTGAAGACGGGAAACACAGCATGAACAAAGCCACAGGCCTGGCAAAGAGCGAGCTGATTCTGGGTGGCCAGCGCAGCGGCAAATCGCGCCGCGCCGAAGTACTGGCCCGCCAGTGGCTCGACGCAAACGCCGCGCACCGCGCCGTTCTGGTGGCCACCGCCCAGCCCTGGGACGACGAAATGCGGGATCGCATCGCCCGCCACCAGGCCGACCGCGCCGAGCGCGTGCCCGGCATGCAAACCGTGGAAGAACCCACTGAGCTGGGCGCTGCGATTGCGCATTTGAGCCAGCCCGGCACCCTGGTCGTGGTGGACTGCCTGACCCTGTGGCTGACCAACTTGCTCATGCCCGCACCGTCTGCCGAAGGCCAAGACGCCTTTGCGGCAGACACCGGCCTGGACCTCGCCAGCGCACCCATCAAAGCCTTGCTGCAGGCCCTTGAACAAGCCAGCGGCCCGGTGATCCTGGTGGGCAACGAAATCGGCATGGGCGTGATCCCCATGGGTGCCCAGGTGCGCGCCTTTGTGGACACTCTGGGCCGCCTGAACCAGGACGTGGCGCGCGTGTGTTCGCGTGTCACCCTGATGGCCGCAGGCCTGCCACTCACGCTCAAAGGAACGCCATGATGCGTGGCAACTGCGTTTTGCAAACCACTCTGCGGGCGCTGCTGGCCCTGGCACTGGCCAGCGCCTGCCTTGCGGCCCACGCCCTGCAGGTCACCGACGACCAGGGCAAGGTGCTCACCCTGGCGCGGCCACCGCAGCGCATCGTGAGCCTCTTGCCGTCGCTCACCGAGACAGTCTGTGCCTTGGGCCAATGCCAGCGCCTGGTGGGGGTGGACCGCTATTCCAACTTCCCCGCGTCCGTCACCAAACTGCCGCAGGTGGGCGGGGGCATGGACCCGAATATCGAGGCCATTGTGGCCCTGCGCCCGGACGTGGTGCTGGCAGCCCTGTCGTCGCGCACGGCCACGCGCCTGGTGTCGCTGGGCATCCCCGTGTTTGCGCTGGAGCCCAAGACGCAGGCCGACGTGCAGCGCGTCATTGGCAAGCTGGGCCAGTTGCTGGACGTGCCCGGTGCCGATGCGCTGTGGCGCGAGATCGATGCGGGTGTTACTGCGGCAGCCCAGTCGATGCCTGCCAACGCGCGGGGTACGCGGGTCTACTTTGAGGTCAACCGCGGCCCCTTTGGCGCGGGCGAGGCCTCCTTCATCGGCGAGATCCTGACGCGCCTGGGTGTGAGGAATATTTTGCCCGCCAAACTGGGCCCGTTCCCCAAGATCAACCCCGAGCTGGTGGTGCGTGAGAACCCGGACCTGATCATGGTGGGCCAGGCCAATCTGGAAGGGCTGGAGCAGCGCCCGGGCTGGAACAACATCCGCGCCATCCGCGAACACCACCTGTGCGTGTTTGGCGACGCGCAGTCCAACGTGCTGGTGCGCCCTGGGCCGCGCATGGCCGAGAGCGCGCGCATCATGGCGCAGTGTTTGACGGACAAGGCACCCAAATGAACGCCACGCGCACTGGTTGGTTGCTGTGGCTGGCCGCACTGCTGTGCGTGGCCATGGCGGTGCTGGGCCTGTGCATCGGCAGCGCAGGGTTTGAGAACACCGTGGGCAGCCTGCTGGGCGCGCAGGTGGACGCTGCCGAGCGCGCCATGGCGCAGCAAATCGTGTGGGACATACGCCTGCCGCGCACCCTGGGTTCGCTGGCCGCTGGTGCCTTGCTGGGCCTGGCCGGTGCCCTGGCGCAAGGCCTGTTTCGCAACCCCCTGGCTGATCCGTATTTGCTGGGCAGTGCCTCGGGCGCGTCGCTGGGCGTGGCGCTGGCGCTGGCCAGTTTGGGCGGTGGCGCGGGCATGGTGGGCGCCAGCATGATGAGCGAGGGTGCTGCCATCAGCGTCTTTTCCAGCAGCGTGTGGGTGCGCTTGGGCCTCACCGGCGCGGCCTTTGGCGGTGCGGTGCTGGCCGTCATGCTGACGCTCTCTTTGGCGCGCGGCGTGCAGCACACCTTGCGCCTGCTCCTGGCCGGTGTGATTGTGGGCGTGGTGCTGGGCGCCATCACTTCGCTGGTGCTGCTGTTCTCGCCTGATTCCTTGCAGGCCATGCAGTCGTTTTTTCTGGGCTCCACCAGCTTCATTGGCTGGACATAGTGCGTGCTGATGGGGGTGGTGTGGCTGCTGTGCGTGGTGGCAGCGTGGGCGCTGGCGCGGGTGCTGGACGGCCTGAGCCTGGGCGAAGCCACGGCACAAAGCCTGGGCCTGCCGATTGGCCCCTTGCGCGCGGCCCTGGTGGCGGTGCTGGCGCTGGCTACAGGCACGGCGGTGGCGCAAACCGGCTTGATCGCTTTCGTGGGCCTTGCCGCACCGCACCTGGTGCGCGCCTTGGTCAAGGTTCCGCACCGCCAGTTGATGTGGCTGGCCAGCGCCATGGGAGCCGTGCTGCTGGGCGGCGCCGACCTGCTGGCGCGCTGGTTGATTGCGCCGCAGGAATTGCCGGTGGGCGTGCTCACCGCCGTGCTGGGCGGCTTGTATTTGCTGTGGTTGATGCACCGCAGTGGCGGCGCTTTGGGCGGGCGGGGCGCATGAACCAGATTGCCGCAAGCACCGGCGTGGCCCTGGCTGCGCACGGCCTGTCCGCCAGCCTGGGCGGGCGCGAAGTGCTGCACCACATCGATCTGGAGATTGTCCAAGGCCAATGGACCAGCATCCTCGGCCCCAACGGTGCGGGCAAATCCACCCTGCTCAAGTCCCTGGCCGGGCTGCTGCCGCACAGTGGCACGGTGGCATTGCTCGGTGCGCCGCTGCAATCCATCGCGCCACGCCAGCGCGCGAGGCAGCTCGCGTGGCTGGGGCAAAACGAGGCCTCGGCCGACGACCTCAGCGCCTGGGATGTGGTGATGCTGGGCCGCCTGCCGCACCAGGCGTGGCTGGCACCGCCCAACGAAAAAGACTTGGCGGCGGTCGAGCGTTCCCTGCGCTACACCCAGGCCTGGGAATGGCGCCACCGGGCGCTGGGCCAGCTCTCAGGCGGCGAACGCCAGCGCGTGCTGCTGGCCCGTGCCCTGGCCGTGGAAGCGCAGGTGCTGCTGATGGATGAGCCCCTGGCCAACCTGGACCCGCCGCACCAGGCTGACTGGCTGTGCGTCGTCGAAGCCCTGCTGATGCACGGCACCACCGTGGTCAGCGTCCTGCACGAGATCACCATCGCCCTGAACGCCAACCGCTTGGTGGTGATGCGCGAAGGGCGCGTCACGCACCACGGTGCCACCGCGGACGCTGCCACACGCGAAGCGGTTTGCCAGGCCTTTGACAGCCGCATTGCCATCTATCCCCTGAACGGGCAATGGGTGGCCCTGCCGCACATTCCCAAGCGAGAGCCCCATGGAAATTGAAACCGCACCCACCGAAAAACCCTACGAAAAATCCGAAGGCGAACGCCGTGGCCTCGTCATCGTCAACACCGGCGACGGCAAGGGCAAAAGCACGGCCGCCTTTGGCCTGGCGCTGCGCGCGCACGGGCGCGGCAAGGCGATCAAGATTTTCCAGTTCATGAAGGTGCCCTCGGCGCGCTTTGGTGAGCACCGCATGTTTGAAAAGCTGGGCATTTCCATCGAGGGGCTGGGCGACGGCTTCAGCTGGAAGAGCCAGGACCTGGAGCACTCCGCGCAACTGGCGCGCGACGGCTGGGCCAAGGCCAGCGCCGCTATCCTCAGTGGTGAATACTTCATGGTGACACTGGATGAGATCACCTACCCGCTGATCTACGGCTGGATGCCGTTGGACGCGGTGCTGGAGACTCTGCGCACGCGCCCCGCCCACGTGCACGTGGTGTTGACCGGCCGCCGCTGCCCGCCGGAGATCATCGTGCTAGCCGACACCGTGACCGAAATGGCCATGGTCAAACATGCGTTTCAGGCCGGTATTCCGGCCCAGCGCGGCATAGAGGATTGAAGCGCATGGCTGCCATTTGCATCATGGTGCTGGGCACCACCAGCGGGGCTGGCAAAAGCTGGCTCACCACCGCAATGTGCCGCTACTTCCAACGCCAGGGCCTCAAGGTCGCGCCGTTCAAGGCGCAAAACATGAGCAACAACGCCAGGGTGGTGGCCAGCCGGGCAGGGGGTTTCGCCGCCGGGCCGCCCCAAGGCGAAACGTGGCCCCCTCGGGGGGCAGGGAGCCACACGCAGTGGGCGACCGTGGGGGCAGAGATCGGCAGCGCCCAGTACTTTCAGGCTCTGGCAGCCAGGGCCATACCCGACGTGCGCATGAACCCCTTGCTATTGAAGCCAGAGCACGACACGCACAGCCAGGTGGTGCTCATGGGCCAGGTGGACGAGGCGCTATCCCGCATGGCCTGGCGTGGCCGCAGCGCCAGCGTCTGGCCGGTGATTGCGCAGGCGCTGGATGACCTGCGCGCTGAGAACGATGTGGTGGTGATCGAGGGCGCGGGTTCCCCAGCCGAGATCAATCTCTCAAGCAGCGACATCGTCAACATGCGCGTGGCCCTGCACGGCAACGCCGCTTGCCTGCTGGTCACTGACATCGACCGGGGTGGCGCCTTTGCCCACCTGTATGGCACCTGGGCTCTGCTGCCACAAAACGAGCGCGCCCTGATCCGCGGCTTTGTGCTCAACAAGTTCCGTGGCGATGCGGCCCTGTTGGCCCCGGCGCCGCAGATGCTGCAGGACTTGACCGGCATCCCCACCGTGGCCACGCTGCCGATGTGGTGGCAGCACGGCCTGCCCGAAGAAGACGGTGTGTTTGATATGACCCCCACGCTCGGCACTGGCGTGTCCTCGCTGCCCCCCGGGGGTGCCATCGCGGCTCGGGGCGGCCCAGCGCCGCTCACGCAGATCTGCATCGTCGCTTACCCGCGCATCAGCAACCTCGACGAATACCAGCCGCTGAAAAACATTCCCGGCGTGCATTTGAAATGGGTGCGCAGCCCGTCCGAAATCAATGCGCTCAAACCCACGGACTGGATCATCCTGCCCGGCTCCAAGAACACCAGTGGCGACCTGGCCTGGTTGCGCAGCCAGGGGCTGGACGCGGCAGTGGCAAGGCATGCAGGGCAGGGCGGTGCCGTGCTCGGCGTGTGCGGCGGCCTGCAGATGCTGGGCGAGGCGCTGATTGACCCGCATGGCGTGGACGGCAATGCGCCGGGCCTGGGCCTGCTGCCGCTGGTTACCGTGTTCGAAGCCGACAAGACAGTGCGCCACACGCGCAGCCGTTTTTCCCCTTCCATGAACGGCGCCTGGTCCGCTCTGGCGGGTGTGGAAGTGGCGGGCTACGAAATCCACCACGGTCAAACCCAGCCGCATGCGGCCATGGTGGCTGCAGGCAATGTCGCGCAGGAAGTCTTGAGCGAGGGGCTTGCCTGGCAAAGCCCGCAAGGCAACGTGCTGGGCCTGTATTTGCATGGCCTGTTTGAAGACGCGGCCGCACTCCAAGCCCTGTTTGGCACACGTTTTTCCAAGCCGGTACCCACGCTGGACACCGTGTTTGACGGCCTGGCCGATTTCATTGAACAGCACTTTGAACCTGGCTTTTTGCAAGGCCTGCTACAACCGCGCTGACCCGCATTTCATTTCTTTTCACCACCACCAAAAGCCACCATGCACACCTCTTTGCCCACCCTCACCAACATCCACGACGCCGCGCTCAGCACCACCCTGCAAGCCACGCTGGACAACAAGACCAAACCACAAGGCTCGCTGGGCCGCCTGGAGTTGCTGGCCCTGCAGATCGGCCAGATTCTGGGCACGGTCAGCCCCGTGCTGGACGCCCCGCAGATGGTGGTGTTTGCAGCAGACCATGGCCTCACCGCGCGCGGCATCTCGGCCTTTCCCAGCGACGTGACCTGGCAGATGGTGGAGAACTTTTTGGCGGGCGGCGCCGCCGTCAGCGTGCTGTCCCGGCAAAACGGCATTGCACTCACCGTGGTGGATTGCGGGGTGAAGCACGACTTTCTGGCAGGGCTCCCGACAGGCAGCCAGCGTGCCGGATTGCAAGTGCGCAAGGTCGCGGGTGCCGAAGGCGGCACGGCCGATTCATCGGCAGGCCCTGCCATGACCGCCACGCAATGTGCAGCTGCAATTGAACTAGGCCGTGAGTTGGTGCGCGGCCTGCCCGGCAATGCCTTGCTGCTGGGCGAGATGGGCATTGGCAACACCTCGGCCGCGTCCCTCATCCTGGCGCGCATTGCCGGGCTGGATATTGCGGTGTGCACCGGTGCCGGCACCGGGCTGGATGCCTCCGCCGTGCAGCGCAAGACCGAGGTGCTGCGCGAGGTGTTGGCGAAACACGCAGGCGCCGTGGCGCCACTGGATGTGCTGGCCGCCATGGGCGGCTTCGAGATTGCCACCATGGTGGGCGCTGTGATGCAGGCCGCCGATGAGCGCCGTGTCATCGTGGTGGATGGCTTTATCGCCAGCAGCGCCGTGGTGGTGGCCCACGCCCTGCAGCCGCTGGTGCTGCAGCGTTGCGTGTTTGCCCACCGCTCGGGCGAGCGCGGCCATGAATTCATGCTGCAGCACCTGGGCGTGCAGGCGCTGCTGGACCTGGGCCTGCGCCTGGGCGAAGGCTCGGGCGCGGCCCTGGCCTGGCCGCTGCTGCAGTCGGCCTGCGCCATCTTGCGTGACATGGCCAGCTTTGCCTCGGCTGGTGTGTCGGAAAAATCTTCCGATGCGGTGACCGTTTGAACCCTGTGCGCACGGTGCCGCGCTGCCCACCATGAGCCGCTTCGTCCGCCACTACCTGCTGGCCCTGCAGTTCTTCACCCGGCTGCCGGTCACCGGCCGCGTGGCAGCCTGGGTGGGCTACAGCCCGCAGATGCTGCGGGCGAGCGCCGCGCATTTTCCGGGCGTGGGCTGGCTGGTGGGGTTGCTGGTGGCGGGCATGAGCGCGCTGCTGTTATGCGGCCTGCCGCGGGGCGTGTTTTCGGCGCTGATTGTGGCCAGCATGGGCACAGCCTTTGGCGTGCTGGTGACGGGCGCCTTCCACGAAGATGGTTTGGCCGATGTGGCCGACGGTCTGGGCGGCAGCCTGAACCGCGAGCGGGCGCTGGAGATCATGAAGGACTCGCGCGTGGGCGCCTTTGGCGCCATCGCCATCACGCTGGCACTTGTGACGAAGGTGGCGCTGGTGGCGCAGTTGGCGTCCATGGGCTTGTCCGTTGTATGCACGTCGCTGTTTCTGGCCCATGTGGTGTCGCGCACCTGGCCGCTGCTGCTGATTCGCCTCTTGCCCCATGTGGGCGATGCGGCGGGCTCCAAGTCCAAGCCGCTGGCCGACCAGATTACCCGGGGCGCGCTGCTGGTTTCCTGGCTGTGGTGCGTGGCGGCCTTTGCTGTGGTGCTTTGCCTGCCATCGCCTTTGCCCTTGTCCGCTCTGGCCTGTGCCATGGCCGCCAGCGCCCTGGCCTTTGCCTGGATGGCGCGCTGGTTTTCCAAGCGCCTGCAGGGCTTCACAGGGGACTGTCTGGGTGCTACCCAGCAAATCTGCGAGCTGGCTTTCTACCTGGGCTTTTTGCTGGGCTGGGGAGCCCTGGCGTGACACTGTGGTTGGCCCGTCACGCCAGGCCGCTGATGGCACCCGGTGTGTGCTACGGCGCGCTGGACATGGCGGCCGATGAAGCCTTGACGCTGGAGGCAGCCGCGGCACTGGCCGCCGCCTTGCCGCTGGGCGTTGCAGTGCAGGTGTCGCCCTTGCAGCGCTGCCAGCAACTCGCCCAGGCTCTGGCGGCCCAGCGCGGCGACCTGGCCTTCCATACCGATGCAAGGCTGCGCGAAATGCACTTTGGAATCTGGGAAGGCAGGCCTTGGGCTGACATACCCCAGGCAGCGGTCCAGGCCTGGACCGACGACTTTGCCGACCACCGCTTTGGCGGCCAGGAGTCCGCCAATGAGGTCCTTGCGCGCGTGGCCGAGGCCTGGGATGCGCTGCAGGGCCGCACACACGACACGCTGTGGATCAGCCACGCCGGTGTGGCACAGGCAGCAACGCTGCTGCAGCAAGGCGTGCGCCACATCGCTCGCGCAGAGAACTGGCCCATCAGCCGCCTGCAGTATGGGCAGTGGCT
>CANCCF010000135.1 GCA_947374485.1 Comamonadaceae bacterium | reverse complement strand
CCTAGTTCCGAAGAACTTGGCAATCGCCTTCAAACGCCCACGCTTATCGGCTGTAAATTTTTAAGGAACACAAGACGCTTTTTACTGCCTTCTTGCTAACTTCACTGTGATCAGCGAAGCCTTGAATTATGACACAGTTTTTAGGCTGTTTGCAAGTTGTGTGGAAAAGTCTTTTAACCAACTTTTAGTTCAAACTCGCCGCACCGTCATCAGCGCAGCCTTCGATTATGGCACGCTTTTGAACGCTTTCAAAGAACTTTGAAAATGGATTGCAATAAACACGCTACACGCGGTAACGGTCGTTGCTGCCGCTGAGCTTGGTAAGCAGCGCCGGTGCAATTGCCAGCAAAGGCAAGACCTCATCCGCCGCACCATGCAGGATCGCTTCACGGGGCATGCCAAAGACCACGCAACTGGCCTCGTCTTGAACATAGTTGTAGCTGCCGCAATCGCGCATTTCCTTCATCGCCTTGGCACCATCGTTGCCCATGCCTGTGAGCATGATGCCGAAGGCGTTGCGCCCCACCACGCGTGCTGCAGACCTGAACAGCACTTCCACCGAGGGCTTGTGCCGGTTTACCAGTTCGCCGTCTTCCACCACACACACATAGTTGGCGCCGCTCTTGTCGATGCGGAACTGCTTGCCACCCGGCGCGATATAGGCGTGCCCCGGCAGGATGCGATCGCCATGCGCTGCCTCCTTGACGGCTATCTGGCACAGCCCATCTAGGCGTGCGGCAAAGCTGGTCGTGAAACCTGGTGGCATGTGCTGCGTGATCACAATTCCCGGGGAGTCCGCAGGCATGCGCACCAGTATTTCCTTGATGGCTTCGGTGCCGCCGGTTGAGGCACCAATGCAGATCAGCTTCTCCGTGGAGATCCGGCCAATGGCCTGGTTGCGCTGGGCCGCCGCTGGCGGCGATGGCACCGCGCTGGGCGCAGGTGCCACACTGCGGCGTACATGGGCCTGCGCCGCCACCCTGACCTTGTCCACAATCTGCCCTGCCAGATCATTGATGCCATCAACGACACCAACACGCGGCTTGGCAACAAAGTCCACCGCTCCCAGTTCCAGCGCCCGCATGGTGATATCCGCACCGCGCTCCGTCAACGTGGAAATCATGAGCACCGGCATGGGCCGCAAGCGCATCAGGCGCCCCAGAAACTCGATGCCGTCCATCTTGGGCATCTCAATATCCAGCGTGATCACGTCGGGGTTGAGCTCGCGGATCATTTCGCGCGCTATCAAAGGGTCGTTGGCGGTGCCCACGCACTCCATATCCGACTGGCGGTTGATGATCTCAGCCAGCAGGCTGCGCACCAGCGCCGAATCGTCCACCACCACTACACGGGTCTTCTTGGTCAAACCAGGTCCTCAAAACAAATCGACGGAGCCACCCGCATTGGATTTGGCAACGGTTGCGGCATTGCCCCTGCGCTCTTCCACCGCCAGTGTTTCGGGGTGCGAATGGGCCAGCCGCTTCACCAAGGCCTTGCCGGTGACGGGGAAGAAGCACACCTTGCGCGGATGGATGTCCAGCACGTCCTGGGAAACAATGGGAATGCGCTCGGTGGACAGGTAGTCTTGCACAAACTGGGTGTTGCGTTCGCCCACATTCATGGTGGTAAAGCCCGCCATGACCTGCGCCCCACCAAACACCTTGGCCTGCATGGTCTCGCGGCGTGCGCCGAGTTTGAGCATCTCATTGATCAGCAACTCCATGGCGAAAGAGCCATAGCGCCCGGAACCGTCCCCGGTGTCGCCGTCCGGAAGCATGAAGTGGTTCATGCCGCCAATGCGGGCACGCCCATCCCAGATGCAGGCGGCAATGCAGGAGCCCAAGACCGTCATGATCACGATCTCTTCGTTGGAGACAAAGTATTCGCCTGGCAGGACCTTGACCGCGTCGTACTGAAAATGGTGGTCTGCGTAGAAGAACGAAGCTTCGCCGGGTTTGCGTGGCTGCGCCTTGAGCTGGTCGATGCGGGACACCCGCCCACTTGGCAGAGTCTTGGTGGGCGGCATGCCCAAGGGTGGCCTTGCAGACATGGCACCGGCAGCGGACTGGATTTGGCTCATGCGTGGCTTGCCAGGTCGGGGGTGCCGGCCCACGTGCGGTTAACGGCGCTCATAAGCAGTCTTCCCCTTCAGGACAAAAAGATCGCGGGAATCACTGAAATTTTCCGCGTGCCCGACAAACAGCACGCCGCCGGGTTTCATGACGCGGTGAATGCGCTCCAGCACACGCCGCTGCGTTTCCGCGTCAAAGTAAATCATCACATTGCGGCAAAACACCACATCAAAGGCATCCCGGAACGGCCAGTCGTCCTTGATCAGGTTGACGATGAGAAATTCGATCATCTGCTTGAGCTCGGACTTGACCCGCACCATGCCCTGATTGGCGCCCTTGCCGCGCATGAAGTACGCCTGCATCTGCGCCGGACTGATGCCCTTGAGCGACTCGGACTTGTAGACGCCACTGGCTGCGGTGGCCAGCACCTTGGAGTCGATGTCACTGGCCATCAGAGAAAAGTGCGGGCGGGTGCCCAGTGCCTCCAAGGCGGTCAGCACGATCGAATACGGTTCTTCGCCCGTGGACGCCGCGCTGCACCAGACCTTCCAGGGGTGGCTTGCGGGCTTGGACTTGAGGAGCTCGGCAAAAATCTGGAAGTGGTGCTGCTCGCGAAAGAACGAGGTGAGGTTGGTGGTCAGCGCGTTGACAAACTCCTGCCACTCAGGCCCCTCATTGGACTCCAGCCAGCTCAGGTATTCCTTGAAGCTCTGGTGGCCGGTATCACGCAGGCGCCGTGACAAGCGGCTGTAGACCATGGCGTGCTTGCCATCGTGCAGGCTGATACCGGCGCGGCGGTAGATCAGGTCTTGCACCCGGTCGAAATCGGCGTTCGTCCAGGCAAACTCCCGGCCTTGCATGCCGGGTGCCTCACCCAAGGAATCGATGGCAGCGTGTGCGCTCATATTGACCAGCCCTCCCCGGGCCTGATTAATCGCCCTGGCTCACCAGCCCCATGTCCGGCGCCGACATCAGGCGCTCGATGTCCAGCAGAATCAGCATGCGCTCGCCCAGTGAACCCAGGCCCATCACCGCGCCGCTGTCGATCACGCTGTCAATGTCCGGCGCTGCCTTGAGCGCCTCGGGCGGCAGCTCCATCACATCGCTGACCGAGTCGACCACAATGCCCACAATGCGCTGGCGCAGGTTCAGGATGATGACCACTGTGAAACTGTCGTACTCCGCCTTGGCGCAGTTGAACTTCAGCCGCATGTCGACGATGGGCACGATCGTGCCGCGCAGGTTGACCACACCCTTGATGAAATTGGGCGCGTTGGCCACCCGCGTGGGCGGTTCATAGCCACGGATCTCCTGCACCTTGAGGATGTCGATGCCGTACTCCTCCTGATCCAGGCGGAAGGTGAGGTACTCACGGGCACCGGTGGCTGTGAGTTCGTCCATGTTTTCCATCTTTCCCATTGCGTGCTCCTCTAGTGCCTGGACCGGCGCACCAAGGCTCCGGTATCCAGAATCAGTGCGACCTTGCCGTCACCCAGAATGGTGGCGCCCGACACATTGGGCACCTTGCGGTAGTTGGATTCCAGGTTCTTGACCACCACCTGCTGCTGGCCCAGCAACTCGTCCACCAGCAGCACCACGCGGCTGCCGTCGGCCTCGACCACAACCATGATGTCGCTGTTTTTCTCGAAGTCGAAGCGCGGCACCTGGAAGACTTTTTCGAGCTCGATCACCGGCATGTATTCATCACGCACCTTGACCAGCTGCGAGCCCTGACCCACGGTGCTGACCGCATCCGACTTGACCTGGAAGGACTCCACCACCGAAGACAGCGGCAGGATGTAGACCTCGTCGCCCACGCCCACCGACATGCCATCCATGATGGCCAGCGTCAGCGGCAGGCGCACCGCCACCCGCATGCCAAAACCTTCGGCCGAATCGATTTCCACCGTGCCGTTCAGGGCTGCGATATTGCGCTTGACCACATCCATGCCGACGCCGCGCCCGGACACATCGGTCACCACTTCCGCAGTCGAAAACCCCGGCGCGAAGATCAAGCCCCAAACCTCGCCATCCGACATCTGGTCAGACACATCCAGCCCCCGCTCGCGCGCCTTGGTGAGGATTTTTTCGCGCGACAGGCCTTTGCCATCGTCACGCACCTCGATCACGATGGAGCCCCCCTGGTGCGATGCCGACAGGGTGATGGTGCCGGTCTCGGACTTGCCCGCGGCCAGTCGGTCGGCGGGCATTTCAATGCCGTGGTCGCAGCTGTTGCGCACCAGGTGCGTCAGCGGGTCGGTGATCTTTTCCACCAGCCCCTTGTCCAGCTCGGTGGCCTCGCCCTGGGTCACGAAATCGACCTTTTTGCCCAGCTTGCCTGCCAGATCGCGCAGCATGCGCGGGAAGCGGCTGAAAACGATGGACATGGGGATCATGCGGATGGACATGACCGATTCCTGCAGGTCGCGGGTGTTGCGGTCCAGGTCGGCCAGGCCGGTGAGCAGTTGCTGGTACAACGCTGGGTCCAGGGCGCGGCTGTTTTGCGCCAGCATGGCCTGTGTGATCACCAGTTCACCCACGAGGTTGATCAGCTGATCCACCTTGCTGATGGCCACGCGGATGGTAGCCGCCTCGGGCTGGGCCGTGGGCGCAGCCGCCGCCTTGACGACGGGCTTGGCGCTGGCCTTGATTTCCACAGGGGCATCGGGCATGGCTGGCTCGGGGGCCGCAGAGGGAGCACCGGGGGCGCCGTCAAAGAAGCCGAATCCTGCCGATGCTTCCGTGGCGGCTGGCGCAGCAGCCACCGGGGCACCTGGAGCGCCGTCAAAAAAGCCGTGGCTGGCATCCGCTGCAGCGGCCACTGGCGCCATGGCAGCCGCTGCGCGAATATCAATTTGCTCACGTGACACATGGAACGTGAACAGGTCCAGCAGATCCTCATCCGTAGAAACCGTTTGCACTGCAAACAGGCGGTATTCCTTGCGGTCAGAGCTCAGCGCCTGAATGGTCCCCAGGCCGGGGATGTCCCGGAACAGCTCGGCGATGGCATCGGCCTGCGCCGGATTGTCCAAGGGGCCGACCTTGATCTCCAAGTGGCGCTCTCCGGCCACTGCGGGTGCCACCGGCTTGGGTGCCGCCACCGGGGACGCAACGGGCGCTGGCGCGGGCCGCGCGGCCGCCACGGGGGCAGGCATATGGCCTGCTGCCAGATCGGCAATGCGCTTGACCAAATCACCGGTAGGGGGCGCCGGGCTGGTGTCTCCGGTCTGGTGGCGCGCCAGCAGGCTGCGCGATGCGTCGGCCGATTCGAGCAACACATCGACCATCACCGCATTGGGTTGCAGTTCGTGCCGGCGCAGGCGGTCCAGCAGCGACTCCATCTTGTGCGTGAGCTCGGCCACATCGGCAAAGCCAAATGTGGCCGCCCCGCCCTTGACCGAGTGGGCACAACGGAAGATGCCGTTGAGCTCCTCGTCGTCCGCGGTCTCCAGATTCAGGTTCAGCAGCATGGTCTCCATCAGGTCCAGGTTCTCGCCCGCCTCTTCAAAGAAGATCTGGTAGAACTGGCTGAGGTCAATATCGCCGCTGCTGCCGCTGTCTTGATGCGTTTCGGACATGTGTTACTCCTGCGAATTTCTTGTTCGGTGGGTTCTGTCCGCGCTTTTAGCGGATGACCTTTTTGATGACATCGAGCAGCTTGGCCGGATCGAAGGGCTTTACCAGCCAGCCGGTGGCGCCAGCCGCACGCCCGGCCTGCTTCATCAGATCGCTGGACTCGGTGGTCAGCATCAAAATCGGCGTGGTCTTGAACTGGGGGTGTTCGCGCAGCTTGCGCGTAAGGCCCAGGCCATCCATGCGCGGCATGTTCTGGTCGGTCAGCACCAGATCAAAGAACTGGGTTTGCGCCTTCTCGAACGCATCCTGCCCGTCCACGGCCTCCACTACCTGGTAGCCTGCTCCGGTGAGCGTAAAAGACACCATCTTCCGCATGGAAGGCGAGTCATCAACAGCGAGAATTACAGGCATCAAATGCTCCAGCTAATCATGTTTTGGCTTTCAGGTCAGAAAAGTTCGATGGAACCGGCGTCCATCTCGTCCTGCGTGACCGGGTTCGGTCGCTCAGGCACCTCTTCAACAAAGGGAACGGCCTCGCCATCTTCCGACCCCATGGACTCCGAGGCCAGTCGGTAGGCACAGCCCTGCAATATTTTGGAGGTATGGGATATCAGTTGGGAGGCCATGTCCTGGAACTGCAACTCGGTGACGGCCGCGCGCAGAGTGCTGCGCACGATATCGAGTTCCTTGGATTCAATCAGCTCGGGGTTGGCCAGGTTGGCGCTGGCGGCGGTAAAGCGCTCCATCAGGTTTTCCATGGTGTGCGCCAGCAGGCCATCAAGCCGATTCAAGTCGTGCACCACCACCAACAAAGAGTCCTGCACCTCTGCAACCAGCATCAGTGGCATTTGCACGGAAGGTGCGCTCGGTGTGGTCAGAGATGCTGGCATCGTCAGGAATCCTCAAAGCGGCTCTGCAAAGGAATGTATTTCATATAGTGTTACCGCCCCTTTTCTTCTGCCGTCGAGGTTAGCAGGAAACTTGGGGCATTGTGGCCATTTTGGACAGGCTACTTCCATTTCGCAAGCAAAAGAACTTGCGCCCGGCGCTTGCGCAAAACGATAATCAAAGCCAATGTCCATGGCCTTTTCCGCACCCTCCGTCACCCCCTCTGGCCTCAACATTCTGCACCTGGAAGACTCCGAGCTGGACCACCAGCTGGTCTGCCGGGCTTTGCGCCGGGACCACCTGCCCTTCCAGATCACCCGTGTGGATGCACTGGACGACTTTGCGCAGCAACTCAACAGCCAGACCTTCGACATCATCCTGGCCGACTACCGCCTGCCCGGTTTCACCGCGCTGGATGCCTGGGGACTGCTGCAAGCCAGCACCGTGCGGCTGCCCTTTGTGCTGCTGTCCGGTGCCATTGGTGAATCCGCGGCCGTAGCAGCCATTCAGCTGGGGCTGAGCGACTACCTGCCCAAAGACGATTTGCACAAGCTGGCCCGCGTGATTGGCCGCACGCTGGAAGTGTTCAAGGCCCAGGCTGCCGAGGCGCGCGCGGTGGCCGAACTGGCCGCCTCCGAACAGCGCCTGGCGCACTTTGCGCAGCACTTGCAGACCGCGATTGAAAACGAGCGTGCCTCCATCGCCCGCGAGATCCATGACGACATCGGCGGCTCACTGGCCGCCGTGCGGCTGGACCTGGCCTGGCTGGCCCGCCACAGTGCCTCGGCCGATATGCAGGAGCATGTGAGCACCGCCAACGACATGCTGCAACACGCCATTGGCGCCAGCCAGCGCATCATGATGAACCTGCGCCCCGCCATCCTCGACCAGGGCCTGTACCCGGCCATCCAGTGGCTGGCCGAAAGCTTTCAGCGTCGCAGCGGTGTCAAAACCTCGCTGGTGTGCCACCAACCGGGCATGCAGTGCAGCAAGCCCATCCAGCTGACCGCCTACCGCACGGCACAAGAGGCGCTGACCAATATCTCCAAATACGCGCAGTGCAGCCAGGTGAAGGTCGAGTTGTCCGACGCCGAGGGCGTGCTGACCCTGGAGATTTCAGACAACGGATGCGGCATATCAGACGAAGCCCTGGGCAAGCCGCAGGCCTTTGGCATCCGTGGCCTGAAGGAGCGGGCGCGGGTGGCCGGTGGCTGGCTGGACCTCAGCACCCGGCCGGGCCATGGCACCACGGTGATACTCACCATTCCCCTGGACGGGGAACCCCACACACCTACCGAGGCCGATTTCCAGTGATCAAAGTTGTTCTATGCGATGACCATGCCATGGTGCGCCGTGGCATACGCGACACCTTGAGCGAAGCGGTGGACATCCAGGTCACGGGTGAATCCGGCAGCTACTCAGAGGTGCGCGAGCTGCTGCGCACCGCCGCCTGCGATGTGCTCATACTCGACCTGAACCTGCCCGGGCGCGGTGGCCTGGAGGTGCTGGCCAGCCTGCGCGAGGGGGGCTCTGCGGTGCGGGTGCTGATTGTGTCCATGTTTGCCGAAGACCAGTACGCCATCCGCTGCCTGCGCGCGGGCGCGCATGGTTACCTGAACAAGGCAGGCGACCCGGCCGAGCTGGTGGCTGCGGTGCGCACCATTGCCCAAGGCCGCAAGTATGTGAGTGCGGCGGTGTCCGACATGCTGGTCAACAACCTCTCCGAGCCCACGTCGGAGACGCTGCACTCCACCCTGTCGGAGCGCGAGCTGCAAACCTTGTTGAAGATTGCCTCAGGGCGCAAGCTCTCGGAAATTGCCGAGGAACTCATGCTCAGCCCCAAGACGGTGAGCGTGTACCGGGCGCGGTTGCTAGAGAAACTCAAGCTGGGCAACAACGCCGAACTGACGGTCTACGCCATCCGCAACGAGCTGGTTTAAGCCCGGTTACCCAAAGATATCAATCACTCTGCCCATCAGCGCAATAAAGGGTTGGTCCAGCATGGGCAGGGTGAATGCAATGCCCAGCATGCCCACCAGCAGCGTGACGGGAAAGCCGATGGCAAAGATGTTGAGCTGGGGCGCCACGCGCGACATGATGCCCAGCGCCAGATTGGTGAACATCAGCAGACCAATCATGGGCAGGGCAATCCACAGCGCACTCGCAAACAGGTCGCCGCCCAGTTGGTACAGCTTCATTTGCTCCAGCGCCTGCAGAAAGTTCTGGTCAATGGGAAAAGCCTGGAAACTGCGGTTCACCGCCATCAGCACCATCAGGTGGCCGTTCATCACCACAAACAGTAGCGCCACCATTTGTGAGAAAAAGATACCCACCGCATTCGCCTGGTTGCCCATGCTGGGGTTGAAGAAGGAGGCGAAGTTCAGGCCCATTTGCAGGCCGACCATTTCACCGGCCAGTTCCACTGCAGTAAACACAATGCGCACCGCAAAGCCAAGCGACAGGCCCACGCCCATCTGCTGCATCAGCACACCGAGCGCGCGCGGGTCGTTGAAACCGATGATGTCGGCCGGTGGCAGGCTGGCCTGCGAGGCCAGCGCCACCAGAAAAGCCAGCGCCACGCGGGCCCGCACCGGCACCATCTTGGCGGAAAACACCGGTGCCGAGGTAAACACCGCCAGCACGCGCACAAAGGGCCAGAAAATCGGCGAGATCCAGGCCGCCAGCTGCGCCTCGGAAAGACTGATCACGCCCAGCCTCCAGCCTTCAGGCCACGGCGCCGGGAATGGCTTCCATGGTGCGGCGTATGTACTCCACCAGCATGGTCAGCATCCAGGGACCGGCAATGGCCAGCACGGCAATGGCCGCAATCAGCTTGGGCACAAAGGCCAGCGTGGCCTCGTTGATCTGGGTGATGGCCTGGAACAGGCTCACCAGCAGGCCCACCACCAGCGCCGCACCCAGAATGGGCGAGGACACCATGAGCATCATGAGCAAGGCTTCCTGGCCCAGGGTCAACACCATTTGCGAATTCATACGGCCCGTCCTCAGGTCACGAAGCTGGCCGCCAGCGAGCCCACCAGCAGGTTCCAGCCATCGGCCAGCACAAACAAAATCAGCTTGAAGGGCAGCGCCACCAGCACCGGCGAGAGCATCATCATGCCCAGGGACATGAGCACGCTGGCCACCACCATGTCGATCACCAGAAACGGAATGAAGATCATGAAGCCGATCTGGAACGCCGATTTGAGCTCACTGATCACAAAGGCCGGCACCAGCACGCGCATGGGCGCCACATCCACCTGGGTGTCAGGGGGCAGCTTGGCCAGTTTCACGAACAGGGCAAAGTCGGACTGGCGCGTCTGCTTGGACATGAAGCTGCGCAGCGGACCCTCGCCCTTGCTGAGCGCCTGCTCGAAGGAAATGGTGTTGTTGGTGTAGGGCAGGTAGGCATCGGCATAGACCTTGTCCAGCGTGGGCCCCATGACAAAGAAGGTGAGGAACAGTGACAGCCCGACGATGACCTGGTTGGGCGGTGCCGACTGCGTGCCCATGGCCTGGCGCAGGAGCGAGAGCACGATGACGATGCGGGTAAAGCCCGTCATCATCAGCAGAACAGCGGGCAGGAACGACAGCGCGGTAAAAAACAGCAGGGTCTGGATGGGCACCGAGTAGCTGGTGCCGCCCTGGCTGCTGCCAATGATCAGGGGCAATTGACCCTGGCTCTGGGCATGCGCGAGGCCTTGCACGGCCAGCAGCAGCCCAAGCAAAGTGACTTTTGCGAAAAGGCTGGTGTGCTTCATGCGGCGTCCGTTGCCCCATGGGTCAGCACCGGGCTGGCAGCACCACTTTCAGCCGGCGCCGTGTGCAGGCACTGGATGGACTGTTGGGTGACCCCCAGCACCAGCCAGACGCGGGCATTCGCAGGCCCCACTTCCACCGTCACCACCTTTTGCTGCGGCCCGAGCGACAGGGTGGACACCAGGCGCGTGGGGCCCGAGCTGCCGGGAATCTTCAGGCCATAGCGCTTTTTGAGGTGCTCAATCAAAAAAGGCAAACTCACCAGCAGGCCCAAAAACAGGCCAATCAGAATCAGGGACTGCGTCATTCCCGCCGTCAACCCTTGCTGACGCGGCGCAGGCGCTCGGAAGGCGTCACCACGTCGGTCAGGCGAATGCCGAACTTGTCGTTCACCACCACCACCTCGCCCTGGGCGATCAGGTAGCCGTTGACCAGCACGTCCATGGGCTCACCGGCCAGCGCATCGAGCTCGACCACCGAGCCCTGGCCCAGCTGCAGAATGTGTTTGATGGGCACCTTGGTGCGGCCCAGCTCCACCGACAGCAGCACCGGAATGTCCAGCACCATGTTGATGTCCTGCATGGCCGCATCGCCGCCACCCGCAGTGAACGGGCGCGGTGCATCACCCGACAGCACCGAGCCCGGTGCGGCCTCTCCCGCGCCATCGCTGGACTTTTG
>CANCCF010000134.1 GCA_947374485.1 Comamonadaceae bacterium | reverse complement strand
GGCGAGATCAGCAGCAGGCGCACGATGGCGCGGCCGGGGAAGGGGTCATCAATCAGCAGCGCAATGGCCGTGCCGAAGATCACCGTGATCAGGATCACACTGCCCAGCAGCAAGAGCGTATTGACCACCGCCACCGTGAAGGAGGGGTCGGTCAGAAAGTAGGTGAAGTTTTCCAGCCCGATAAAGCCGGTCTCTTCGGGCTGCATCAGGTTGTAGCGGATGACAGAAAAATAAATCGTCATCACAAGGGGGACGATCATCCACAGAAAAAGGGAAGCAACGGCTGGCGTCAACAAGGCACGAGAAATAAAACGATTCATAGCAAGCCCGGCATTGGTACTTTTGGTAAAAAAAGAGCGCGCAGAAAGCACCGCGCGCTCCAATAGGGAATCACCCCAGGGACTTACTTGTAGTAGCCAGCCTTCTTCATTTCGCGGTCGGCCAGGGCTTGAGAAGCCTTCAGAGCGTCATCCACACTGACTTTTCCTGTCAGTGCGGCCGTCATCTGTTGTCCAATGCCTGTACCAATCGATTGCCACTCTGGGATGGCTGCGAACTGCACGCCAACATAAGGGCTCTTAGGCAAGGTGCTGTCGTTGGGGTTGGCCGAGTCAATAGCAGCCTTTTCAGCTGAGGCAAACACGGCAGCCTTTTGGAACTCAGCGTTGGCGTAGGTGGACTTGCGGGTTCCAGTGGGAACGTGCGCCCAGCCGTTGGTCTTGGCCACCAGTTCGATGTATTCCTTGGACGTTGCCCAGGTCACGAACTTCTGAGCGGCATCCACCTTCGTCGAGCCCGATGGAATGGCCAAGGCCCAAGCCCACAGCCAGTTAGCACCCTTGGGTGTTACTTGGGTAGGTGCTTGTGCAAATGCTACCTTGTCAGCCACCTTGGACTGCTTGGGGTCGGTGATGAAGGAAGCTGCAATGGTGGCGTCGATCCACATGCCGCACTTGCCTTCGTTGTACAGAGCCAAAATTTCATTGAAGCTGTTGGCAGAGGAACCGGGAGGGCCGTACTTGGTCAGCAATTCCACATAGAAGGTGACGGCGTCTTTCCAGGCCTTAGATTGCAGCTGGGGCTTCCAGGAGGTATCGAACAACTGGCCACCGTAGGTATTGGCCAAGGTGGTGATGAAACCCATGTTGTCGCCCCAACCCGGCTTGCCGCGCAGGCAGATGCCGTACACGCCGTTCTTAGGGTCATGAATCTTGGCGGCCAGTTCCTTGATCTCAGCCCAGGTGGGCTTGTCGGCCACTTTTATGCCAGCCTTGTCAGCCAGATCTTTGCGGTACATCAGCATCGAACTTTCACCATAGAAAGGCACGGCAAACATCTTGCCATCCACACTCAGGCCGTTGCGCATAGCGGGCAGCAAGTCGTCTGCGTCGTACTTGGCGTCGGTCTTGATTTCTTGCAGCCAACCCTTCTTGCCCCAGATGGGGGTTTCGTACATGCCGATGGTCATCACATCAAACTGGCCGCCCTTGGTCGCGATGTCGGTAGTGACACGTTGGCGCAGCGCACCCTCTTCCAAAGTTACCCACTTGAGTTTGATGTCGGGATTGGCTTGCTCGAAGTTCTTGCTGAGCTTCTGCATTTCAATCATATGCCCGTTGTTGACAGTGGCCACTACCAGTTCCGTATCTGCATGGGCAGCAAACACGGCGGCTACGCCCAGGGCGAAGATGGCTGTCTTTTTGAATTTCATTTGTGTCTCCTAGTGTCAATTTGTTGCGTAAGAGCCTATGTTCAAGGCTGCATGAAGGATCGTCGAATGCGCAGTATTCCGGTAACGCCGAAAGGCGCGAGTACTAATACTTTTTCGCCTTATTGCTTGAGGGATTTCCCTTAAGCACTCCCACTGTAGAGCTCAGGGGATCCGTGCAATGGTTACTACTAACTGGATAAAGCACAGAAGTATCAGCGGGGCGCCCTTCACTCATTAGCCATTGCAGAGCTCAGCTCAGAAAATACAAGACTCACTGTTATTAGTAGTTCTTAGGATTTAGAACCATGGATGATTCAAAGCTAGGCAAGCGCAACAAGCGTGACGACTGGTCACCGCACAAGCCCGTGGCCTATCCCCCGCTCTTTGTATGGCCACCGCAGCCGGTGGCTTTGCTCAAATGGTTTGCGGGCCTACCCGGCTATCTGTTTCCGTGGACGCTCTTCTACATTCTGGTGTCGGTACTGACCTATGCGTACCTAACGCCCGCAGCCGAGACCATGAAGACTATCTCATGGGACTGGACGCTGTTCTTGCTTGTACGCAACTGGGCTTACGTGTTCATCTTCTACGGCGGCTTGCATTTGATGTATTACGTCAAACGCATACAGGGCAACACCTTCAAGTACAACGGGCGTTGGCCCGAAGTGGGCAACCCCACTTTCCTTTTCAAGCACCAGGTGCGTGACAACATGTTCTGGACACTGTTGAGCGGCGTGCCGATCTGGACCGCCTACGAAGCCATCATGCTGTGGATGTTCTCAAACGGCTACATCCCGTATATGTCGTGGGCCGAGCATCCGGTCTATAACGTGGCTCTGCTGCTGATCATTCCCCTGTGGCGTGAAGTGCACTTCTATACGGCCCACCGCTCGTTGCACATTCCCGTGCTCTACCGCTGGTTCCACAAGCTGCACCACAACAACGTTAATATCTCTGCCTGGTCGGGTCTGGCGATGCACCCGGTCGAGCACGTGCTGTATTTCTCTGTCGTGCTGATTCACCTGATCGTGCCGTCCAACCCCTTGCACGCCATCTTTACCCTGGCCCACGCAGGCCTGACACCTGCGCAAGGTCACCTGGGCTATGAACGCCTGGAGCTGGCCGGTGTGCAGATCAACCTGAATACATACCCGCACTACCTGCACCACAAGTACTTCGAGTGCAACTACGCAGACGGAACCGTGCCCATGGACAAATGGTTTGGCAGTTTTCACGACGGCACGCCCGAATCACAAGCCCGCATGGATGCACGCTTCCTGGCGCAAGCACAGAAGGCGAAACAAAATGACAACGCCAGTGCCTGAAGACGCCATGTTGATCGTGGGCGCGGGCCACTGCGGTGGGCGTGCGGCACTCGAACTGCGTAACGCGGGCTGGACCGGAGCCATCCATTTGGTGGGTGACGAAGCGGAACTGCCCTACGAACGCCCGCCCTTGTCCAAAGGGCTACTGACCGGCGAGAGCACAGCGCAGCAGTGCGGCTTTTTACCGGCCTCGGAAATCGAACGTCTGGCCATACAGCACCACGTAGCGCCGGCCACCCGCATAGATACACTGGCCAGGACCGTGACGCTGGCATCGCAAGAGGTGCTGCCTTACCGCTCGCTGCTGATCGCCACCGGCGGACGCGTACGCCGGCTGACGGTGCCAGGCGCCGATTTGCCACAGGTGCTGACGCTGCGCAATCTGGACGACGCACACCTGCTGGCCCTGCAGCTGCAGCCAGGCCAGCGCCTGGTGGTGGTGGGCGGCGGCTTCATCGGCCTGGAAGTGGCGGCCTCGGCCATACAGCTGGGCTGCAGCGTGACCTTGCTGGAAATGGGCCCGCGCCTGATGGGCCGCGCTGTGCCGGAGTCGGTGGCTCAGCGTGCCCTGACGCTGCACCGGAAGCACGGAGTCAAGCTGCTTCTGGAGCGCAGCATTGAGCGCATCGTGCCAACACACGCGGGCGTGCAGTTGCTGCTAACCGATGGCACGCAGCTGGATGCTGGTGCAGTGCTGGTGGGCATTGGCATCGATGCACATGCCGACCTCGCACGCGCGGCGGGCTTGGCGGTGGCGCGCGGCATTGTCGTGAATGACCAGTTGGAAACCAGCGTGCCGGGCATTTTTGCGGCGGGTGATGTTGCGGAGTTTCCGTCTGTTATTTCTGGTGCCCTGATGCGCCAGGAGACTTGGCACAACGCGGAAACACAAGCCCACACAGCGGCCCGCAACATGCTGGGACAGCATGAGAGTTTTGCAGCGCACCCCTGGTTCTGGTCGGACCAATATGACCACCAGGTACAGGTTGCCGGTGAGCCTGCATTGGCCTCTAGCGGCCCCAACGGCACAGTCAGCCGCAGACTGGCCGGGTCCGAAGAAATCATCTTCTACCTGGACGCCGAGCGGCGCCTGGTAGGCGCCTGTGGCTGGGGACTCACCACGCAACTGGCCAAGGAATTCAAACTGGCGCGCATGCTTGTCGAGCGCAACGTGGTGCTTCCGCGCCCGCAAGTATTGCAAGACCTGACCATACGGCTGAAAGACATGCTGCAGCCGTCATCCTACCGATCGGCCACAACCGAGCCGACGTCTCAAACAATTGGAGCTGGAATATGAGTACATGGATTGACGTCTTCCCCCTGGACAAACTGGACGACGAAGACGTGCTGCGTTTTGACCACGACGGCAAAACCTTTGCCATTTACCGAGTGGGCGACACGGCCTATGCCACAGACGGCCTGTGCACTCACGAGAAGGTCCACCTGTGTGACGGCTTAGTCATGAACATGGTGATTGAATGCCCCAAACACAACGGACGCTTCGACATCCGCAGCGGAAAGGCCCTGGGCGCACCGGTCTGCAAAAACCTTGGCACCTATCCCGCCACGGTGGAAGGCGGCGTTATTCGCCTCTGCGTTTGACCCATGAAGTTGCACTTCTTATGCACCAGTTGGGGCAACGAACTTCCCATTGAGGAATTTGTTCTGAAGGTCCGCACGGCAGGGTATGACGGCGTGGAAATGTCCATACCGCATGATGATGATGCGCACAAGCGCCGCATCCACGCTGCCATTGCAGACGCGGGACTGCACTTCGTTGGTCACCATTCAGACACGGTCACTGCGGACTTTGAAAAGCACAAGGCCCAGTTTCTCAGCCGCCTCCACAATTTGACGGACGGCCAGCCGCTCTTGATCAATTCGCAAACGGGCAAGGACTTCTTTTCGTTTGAACAAAATATGGAGCTGGTGGAACTGGCCAGCGCGTTCACGCGCGAGAGTGGCGTGCGTGTGGTGCATGAAACCCATCGCGGCAAATTCACGTTTGCAGCGCATGTCACCGCGCCGTTTTTGTTGGCAAATGCCCATCTGCGGATTGGCGCGGACTTCAGTCACTGGTGCAACGTGGCCGAGACTTTGCTGCACGATCAGGAAGAGTCCTTGAGTCTGGCCATCAGCCGGGCAGACCACATCCATGCTCGCGTTGGCTTTGCCGAGGGACCGCAGGTGCCAGACCCCAGAGCACCGGAATGGAAGGAAGTGCTGGACCGGCACATCAGTTGGTGGGACCGGATTGTGACCCTGTCCCGAGCAGAGTCCAAAGAATTTCTGTGCATCACGCCGGAGTTCGGACCCTACCCTTACATGACCATACTGCCTGGCTCTCAACAGCCCATCGCTAACCAGTGGGACATCAATGTCTTCATGATGAACTTGCTGCGGGAGCGTTACTCCAGGAATAGGATTGACACGCCGTGACACAGACATCTGCAATACCGACGCCACCCACAATACCCGCCGATTACCTGGCAAGGTTACGCACTTTGGTCGATAGCGGGCAGCGGAAAATTCTGGGGCTGGTGGGCACCCCAGGCTCTGGCAAATCCACCTTGGCAACTGCACTGCAAGCGGAGTTCTCGCACAGCAGCCAAATAGTTCCCATGGACGGATTCCATTTTTCCAACAGCGTGCTCAAGCGCAAAGGCTTGGCGCACAAGAAAGGCGCGCAAGACACTTTTGACAGCGGCGGCTATGTGGCCCTGCTGGCAAGGCTACGCAGCAGCTATGAAAAAGAGTCGGTATATGCGCCAGAGTTTGTGCGCGAGATTGAAGAGCCGATTGCCAATGCGATCGAGATACTGCCCACCACACGCCTCATCATCACCGAGGGCAATTATTTATTGCTCTCCAACGGCCCCTGGGCCCATGTGCGCAACTATTTGGATGGTTGTTGGTATGTGGACGTGGACCAGGCATTGCGCACGGAGCGTCTGGTCAAACGGCACGAATTTTTTGGAAGAAGCCACCAAGCCGCGCTAGACTGGGTGGCCAAGACCGACGAGCCCAATGCGCGCCTGATCGAGGCGAGCAAAAACGGGGCTGACCTCATTTTTTCTTGGGCCTGATCCTCGGCTCAGGCGAAAACGCTGCGCGCCTGCTGGCGAAATGCGGAAGGGGTGATGCTCTTCAGTTCCAGGAATCGTCGGTTGAAATTGGCGAGGTTGTTAAAGCCCACGTCATAGCAGATGGCAGATATTTTTTCGTCGGTTTGCATCAGCAATTGGCAGGCCCGGTTTATGCGCACCAGGGTCAAGAAGTCCACGAACGAATTGCCCGTCGCCCTCTTGAACACGCGTGAAAAGTGGCTTTCACTCATGCGGAACAACTGGGCGATGTCGGGCAAACCGATGGGCTCGGCGTAGTGCTCGCTGATGTAATTCACGATGGTGTTGATCTGCGACTGGGACTTCTCATCCCCATTGCCATCAAAGACCTGGCTGGACAACAGGCGGTAGTCTTCACAGCGTGAAAGCTCTCCCAGCAACTCAAAGAACACGCCTAGGCGCGTGATGTTGTGGCTGTTGAAAATGCGCTCCAAATATGGCGCCACACGCTCGGCCACATCGAAGAATTCAATGCCCCGCGACGCACGCTCGAGCATGGGCAAGATCTCGTTGATCTCAGGTAGGAAAAGGGCAGAATCCTTGATAGGCCCGATGTTGAAGACAATGCACCGGTCGCGAAGCGCCACACCTTCTGCAGGCAAATCGCTGGAAATCCAGTTGTGCGGCAACCTTGGGCCCACCAGCACTAGGTTGCCCGGCATGAAGTGCCCTATGTAGTCACCTACAAAGAACTTGCCAGAGGTAGCCACCACATAGTGCAGCTCGTAGTCATCGTGGTAGTGCCAGCGTATCAACGGCGACGGTGCCCCGTGGCTCACACAGCGCAGCAAACGGCTGACCTCTGCCGGAGGGTCGTAGCCCAACATGGCATCACGACGCTCGGGATTTTCAAGTGAGGGGTGGTAGGTGTTCATCGGAATTGCATAGCATCGAGAGATTATGGCGACTTTCCAACGAATCCACTTCCGATTATAAGTATCTCTTAGAGTGGCTTTACAGGCCTACCTCACTTCTTCCAGTGAACCATAGCCTTCCGAAGCATCGAAGCAATTGGTACCACGCACGCCATGGAACAATGTGCGCAAGAAGCGTCTACTTTCAGTACGGCGTCTCGCCGGGCCGGATAATCATTGAAGGCCCGCCCACAACGCCGTTGATAGTCGTTTCGCCGTTGTGAATCATCGGAAAGAACCCCTGCATGTTTTGTGGGAACGGAAGCGCTGGTTTGGTCAGCCCGTCGAGATGAGCGATCTCCTCGGCGCTCAGCGTGATATCGAGCGACTTCAGATTGTCCACAAGCTGGCTCACCCGGCGCGCACCAATGATGGTCGATGTCACGCCCTGCTGTATGCGCACCCAGGCCAGCGCTATACGAGCAATGGTGCTCTGATGCGCCGTGGCTATCTTTTCCAACTCGTCAATGAGCGCGTACGTTCTCTCGTTGAGTGGGACCATGGCGCCGCGATCAGGCTTCACCTCGCCTTGATTTGCACGCGTGTACTTCCCGCTGAGCGCGCCGCTTTTGAGGGGAGACCAAGGCATGATGCCGAGGCCCAGTTCCCGCGCCATCGGGACCAGCTCTGCCTCGACGCTGCGCTCCAGCAAGGAGTATTCAATCTGTATGCCAATGAATTGGGCCCAGCCGCGGAAGCGCGCAATTAGGTTCGCTTCCATAGCCTTCCAAGCCGGCGTGTCAGAGATGCCAATGTATCGCACCTTGCCTACGCGAATCAAGTCATCCAACGCCGCCATCGTTTCATCGATCGGCGTATGCACGTCCCAGTTATGCAGCCAGTACAGGTCGATGTAGTCGGTCTTCACACGGCGCAACGAGTTCTCGCACTGGCTGACGATGGCCTTGCGGCCCGACCCCCCGCCGTTGGGATCGCCGAGATAGAGATTGCTGCTGAACTTGGTGGCGAGGACGAGGCGATCGCGGCGCGATGAATGGCGACCGATGTGATCGCCAATGATCGCTTCCGAATGGCCCGCCGTATAGCCATTTGCTGTGTCGATGAAGTTGCCACCGGCCGCAATGTATCGATCCATGATTTCCTGACGTTCCCCCACGGACGAGCCCCAGCCGCGGCCTTCACCAAACGTCATCGTTCCGAGACAAAGGGGGCTTACGCGCAGGCCAGAGCGACCCAGAGTCACATAGTTGTTAAGAGTCATTGGATTTTCAGCGGCAAGTTGCTTTGCAAGCTGGAGGTTCGTTTGACGGCGAGGATGATCTTGAAACTTCCCCACTGCATCAAACGCGCGCGCTGGTTACCCGGAGATGGCTGTTGAAGAAGGCTGTGAGTTTCACCACTGCCGGTGTCACATATTGCGGTTTGTCGTACAGGTCGACATGGGTCGCTCCATTGATCCAGAAAAGTTCCTTGGGTTCCCGCGCGAGCTTGATGGCGTCCTCGCCCATCCATTTGCTCAAAGCCGCGGTGCCCACAATCATCAACAATGGCCGCGGCGCGATCGTGTCGATGAAGTGAAAGCCATCAACCACCGCCGTGCGATCAATGCTAGTCCAAGTAAATGCTTTCGCTGATCGGGGGTGCTGCCCGCGATCGCAGTAGTAGTCCCAGCCATCCAGTGCCATCGAACCAGCGTCTCGCGCTTCCTCTCTGGTGGCCGGCTGAATAGTCAGCATCCTGATGCCTTCACCGCGTGCTTCGGTCGCGCGCGCCGCCGCTGCGGCACCCAACATGCTCCGGAACACCTCCGGGTCCTGCTTGCCGTCCGCACCATAGCGATGCCACCTGCCAAGGTCAACACCGCTGACGGTGGCGACAGCTTTGATACGCAGATCGCTTACAGCGGCCGGAACGACATATCCGCCAGAGGCGCAAATTCCTAAGATGCCAATGCGATCGGGATCGATCTCCGGGCGCACGCTGAGGAAGGACACGGCGTCCTTGAACTCTTCGGCCCTACGTGCTGGATCCTCCACTCCGCGCGGAAGTCCTTCGCTTTCACCCTGGGTTGCGGTGTCAAAGGCAAGCGTAATGAACCCTTGCTCCGCCAGTCGCTCTGCGTAGAGGCCCGCAGTCTGCTCCTTTACGCCGCTGGACGGGTGACCCACAATGATCGCCGGATGCTTACCCGAGTTGGGTCCATCCGGTACATAGAGATGACCGGCAAGGCGAAAACCGCCGCTGTTGAAATTCACATTCTTCTTCACGAAATTTTCCTAATTTGTACCGGCAGCCTGTGCCCATGCGCGCCGGACAGTGCCCCGTGATATATGTCGATGCTCCGGTAATTTCCGCGACGCTGATCAACCTTCGACGGTCTGAGTCGTTCTTCACGCAAACCTTCTAGAGAGTTCAGTTTCCGCGCGTGCGTCGGTGGCTTGGCCGTGCCCAATTAGACTGGCGGCACGCTCCACCCCGTTAGATCAAAGCTGCCACATCCATGCACAATCCTTCCATTCTTATCGTGATCCGGCAGGTGACAGCACAGCAGAAACCGTCAACAATGCGGTGATGACTGCAACCTCACTCGATGAACTTCGCGGGCTTATCAGGCGGCATGCTGGTCCCGATGCCAGGCCACTGCGGCTTATACCCAGCTTGATTCTTGGCATTGAATCCGGACCTACCCTGCCATGTCAGATCGTTGTTGAGCCCGTCTTTTCGCTGATTGCCCAAGGTGCCAAACGCGTTGAAGTCGGGAAACAAACATTCGAGTATCGCGAGGGCCAATTTCTGGTCGTCTCCGTGGATCTGCCGGTTGATGCTTATGTCGTCGAAGCGACCCCCGAGCTTCCATATCTTGGATGTGGGATGACGCTGAGGCCCGATGCCATCGCCAGCTTGCTGTTGGAGTCAGGCGGCCCTCGAATGATAGGCGGCGACCGACCCGGCATCGCCACCAGTGATCTATCGAACGACCTTATAGACTCCATCGTACGCCTGCTGCGCCTACTCGATCAACCATCTGATGTTCCGATCCTCGCCGCAGCTCTTGAGCGCGAAGTACTTTGGCGGTTGATCAATGGCCCACAAGGGCTGATGGTTCGGCAGATTGGCCTTGCTGATAGCCGGATGTCGCAAATCGGCCGGTCGATTCGCTGGTTGCGTGGCCATTTCGCGGAAACGGTTCGAATCGAGGACCTGGCGGAAATCGCCGGCATGAGCGTCACTTCGCTGCATCGGCATTTCCGTCTAGTCACATCGTTAAGCCCGATCCAATACCAGAAACAGCTTCGCCTTCAGGCGGCGCGCGCTCGCCTGTTAGTGACACAAGACGATGTTTCCACGGTCGGCTTTGCTGTCGGCTATGAAAGCCCCTCACAGTTCAGTCGCGAGTACCGGCGGATGTTCGGCAAGCCGCCAGGCCAGGATTGCGCGGACTTGAGAGGCAATCCGTCCCGGATATCAACGGATTAAAGTCACTTTGGCTAATACGGGGGGGCCCGGCTGATCAGACCGTCGCGTAAGCTAGGTACACTCCTGCAATGCGCATTCTCCTGAAAATGGGGTTGTCCAATCAAGTGTTATCGATCTATGTTGCCGAAGGCACGGGAGCAGATGCCCGCGCCTATTTGGACACAATACGCGACTGATTCCCCAACCCGGTTTTGAAGCACTGCCTGGCCGATATTGCCAGTTCTTACTTTGGTGATTTTTTAGTCCAATTTTGGTTTTGCCCAATAGCTCATTTTGTCAAAGTTGCGCGCAACTTCGTTAGATTTTGAGTCTAACTGTGTTCATGCCCACCCGGAGAAATTTCCCTGGCCCACCACGGCGTGCTGTTTTTGGACGAGTTCCCCGAATTCAAGCGTTCAGCCCTGGAGGCGCTGCGCGAGCCGCTGGAAACCGGCAGCATCAGCATTGCCAGGGCGGCCCGGCGCGCCGAGTTTCCGGCGCGCTTTCAACTGATTGGCGCCATGAACCCCTGCCCCTGCGGCTACCTGGGCAGCGGCCAACAGCGCTG